>NZ_JAIEME010000007.1 GCF_019752415.1 Nitrosomonas sp.
AATTTTCTGACTTAAATTTATCTTGAATTTCAGATTGCTTCATTTGAATCGCCCCTGAGTGACAAAGTTAAACCAGTATAGAAGGCTCACAAAATAAGAGAATAAGCAAAATGCTTATTTTTTATTTAAAAGCAGTGATTCAGGGATTTCTTAGGTGAGAATCGGATCAGTTTGATCGACTGATATTACATGAATTCGCACAATGATCACGCATGGCATTGGTGCGTATAGGAAAAATAGACGCCCTTAATTGCTAAAGTTCAATTATATGCCAACCGGATGTTTAGGCAAATATGCTGTTGAACAAGATGGGCTTGGGAAAGCAAAACAAAATGAGTGGTCGGTGCCACCTGCATGATGCCCTGAACTAGGGTTGACGCCGGTCGAAAATTGACCAGAAAAGCCTGATTGGATCGGATTTATAGTCGACTTTGCAGCGTCGAATTATTCCCAAGTTTCTTCAATATGATGGACTGCAATTCGCTATTTACCCAAGCTTTTTTGGGCGACGCCCAAAGCTTGCTGTCTGCAAAACCCTGGCACTGTAAAGCATTTTCTTCTGGCATGAGTACAACATCTGCTTCAGAAAAATAAATCTCTGGTTGAGTAAACCGGTGATTCTCTACATACGAGTGTAATTCTGCATTTAGGCCTATTCTCTGTATAAAATCAAAAAACCAAGAAGAATTATCCGTGTCTGCAATGGCGTGCACGCGTTTGTTTTTGAAATCTGAAACCAATTGATGGACTAACGGGTTTCGTACATTATAGGCAATTTCATTGATCAGCTTCATATTGTAGGTTTTCCCCCATTTGCTCGTATTAGTATGATGATTTTGTTTTTCATTTGTTACGATAATGCTGGAATTCCCCAAATACTTAAGGTTCATCCGTAATGGGCCGGCAGGCAAGAGCAATCCGTTGCCGAAGCTCTGCTCGCTAAAATCAACGACAACCAGATCAATATCCCGCTCAAGGCGATAATATTGCATGCCATCATTGCAGATGATGACATTGCAAGTTGGATGTGCATTCAGAAGTCTTTTTGCAACTTCGGCTCTGTCATTTCCAACCCAGACAGGACATGATTCTCCACAATGCTGCACGAGTAAAAATGTTTTTCCACCGACACGATGAGGATCACTGTTGGTGGTTACAGCGTCAGGTGGCCCAGGATTATCATAGTTACCCCGTGTGATGATTCCGGGTGAAAAACCATGCGCCAGTAAGCAATCAACAAGCCAGAGCAGCAGAGGCGTTTTGCCACCATCATCAATACTGATACTATCGATCATAATGACAGGCACTGGTAACTTGATCGAAGGCAAAATATCCAGCCAATAGCACAATTTCTTTAGTACTAAGAAGAAACTATAGAAAACACTTAAAGGCCATAACAGAAAGTGTAATGGAGTGATGCGATGCCAATAGAGTTCTGACAATTTCATATTTCTCTTCTATTCAAGTTATAGTTATGGATTTGCATTTTCATTTTAAGCGGTAATCGATTTGGGATTTAAAAAATTTTATATACCGTATATCCGATAGACCAGGTTTATGTGAAGATTGGGCAACATGAGCATTACGCTTCGTTTTAACCTATTTTGTTATAAGCGCAAAAATAAACAATGAAAATATCAATCAATCGATTGCTTGTCCCCACATTATCGGCAGATGGTACGAAAAAAGTTCCACATCATCTTGCGTATACCGATTGGGGTGATGCGCAAAATCCGCATGTTGTCATCTGCGTCCATGGATTAACTCGTAATTGCCGTGATTTCGATTATCTTGCACAGGCTTTGCAATCGGACTGCAGGGTAATTTCCGTGGATGTCGTGGGGAGAGGTCAGAGCGACTGGTTAGAGCATGCACATGACTATGATTATTACCCGCTTTACCTTTCCGACGCGATGGCTTTAGTGGCTCATATTCAGGCGCAATACCAATCAAAGATTACGTTGGATTGGGTGGGTATTTCGATGGGAGGATTGATCGGAATGATTCTAGCGATACAACCGAATCTGCCTTTTACAATCAATAAATTGGTACTGAGTGACATTGGTCCGTTGATTCCTGCGGTTGCTCTGAAAAGAATTGCCGATTATGTGGGTAAAGATCCGCGCTTTTCTAGTTTTGAAGAATTTAAACAGTATATGAAAATGATTTCTGCGTCTTTTGGTCCATTAACTGAGGATCAGTGGAATCATATGGCGATTCACAGTGCACGCGAATATGCAGATGGATCCTTTGGTTTTCGCTATGACCCGAGGATTGCAGTCAGCTTTAAAGATCGTGAAATCAAGGATATTGATTTATGGACGCAATGGGATAAGTTAGCTAATCCAACTTTGGTTTTGCGTGGAATTGAATCGGATATATTAACGGCTGGAACTGCTGTACAGATGCAAGTACGTGGCGCAAAAGCCAAAATTGTCGAGTTGCCCGGTATCGGCCATGCTCCAATGCTGATGGACGACAATCAGATTAGAATCGTCCGGGATTTTATTTTAAAATAGCATGTTGATATGTTTTGAACTTCCAATAACGAATTCTTAGCAATTCCATAAAAAACCAACAAAATTTATTTCCGTCTTTTCAGTGTTCTTTCATTCCTGCCTGTGCTGGAAGATAGTTGATATTCGTGGTGATCTCCCCGCCGTCACCTACCAGGGCGTGAGAATGTGAACATGAAAGAGCCATTGGCACTTCAGTTGCGATGGGATCCCCCACTGCCATCACGGGTACTGTTGGCTACATGAGTGGTGGCTGATCTATAATATTGAGCGATTCCTATACCCTTGGATTCATTTATGTGCCAGCATATTGGGCATATCGATTGCTTGCTCTGTTGCGGTTTCCTATGGCGCTCACCGCTTTCATAGTTTGCCTGAAGCTTGTTTTGAAAAAGATATTCGCCTTAATCTCGCTGATTTTGAGTATAAAGGTGCCAATCCAGTTTGTTTAATTTTGAGCGAAGAGTACGAGTATTCTTTGAGGGTATTTTAATTTAATGTGACCACCCTTGTGACGGAAATTCGACAGACACAATTCCTCTAGGATGTCTAAAGATTCAGATCCCATGTATTACGAACAGATTTTGTGCGGAGAAGAAAAAATTTCAGAATTTATACTACTATCAGTTTTATTTGGCGTCCCCAACGAGATTCGAACTCGTGTTACCGCCGTGAAAGGGCGATGTCCTAGGCCTCTAGACGATGGGGACAAATTTTATGTCGCTATAGCGTTGTTCTATCAGTGATGAACTGGTGGAGATAAGCGGGATCGAACCGCTGACCTCTTGCATGCCATGCAAGCGCTCTCCCAGCTGAGCTATACCCCCTGATCAAAGGAAGGGGGATTATACTGATGCCTTGATTCATTGTAAAGAAAAGATCAATCAGCAAAACTGCTCAGACAATTGTTCATGCGGACGAGCGTTTCTTCACGACCAAGCAATTCCAATACCGCATCTATGGAAGGCGTGTGAACTTCACCGGTCACCATAATCCGAAGTGGCATCGCGATTTTAGGCAATTTGACATCATGATCTTTGGCTGCTGTTTTTATTTCAGCGTGAATAGATTCGCGCGTCCATTCAATATGGTTAAATTTTTCTATCAGAGCGGCTAGAATGGGTTTTGCTTCTGCGGTCAGATGTTGCGTTTTCAGTTCATCGGCGGGCTCCAATGGCCTGTAAAAGTAAACGGCAGCGTCCGCAAGTTCTTCGATGGTATTTACTCTTTCCTTTAGTAAATCGACAACAAGTGCTAAATCAGGACCGCCGGTAACGTGGCAATCATCTTTTGCCAGGAAAGGAATGACCAATTCAGCCAAACGCGCATTATCGGTTTTTTTAAGATACTGCTGATTGATCCAATGTAGTTTCTCCGGATTGAATTTGGCTGGGGAGCGGCTAATCGCCGATAAGTCAAACCACTCAACCAGTTGCTCGCGGCTGAATATTTCTTCATCGCCATGCGACCATCCAAGTCTTGCCAGATAGTTCGTTAGAGCTTCTGGCAAATAACCGTTTTCACGATATTGAATAACTGAGACAGCGCCATGTCGTTTGGATAAACGCTCGCCATTGGCACCCAATATCATGGGGACATGCGCATATTCTGGTAACGGCGCGTTCAGAGCTTTAAGAATATTGATTTGGCGCGGCGTGTTATTCACGTGATCATCGCCGCGAATGACATGGCTGATGTTCATATCCAGATCGTCAATCACTACACTGAAATTATAAGTCGGCACGCCGTCACCGCGTAACAACACCAAATCATCCAATTCACTATTGGCGACAGTAATGCGTCCCTTGATTTGGTCATTAATTGTGACATGGCCTTGCATTGGATTTTTGAATCGAAGCACTGGTTTGACACCGGCGGGCGGCGTTTTTTTGGAATCACGCCAGCGACCATCGTAGCGTGGTTTTAGGCCGGCCGCCAATTGCTGCTCACGCATTTCTTCCAATTCTTCTTTGGTGGCGTAGCAATAATAGGCTTGGTTATTCTGTAACAATTGTTCGGCAACTTCATGGTAACGTGCTAATCGCTGCATCTGATAGAACGGTCCTTCATCATAATCCAGTCCTAGCCATGCCATGCCATCGAGGATTGCTTGTATCGACTGCTGGGTCGAACGTTCTAGATCAGTATCTTCAATGCGCAGAATGAATTTACCGCCATGTTTTCGTGCATAGGCCCAGGAAAAAAGAGCGGTGCGTGCGCCACCAATGTGGAGATAACCGGTCGGGCTCGGTGCAAATCGTGTACGTACCATCATGATTGTTGTGTCTACTGTTATGCTAACTAAGTATAAGGATTCGATAGTTTACGCGATTCCGCAAAGACGGTGTTTCTTTTGCCCAGACTTTGGCCAGTTTGATGCATGTTGATAACAACTTGTGAGCTAAAGCCGATTATAATATTAACAATCTAATTCAATTGATTTTTTCTGCCTGTATGACAATAAAGAATTTGATAAATGACTGACTTAATTCATGATCTGATTTTTCAAGCGGCTGATCGTATACCCGATGCTGAGGCATTATTGTACCGAAATCAAACAATGAGTTATTCCTTTCTGGCCGGAGAAATAGAAACAAAAGCAAATGGTTTGCGTGCAATAGGCTTAAGCCGCGGTGAGCGCGTCGCTGTTTATCTTGAGAAACGCCTGGAAACAGTTGTGGCATTATTTGCTGCCTCTGCGGCAAGTGGTGTATTTGTTCCAGTGAATCCGATATTAAAACCCGAACAGGTGGTTTACATTCTGGTCGATTGTAATGTTCGAGTACTAGTCACTTCATTGGAACGCTTGAAATTACTGCAAGCGGTTTTGTTGTCTTGTCATGATTTGCATACAGTCGTTGTGGTAGATGCTCAGGATGAACTTCCGGTTATTGCCGGACTTCTCGTTATGAGTTGGGAAGCATTGCACGCTGTAAACCGGAATTACACTGCATTCCCCACGATCGATAGTGATATGGCAGCGATTCTCTATACTTCAGGTAGCACCGGTAAACCCAAGGGAGTCGTACTTTCACATCGTAACCTGATGGCGGGTGCAAAAAGTGTAACGCAATATTTAGGAAATCAACGCGATGACCGGATTCTGACCGTGTTGCCGCTGAGTTTCGATTATGGATTGAGTCAGCTCACTACCGCATTTTATGCCGGTGCGACAAATGTTTTGATGAATTATCTGTTGCCACGTGACATTATCCAGATTATCAGAGAACAACAGATCACTGGCCTTGCAGCGGTTCCGCCGCTGTGGATTCAACTGGCTCAGTTGGATTGGGGGCAAGTGTCTTCATTGCGTTATATCACCAGTTCAGGTGGCGCCATGCCGCGCATGGCATTGGAACGATTACGTAAAGCTTTGCCGGTTACGCAAATATTCTTGATGTATGGCTTTACTGAAGCCTTCCGCTCAACTTGTCTGGCGCCGGAGGAGCTGGATCGGCGTCCAAATTCTATCGGAAAAGCAATACCAAATGTTGAAGTACTGGTGTTGCGCGAGGATGGCTCACACTGTGTGCCGGGTGAACCTGGAGAATTGGTGCATCGGGGTGTCTTGGTCGCGATGGGCTATTGGAATGATATGGAAAAAACAGCGATGTGTTTTAAACCGGTTAAACCGCGTCAGTCTGGCCTACCGCTTGCGGAAATTGCCGCTTGGTCGGGTGATACCGTGCAGATGGATGAGGAAGGATTTCTTTATTTCATTGAGCGTCGCGATGCGATGATTAAAACTTCGGGTTACCGGGTCAGCCCGACGGAAGTGGAGGAAGTCATCTGCGCTACAGAATGTGTCGCAGAAGCCATTGCCATCGGTGTTCCACATCCAGTGCTGGGGCAGGCGATTGTGGTGATTGTGACAGCACGGAAAGCTATTCCGTTGAATACAGATAATTTGTTGGCGGCGTGCAAGCTGCATTTGCCCGCTTATATGCAGCCGAAGCATATTGAAGTGCGTGAAGGGAATTTGCCGCGTAATCCGAACGGTAAGATAGACCGCAAATTCCTTTTCTACGAAGTGCAGCATTTATTTATGGGAGACGCGCAATGAACAACTCACCTCCGGAGCATGCGCCGCTTGTGCAGTTTCCTGTGTTGGATGACTGTCTGCAAATAGGCGGTATTGCACTGACTCGGTTGGTGCAACGTGTTGGGTCAACTCCGTTTTATGCGTATGACCGGCAAAAAATAACAGAGCGGATTGTCTTGTTGCGTCAGCATTTACCAGAAGAAATTTTGCTGCATTACGCGATGAAGGCGAATCCTATGCCTGCAGTGGTACAACATTTAGCGGGATTGGTTGATGGAATGGACGTCGCTTCCGCTGGCGAAATGAGAATGGCATTGGATACAACGCTATCGCCTGAGCAAATCAGCTTCGCTGGACCGGGAAAAAAAGAGCATGAACTGCGCAGCGCTATTGCTGCCGGTGTCGTTCTCAATCTGGAATCCGAGCAGGAAATGGAATTGGTCGCGCAATTGGGTCAATATTTAAGCATTATTCCAAATGTGGCCATTCGAGTAAATCCGGATTTTGAGCTCAAATCTTCCGGAATGAAAATGAGTGGTGGATCCAAACCATTTGGCGTAGATGCTGAACGTGTGCCTGATATGCTGATCCGGTTAGGTATGCATCGATTAAATTTTGTTGGCTTTCATATTTTCAGTGGCTCACAGAATTTGAATGCAACAGCGATTCAGGAAATGCATGCAAAAACTTTTCAATTGGGTATTCTGCTTGCAGAGCATGCACCATCACCCGTGCGATTGTTCAATATTGGCGGTGGTTTTGGTGTTCCTTATTTTCCCGGTGATCAGACATTGAATATTGCTGCCATTGGTGAAAATTTACAGCGCCTGATGCCCCAAGTAAAACGGCAATTGCCTGATGCTCGGATCGTGATCGAACTAGGCCGATACATGGTGGCAGAAGCGGGGGTTTATGTCTGCCGGGTTTTGGAACGGAAGGTATCGCGAGGACAAGTTTTTCTAGTGACTGATGGAGGATTACATCATCATTTGGCGGCTTCCGGTAATTTTGGTCAAGTAATCCGCAAGAATTATCCAGTCGCAATCGGAAATAAGGTTCAGGGCGCTGAAAAGGAGGTTGTTTCGGTTGTGGGGCCGCTTTGCACGCCCTTAGATCTGTTGGCCGATCAAATGCTAATGGCAAAAGCATCGGTTGGTGATTTGGTAGTAATATTGCAGTCGGGCGCCTATGGTCTGTCTGCCAGTCCGACAGCATTTCTTAGTCATCCTATACCGATCGAAGTGCTGGTTTAACTTCGAATCACTCACGAGGCGGATTGTTTTATTCGCTTTAGCGCAAAATTAAATCATGCCGTTAAATACATCGAGATTCCACGTATTGCAACGATATGTTGTTTATTGTGCACAGGCTTACATCTTTGTGGCAATTCTTCTGCTAAATAATAAAGATTTATTGAATATTCACTTTAAATATACTTAAATGATTGCTGCAATTAGCATATATTACTTATTGAATGAGAAAGTATTTGCTTTATGCGATTGAAGATAGAAAATGCACTGTAGTTCCCTCGTTTATTCGAATATGACATTGTGCAAATACGGTTTACTATTTTTACTCATTGCCTAGACTAGACAAATTTACTACTACTACTAATTCTTAGTTGAATGATTAAGATTTAAGCTCAATAATCTTTGAATGTGGGTATAGCCGACCACTTATAACTCAACTGGGTAACTTTATGAGTGATATGTATAATAACTTTCAGAAGTATTTTGAAATTGTAGAAGCTAATACAAATGAACTGCTTGAGATTGTTTATCGAATCCGTTATCAGGTATTTTGTGTAGAGCACGACTTTCTTGACGCTTCACTTTACCCAGACAAACTGGAAAAAGACAATTACGATAATCATTCTTCTCATGTTCTTTTACGATTCCGCTCATCTGGAGATTTTATTGGCGCAGTCCGTTTAATCTTATTCGACCCGTTGCAACCTGAAAAATTATTTCCAGTCGAATTATATACGCAACTTGATCCAACGCTTTGTAATATCAAAGCCTTGCCCCGTCAGCATATTGCTGAGATCTCACGCTCTGTTGTTGTGAAACAGTTTGATCGGCGTAGAGGAGAGCGTCGTGAACCTAGAGCAGAAATAACCAATGAAAGTGTTGCCGAAAGAGACCGGCGAGCTTCGGATAGACGTTCTACTCCACACTTAAGTTTATTGCTAATGGCTGCTGTCATGCGTATGTCAGTCAAACATAATATTAGATATTGGATATCCGCTAAGGATCCTGCTCTTAATAGGTTGCTTGGATATAACGGCTTGAGTTTTAATCCAATTGGCCCACCTGTAAATTATCATGGTATGCGTAGGCCTTATTATGCAAATATAGATGATGTATTGACTAGAATGTATAAAGAGCATCATGATGCTTGGGAGGTCCTAACCGATTGCGGTAAATATAGCCCCACTCATATTAACTAGTGGAATTGTATTGAATCAGGAATCCAGTTCTTGAGTTTATTTCATTTCTCTATACGAATAAAATCTTCAAGGCTTTGTTTGTTAAATATTAAAGTCTACTTTTGTTTCGCTCTAGCAATATGTCTTTTAGGCATAAAGGCTGAGGTCAGGGCAAATGATCGCTATGAAATTGTGATTAATACAGGGGTCAGCGAGAAAGCACTCTCAGTCAACTCGTTGCGCTCTATATTTAGCATGCATTTGAAGACTTGGTCTGACGGTACCAAGATTAGAGTCTTTGTATTTTCCGATGATGATCAACTGCATCAAAATTTTTCTAAGGAAAAATTAAACGTATTTCCTTACCAATTAAGATCCACATGGGATCGGTTAGTCTATTCAGGAACTGGCCAAGCACCCATCAAAGTAAACTCAACTGAAGAAATGCTTACTAAAGTAGCTACTACACCTGGTGCAATAGGGTATTTATGGAGAGCGGATATTAATGAAAAAGTTAACGTGCTCGAGATTAAGTAGCCAATTTTTAGGTGCTTTCCCGGGGATAGCGAGACGATGGGTCTTGTTATTTTGTGTCAGCTGTTTTTCGGCGTATGCGCAAGAATCCGTTCAAGTGCAAAAGCAAATTGAATCTATAAAATCACCCGTTAAATGGCTGCAAACATCGGAGTTACCTACAGAAGCAACTGAATCAGCTAGCACGAAGGAAAAGCCCGGATTGGTCAGTACGGCGGTAAATTGGTTTCGAAGAACAGATCTTCCCGCCGATCTGCAGATCCATGGATTCGCCAGCCAGGCTTATATTACGACTTCAGATAACGATGTTTTTGGAAATAGTGATAACGGTGGAAGCTTTGGACTCACAGAATCAGGGCTTAATGCTTCCGTGCGGCCATTGCCGAGAGTATTGCTATCCGCGCAAGTGTTGTCACGCAGAGCAGGCGAGGGCAACACGGGCATGCCACGTCTTGACTTTGGATTTTTGGATTATCGAATATACTCGCATGAGGCCAATCAGTTTGGTATACGCGTTGGCAGATTGAAAAATCCATTCGGTTTTTATAACGACACGCGTGATGTACCGTTTACGCGTCCTAGCATCATGTTGCCGCAATCGATTTATTTTGATAGGGTACGTAATATAAGTCTTTCAGGAGATTCTGTGCAATTGTACGGCGAAGCAGCTGTTTCCAATTGGGGTACAGTTTCGACTCAATTTGGTGTATTTCTACCCATAGTGAGTGACAAGGATACGGAACTTGCATTGATTGGAGCGCTGCAACCGGGTCATCTACAGAGAGATGTGTCGTATATTGGTCGAGGAATTTTTGAAACGAATGACAAACGACTTCGCCTGGGCGTCAGTGGAATATGGTTAAATACATCCTATGATCCTAGTAATAGGTTGGGTGACTTAATTGGCCCCGGTACATTATTACAAGCCGGTGCATTGCAGTTCTCGCCGGTCTACTTCTCAGCCCAATATAACGCAGAGCGCTGGACACTGACTTCTGAATATGCAATTCGTCACTTTAAGTATAATAATAATTTTAACGTTAAGCCGCTGGATGGTCTTGATTTCTTTGGTGAAAGTTATTACTTTCAAGGTGAATACCGCTTTACCCCGAAATGGGTTGGTCTTCTACGGTATGACGCTCTCTTTACTGATAGATCGGATCGGGACGGAAGTCATTGGGCTGCATTGAATCCGACTGCGCGCAATGGTTTAGAGCATTCTCGGTTTGCTAAGGATATCACTGTGGGGTTGCGTTGGAATGCTACGCCGCAATTTATGCTCCGTGCTGAATACCATTATGTCAATGGTACGGGTTGGCTCTCGAGATTAGACAATCCAACCGCTGAAGGTCCACTTAGTCAGCACTGGGATCTTTACGCGATCCAGGCTTCCTATCGTTTCTAAGCAGAAATTCTGATGGAAAATAATTCAGAGAATCAATTAGAAGAAGCACAGTTTACTCCTAATATTCAGGGGCGAAGGTACCGCAGCATGAGATGGAAGATCTCTCTGGGGAGCAGTTTAATACTGTTGGCTGTCGTGATGATGTTCTGCTTTATAAGTTATTTGGGTTTAATGGCCAATTTCGACAATCAGCGGGGTGTCGAATATAGACGGTATTCTCGAGAAATCAATGGCTTGATCAAGAATACTTCGCAGAATTTATATCAGTTGGCTGAAATGATTCCGTTTTTAGACGGGATGAAAAATGTTTTACTCAAAAGTGATGGCGAGGGTATTAGCAGAGCTTTTGATCAACACTGGGCATTGCTGCAATTTCATAATGGTGTTGAGTTTGTTCGTTTTTATACTATTGAGAATCAACTGAATGCAAGCTGGGATAGTTTGGATACGAATATTGATGGCAATAGCGAACTGGCGACCTGGGTAAGCCGAGTCAATCAGTCTGAACGGCCGATTAATCCGCTGCTTTGCAGGGAAAGCTGTATGCAGTATATCGTTGCACCGCTGTTAGTCGAAGGAAAAAAAGCGGGAGTAGTGGTGATGGGAATTTCTTTAGCCGATGTATTTCTGGCCTTCAAACGGATAGCGGGTGCTGATATTGGTTTGTTAATTAAAGAACAGGATAATCTACTACTTCAAAATGATCCCGATTCATTGCATTGGAATATTCATATCTCCGCGCTTACCAACAAAGAAAGAAATCTGGAAATTCTCAATAAGGCTGCCCAGTTTTATCCGGATATATCGTCACTCAATGACGGTATCCAGATCCGCTGGAATGATCAGTATCAACAACTAAAATTATTCTCCCTTAATTCATATGAGCCCGGCAAGGCCCATTTGGTTGTCATTACCGATGTGACGGCTGCAGTGAGTAACATCCATGACTCCATTTGGAAAATTGCATTAATCGGTTTGCTTGGTCTTGTCTTTTCTGAGATTTTATTATTCCTGATTTTTACACGGCTACTTGCAAAACTAAAAGATGTTGCTTTCGTGCTCCCGCTTCTTGCCAGCGGTCAATTTGAGAAATTTCGCCTGTCACTGACTTCAACAGATCGCGCGCCGCGTTTCAGAGACGAAGTAGACACATTGTCTGAAGCCGCCGTATCCTTATCACTCCAGCTGGAAAAACTCGAGCAGGAAGTATCGACCCGGACAACGATGCTGATTGAGCAGAAAAATGCTCTCAGTAAAGAAAGAGATTTTGTGGGGAATTTGCTAGATACGGCACAAGCCATAGTTCTGACACAGAATTCTGAAGGCGGAATCATTTCATTAAATGCGTATGGAGAGATGTTGACTCGCTATACAGAAAGTGAATTGCTGGGTAAATCTTTTCTAAATATTTTGATTCCGGAGTATGAATCACAAGATCTGCTTTCCCGCTTTAAAGAGATACAAGCCGGGCAAAGAATGCAATTACGCCATGAGGCTATTACCCACTGCAAAGATGGAACAACGCGCCATGTAGCTTGGCTACACTCACATCTGTCATGGCAATCTGCAGATGATCCGTCGATTTTGTCGGTGGGACTGGATGTTACCGAATATAAGCGAGTTGAGGGTCATCTGGCTTGGCTAGCCGATCATGATCCTTTGACAAACATGTTTAACCGGCGTCGCTTTAGTGACGAACTGGAGCAAGTGTTAAGCCGTGCAGAACGCTATCAGCATCCAGGTGCCTTACTATTCTTTGATCTGGATCGATTTAAATATATTAATGACACCAGCGGGCATCAGGCTGGTGATTCGTTGCTTAAAATGGTTGCTGGTATGTTGGCTCAGACCATTCGAACAGATGATATAACAGGCCGTTTGGGGGGAGACGAATTTGCTATTATCTTGCCGGAAATTAATGCCAGTGGGGCAATAGAAGTTGCCAAAAAAGTACTGGATCAATTGAGCTTGGCCCAATTAACCATTAGTAATCGTACCCATAAAATTTCAGCCAGTATCGGTATTGCATTATTTCCTGAACACGGTGCTAATATTCATGACTTGCTGGCTGCTGCAGATCTTGCCATGTATCAGGCAAAGGCGATGGGACGGAATGCCTGGTACCTATTTTCTGATAAAGACCGTAGCCGTGAACGGATGCACACATTAGTTTACTGGAAGGAAAAAATTGAGTATTCCCATTTGCATGATAATTTCGTTCTTTACTTGCAACCTATCATGCATGTTAAATCGAAACAAATCTCTCACTATGAGGTATTGTTGCGCATGCAGGAAAAGGATGGCTCAGTACTGTCTCCTGCCGACTTTATTCCTGCCGCAGAGCATACTGGGCTAATTCACGCGATTGATCACATGGTATTACGGAAAGCCATTGCGCAGGTTGCTAAAATATATCAAGCTGGATTCAAGGTTAGCTTTTCAATCAATTTATCCGCTCACGCCTTTAATGATCCCGAACTATTGCCAATCTTGAAACAAGAATTGTTAACGCAAGACATGGACCCGGCATGTGTCATGTTTGAAATTACGGAAACTGCAGCTTTAGAAGATTTGCCCGGTGCACGTGCGCTGATGATAGAAATTAGAGAATTGGGTTGTGGTTTTGTACTGGATGATTTCGGTGTTGGTTTTTCTTCTTTTTATTATTTAAGGGAATTGCCGGTTGACGTGGTTAAAATTGATGGTTCGTTTATCCGCAATTTATCTGAAAGCAGTGATGATCTGATTTTGGTCAACGCCCTATGCAGCGTAGCCAGAGGATTTGGTAAGAAAATTACAGCAGAATTTGTCGAGAGTGCGGAAATACTTGCTCTGATAGAAAAAATGGATATTGATTATGCACAAGGATATTACGTTGGCAAGCCTGCACCAGCGGCTACGTTTTTCATGAAATCAGATTCTGAATAACGAATATGTGTAATTGCCAGTAGCGTAGTATACGCCGACAGTTTACAGGTTTAAAGCGTGACGACTGACAATTGTTCCGGAATGCGTGCCGTCCAATTGAGTTTCTGTTGAATCGCGGTAACCAAAGCAGAAGAATTGCTGAATTCGCCATGTACGACAAAAATATTTTCGGGCATTTTCTGGAAGTGTCGCAACCAGTTGATTAAATCTGCCTGATCGGCATGCGCCGAGAGTCCACCGATGGTATATATGGTTGCCTTGACACGAACATCCTCACCAAAGATCCTGACTTTCCGGACGCCGTCTACTAATCGTCTTCCCAAAGTTCCTTCCGCCTGAAACCCGGTAATCAGTATACTGCACTCGGATCTGTCGAGATTGTATTTGAGATGATGTTTGATACGTCCGGCATCGCACATACCGCTGGCTGAAATAATGATGAGCCCATGTTTCATATGATTAAGCTGCATGGATTCTTCAATATCCTGCACGAAATGTATTTGTGGTTTTCTCACATTCTTATTCATCCACTGCAGCGTATCGGAAGTTTCTTTGTCGAGCAATGCAATATGGTTGAGTGTAATTTCTGTCGCCGCCCGCGCCATCGGTGAATCAACATAAATGTCCATTTCTCCCAGTTTACCTTGGCGATAAAGATCGATCAGCAGAAACAGCAGATCCTGGGTACGGCCAACAGTGAAAGCGGGTATGATCACATTGCCGCCCTTATGAATCAGTGTATGGTTGATCGCATGAACCAATTCATCCAAGGTGTCGGGCATATTCCGATGCAAACGATTGCCATAGGTTGATTCGATCAGCAGAATATCTGCTTGTTGGATGAAAGTTGGGTCGCGTACAATCGGGTGGCCAGGTTGTCCCAAATCGCCCGAGAATACAATTTTCTTGTAATCCGCATGCTTTTTAACCCAAAGTTCAATGATGGATGATCCGAGGATGTGGCCAGCATCGCGGAAACAACAGCGTACAGATGAATGAGGATTAATTTCTGAATCGTAATCCACGCGGATTAATTGCTTGAGAAGCGCTTCCGCTTGAGTGACGGTATATAGCGGGGCGAGCTCCTGCGCTGATCGGCTGTAATGGCGGGATTTATTGCGCCACTCAATTTCTTTTTCCTGAATATGCGCGCTGTCTTTGAGCATAACCTGGAGTAAATCCGCCGTTGCGGCTGTGCAATAAACCGGGCCTCTGAAGCCCCATGCGCTTAACCGCGGTAGTAGGCCGGAATGGTCGATATGGGCGTGGGTTAGTAAAACAAAATCAATCGTTTTAGGATCGAATTTAAAAGCAGTGCGGTTTTTTCTGTCCGCCTCCCGGCCGCCTTGAAACATACCGCAATCAACCAGAAATCGTATTGTTCCAGTTTCGATGAGATAACTGGATCCGGTCACTTCACCGGCTGCGCCTAAGAAAGTAAGTTGCATCGCATTAAATACCCATCATTAATTTATAGCGTATCCAGAACATGTCGTGTGCCATTGATCAATAAGTTTATTTCCTGCTCATTAATGACATAAGGCGGCATGAAATAAACGGTTTTTCCTAAGGGACGTAGTACTAGCTGTTGTTTCAAACCTGCTTGAAAACATTTCGCTGCAAAATCGCGATCATCCGTTTCTACTTCAAAAGCCCATATCATTCCACAATTTCGGAAATTACTGACTTTTGGGTGATCTGCGAGCGGTGCTGCAATTTTATTCAGATAGGCCGATTTAATTTTGTTGGCCTCAATGACATGATCATGTTCAAAAATATCCAGCGTGGCTAATGCAGCCCGGCAAGCTAATGCATTGCCGGTATGCGAATGTGAGTGTAAAAATGCATGTGCTGTTTTGTCATCATAAAAAGCCTGAAAAACCGTATCAGAAGTCATCACAACTGACAGTGGCAAATATCCGCCACTCAGACCTTTGGATAGACATAGAAAATCCGGCGTGATGTCTGCCTGATTACAGGCAAATAGCGTTCCAGTCCGACCAAAACCAACCGCAATTTCATCAGCGATCAAATGTACTTGGTATCGGGTGCAAATTTCTCTGGCGCGTTGCAAATAAATAGGATGATACATGCCCATGCCGGTTGCGCCTTGAACCAGGGGTTCAAGAATGAATGCTGCGGTTCGTGTATGATTTTCCGCCAAATAACGCTCCAGCGCACTCGCTGCACGGATGGCATACGCTTCCGGGGATTCCCCGATTTCCGCGTAACGCCAATCAGGTGTGGGAACATGTGTGCACGGCCGAAGCAATGGCGCATAGGTTTCCCGGAAGATTGCCACATCAGTAACCGATAATGCTCCGAGTGTTTCGCCATGATAATCATTTTGCAAGCTGACAAAATTGTTTTTCTGCGGTTGACCACACAAAAGCCAATAATGAAAACTCATTTTTAATGCGATTTCAACCGCAGATGCCCCATCACTGGCATAGAAGCAATGCCCGAGTCCGCCGGGTGCTATTTTCTTGAGCCGTTCCGATAATAATACAACCGGTTCATGAGTGAAACCTGCCAGCATCACATGTTCTATTTGCTCAAGCTGATCGCGGATTGCCGCGCTGATGTATGGATTAGCGTGACCAAACAGATTGACCCACCAGGAACTAATCGCATCAAGATAGCACTTGCCAGCAGCATCATAAAGCCAAACCCCTTGGCCGCTCACAATCGGAACGAGCGGATAGGTTTCGTGTTGCTTCATTTGCGTGCAGGGATGCCATACCGCTTCAAGGCTTCGCTGCTGAAGTTGTGAGGATAAAGGTAGGCTGCGATTGATATTCGACATGTAATTTTTTAAAACGTAGCACGAAAATTTCGGAAGACAGCTTTCAAACTCATTAAGCTACAAGGATGATCAGTTATTGTAGACTATGAGTGACCATTTTTCAGTGTTTTTGACCTTGCGTAGGATCCTTGGTACATTCAGGCATTTAAAGAAAATTGTTTATTCATTTTTGCGTATGTATCCAAACATTGACATTCATTCATCCGACTTGTTGCCTGACAATGATCCGCAACGGATTCTATTACACAATGAAGTTCATGCGCGCCCGAGCCAGCGGATTCGATTACCCGCACTAGTGATTTATGTTGTGGTCATCAATGATGGCATAACACGCGAGCAAGAGTGTGAGCACTTGCGTCGTCTTCCCGGGCAAGAGACTCTGGTAATTGAACAATTGCAGAATAACTTTCTACGCTTGCGATTGCAAGGCTATACCTTGAGATGGGAACGTCATAGCGAATTTACGCGTTACTCGCTTGTTCAAAATTTACCAGAAGTTGCTCAATTGGGTGCGACAGATCCTGAGTTACTTTCTTGCTTGACCTTACCTCCAGAGTGGTTGGCTGAAATTCCGGGGCGGACTTTCGCTGCGATCAAACTGGCCATGGTGCATGGAGATCTGAACGAGTCCGATGAGTTGCTCATGCAAGCACGCCAGTGGTTTGGAGGAAATGCAGTGGTGGCATCTCGCATCGGTCGAGATGAACACTCGCTTGCGGTGACGGATTTTATGCTGCGTCCTAGCGGTTTTGAGCGCATGTTGGTGATTATGCCACTTAATGCATCAGAGACGCGGGCAGGGCGTGTTTCGCAACGCCTGCTTGAAATTGAAACTTACCGGCTCATGGCGTTAAAAGGTCTGCCAGTAGCTAAACAGCTTATCCCTGAATTGACTAAAGCGGAGCGGCAGTTGGCTGACATTACCGCACAATTGGAAAATAAAGCGGCTTCTGATCAAGAATTACTTGATACGCTCATTTCATTGGCGACGCGTATCGAGCATGCTACTGTTGCACATGCCTACCGTTTTGCAGCAACACAAGCTTACAACAAGTTGGTAACGCAACGTATCGGCGAACTCAGAGAAAAGGCCATACCAGGCACTCAGACCATTGGCGAGTTTATGCAGCGGCGGCTTTCCCCGGCTATCGCGACAGTTGAAGCGACTGCGCAGCGAATGAGTTATCTCTCTGCGCGTATCTCACGTGCTAGTGCATTACTACGAACGCGTGTCGATATACTGACCGAAACACAAAATCAGCAATTACTGGAAAAACTGACTCGTGGGCAAGAATTACAGCTGCGGTTACAAAGTACAGTGGAAGGCTTGTCGATTGCAGCCATTACGTATTACGTTATCAGTTTGTTGCTGTATATAGCGAAAGCCGGCAAGGCTGCCGGTTTACCCATCCACCCTGAAATGACGACCGGACTGATGATTCCTATCGTACTCTGGATAGTTTGGCGCACTACGCGGCGTATCCACGATAAATTTTTTAAGCTGCACTAAATTAAATATCGCGGAAAATATAACCGGAGCATCTCTCTAAGGAAAATATTGATTAACTGCGCGTGCAAATTAATCAGCGTTTTCAAGTACTATTTTAATTCCGATCAAATGCTTGCAACGCTTCTTTTCTTCCTTCGGCTCCAATTGCGGGAATCACCAGGAAGGCATCTGCTGCAAGCGTTTTACTAATGGGGTTTGTTTTAGTAATCGCAACTTTACTTCCTACGTGGCCGTGAGGAACAGGCAATTCAGGATGATCAAACGGTGCTTTTTCGAAGCGCACGCGATCATCCGTTAAGGTTTTAAGAAAATTAAGCAAATCCTCACGTTGTTCCGAAGAAAATCGTACGTCAACCAGAGCAAAAATCTTAGCAAATTCTTTTGGGGGCGTTTCAAAATTACCACCCCGGATATAAAATTCCAATACCTCATCCAATGTGGCCATGCCACCGTTATGCATGTAAGGTCCTGTGAGTTCAATGTTTCTTAAAGTTGGAATTTTGTATGAACCTTTGGATGCACTCAAAAATCGTCTTCGATCTGGCTTGTTTAATTCCGCCATTGCTGCATCAGCCGTTGGAATAAAGATACCTGCTGGATTAAAGCAATTAGCGGTATCCTGTGTTTGCTTTTGTATTCCGTCCGCACGTGTAAATAATAGCGGATGTGGTTTGTCACGATCGATTGCTATGGAAGTATCCAGATCACAAGGCCGTACGTCTGCCACATAAGGATCAACTATCCCATGATTATTACCTGCCAAAAGCTGCATATATTGGTCGGAAAACGATAATGGGTTGCCAAATGGATCGGTATTACCCAAACCAATATCGTTTTCTACTGGAGTTACGCCGGTACCGGAAAAACCGGTATCTTGAAACATCATGCCGCCATTTAAAGATAGAGCGGTTACAACATTAGTGGTACTAATCCGAAAAGTGGAATTCCCAAAAGCATGCGGATTGAGTTTCTGCAAAATACCATTCGTCACGATTGCGGATGAAGTAAAGTTGGGACCAATATGGCAAAGTGCACAATGCGAATCACGAAAAACATCCATCCCGCGCTGAGCTGATTCAGTTAATTCAATAGGTACGCCATGTTCATCAACGGCACTTTGGTCAAAAGGAGAATCATCGGAGATCAAAGTCGACTCATACATTTGGATCGCAAGCGCAAAGAACATAGCAAAATTTGACTCTATTTGCGTATAAGGTGCGGCATGCGTCGCAGAGCTGGGTGGGGGATAGCCAAATTGGCCAGGGTTGAGGGTATAGTCCCAGTACTTGGGATTGAATGCTTGCATGACTAAGCGATAGTAACGTGTATTCAAGCCTTTCTTTAAGTTATCTTTCGTGCTGAACGCTAGGCTGGCAAGTATGCTATCGTTCCAATGCACCTTCTGTTGCTCCAGTGGTCTGCGATTCAGCAATTTACGCCCCAGGTCGGGAAAGGTACGTCCATGGCAAGCCATTTCAGTGTCATCCATAGGTGGGGCAATCGCCTGAGAAGCAAGCGCGGAATTAATGAGTCGTAAGCGTTGTTTGGTGACGGTACCATTGTTACTTCTTACCCAGATGCCAGCATCAGGATCGCGGTCTCCCCAAGGACTGCTACCGTTAAAAATATTGTTGGCGCGACCATCCCAGAAATTGCGAAAATTGAAAACAGCATTGATAACAGTTGGTGTGTTGCGTGGTGTAACCTTACGCGTGCCTATAGCGCCGACATGAAAAACCGGATCAGCGCTACGGTCACACGTATCGTTTTTTTCAGCAAACCACTCGACATCTCGATAAGAGCCGCTAAAAGTGCCCGCGGAAGCAACGACATCATCGCTGCTATAAATTGGAACACTGGTGGGATTCATCGGATCATCGAGTTGATGAAATGGGAAATCACTACTCTTAAGGACGGTATTGGGTCCACGTGGAGATCCATTGCGACCTAGCGAAAATTCTTGCGGTAAATCGCTTCCTCGACCAATTGGCGCAATCTGATTCTTAATGCGCCGATCCGCGCCGGCATTAAAATGACAAGTGGCACAAGCCACGCCATCACTTCCAACATTAATATCCCAAAACAAAGCTTTACCAAGTATGATCGCTTTTTCCTTGTTAATAATGATGGGATCAGGGCCATCAAGCAAGCCGGGTACCTCGGGAACAGGTGCACCTTTTAACGTCATGGGGATAGGACCGAAGCCGTCAGCTTGTAAGACCGAACCAGTAAAAATAGTAAGGCAAAATACCTTGGTTAAGGTACTGATGATTTTTTTTATATCGATTAGCATGATAATTCCCCTCACATTCCTCGTTACACGGCATGTACGTCAAGGAACATCTGATTGTTTGTACATATGTTTGAGTGCTTGTGTGTAGATAACTCTACTTAACACGATTCTCAGCTATATTGCTTGAATCCGTGTTGCAATCTGGCTAAGTTCATCATTCCATGTAGAAAAACGGAGCGAATCTGTGTGAAGCGCCCCGTTTCTGTTATCGCTTTACTGCTAATTAAGCTGCAGCCGTATTCAACGCTTTATGCTGTTTCTTCATGCGCCAACCGACGAGGCCCAGACCTACTAATAACATTGCGTAGGTTTCTGGTTCAGGTACTGCGGTGACAGTCAAGTTATACTCGCCACCTGCAGACGCATGATCAGTACCACCAACATACACAGCATACCAGCCCGCTGCCAAATCATTGAATACGAGCGAAGCAGTGTGCGCACCCACGCTACCACTCACGCCATTTTCGAATGTATTTGTCAGGCTCGTGTCATTTAAACCGGTAACAATGCTCTCACCCCAGCCAGTCGTTCCAGCGGCGTGCGAGGGACCGGAAACTGCGTAGCCCAGGGTTTCCAGAACATTGCCGCCTTGACCGTTCGCCATCCATAGCGTACCAGCATCGCCCATTGCACCTGTTGCATTAAATGAATGGGGCGTACCAAACCCTGCTAAACTGAGTTCTCCACCGAAACCAGTAGTTCCACCATCAAATACCGTTCCACCGGTTGCCCAGACAGTTACGCCAGGAACAAAACCAGAATCTCCGGACACGGTTAGGGTGACATCGACTGAGGAATGATTTTGAAATACGAACCAATCACCCGTATGCGCCCAAGCGGAATAGCTCAGACCTGGATTGTCGGCATAGCCACTTTTCAGTCCAGAATTGGCGGCGGAAATGCTGCTACCCGCAAGAAGATCGTTACCAGCAGTCCAAGCTTGGAATCCCACTGCACCAGCTGCATATACACTCGTGCTTACCAGTGTAGTAGCAGAAATAATTGCTGCGGCAACTAACAGGTTTGTTTTCTTTCGATATGAATTTTTTCGCATTCTCTTTTCTCCAAATATTTAAGGAAATGCTGATTAATTAACTGCACGAGCGAATCACTTCGTTGCGCGGCACTCATTCCCTCGCCTATCATATTGATATGTCTCGGTTGTTGCGTTCCGTGCGCCTCGTGCTTCATCTCGTTCGCCGAATTAATCAGTGTTTCCTTAAGTCACTACTTTAAAGATTACACTGCACCATTGGCTGCTTGTAAAATTAACAAGAGAGCTTCCGGCGTCTCATTTGCTAATGATGATCTGGAGCGTATTGTGAGATTCTGCTACTTTCCGGTTCCAGTTACTCCCCATCATTTGTGGGAGGCAACCCGGCCATCTCTATGAAGAGATCCGTTGGTTTTCCGGACTTGCCTTGCGACAAGGGTGGCTTTGTTTTATAAAAATAATAATATTTATTTATATATTCTAATTTAGAATTATAAAAAATCAATGTGTCAAATTGCCGCACCTTGAGTTGACGTGCTATTTGTCAGAGTTATCTATCGAGAATTGGAGCGGCATCAACAGAAAAATTAATTTCCAAATTATTCTTGATAATATTTTTGGGTTTAATTACTCGTCTTTGGTGAAAAAGTAATTTATTGATGTTTCAGGATGTACTGCATTCTCTATAAAGCAGGTATTCAGAAAACTTTAGTTTGAAGGGATAGCATCTATATCACCATCATTTCAAAGCAGACATGCTAGAATTCCGGCTTCAAAAAATTTGAAAATACTATGAATTTTGCAGCAATTACAGCTTTATCCCCGCTAGATGGCCGTTATCAAACTAAAGTTGAGCCACTGCGAATTTATTTCAGTGAGTTTGCTTTGATTCGTTATCGTGTTCAGGCTGAAGTAGCATGGATTAAAGCGCTAAGTAACGAACCAGGGATTTTTGAGGTTCCGCCTTTTTCATCTGAAACCGGCACACAGCTGGATAATTTGGTGGCAAATTTTTCCGTTGCTGACGGGGAGGCAGTTAAATCCATTGAAGCCACAACCAATCATGATGTGAAAGCCGTTGAGTACTGGTTAAAACAGAAGTTGGCGGAAAATGCTGAAGTTGCCAAGGTAGCAGAATTTATTCATTTTGCTTGTACTTCTGAGGATATCAATAACCTGTCGCATGGGCTGATGCTCAAATCCAGCCGGCAGCAAGTCATGTTACCCGCACTCGATAAAATTATTCATAGATTGATCGAGCTAGCCCTTCAATTAGCGGATGTTCCTATGCTTGCTCGTACGCATGGCCAACCAGCCACGCCGACAACTTTAGGTAAAGAAATGGCGAATGTGGCTTATCGTCTACAACGCGGAAAGAAACAACTCGAAGCAGTTTCTATATTGGGTAAAGTCAACGGTGCAGTCGGTAATTACAATGCGCATTTATCCGCCTATCCAGATTTGGATTGGGAAAAATTTGCACAGTTATTTGTTGAGAAGTTGGGTCTGGAATTTAATCCTTATACGACTCAGATTGAGCCCCACGACACGATCGCAGAATTATTCGATGCGTATGCAAGAATCAATACCATTTTATTGGATCTGAATCGCGATATCTGGGGATATATTTCACTGGGCTACTTTAAGCAAAAAACCAAAGCAGGTGAAGTGGGTTCTTCTACGATGCCGCACAAAGTCAATCCGATTGATTTTGAAAACTCAGAAGGTAATTTGGGTATCGCCAACGCTTTACTACGTCATTTAAGTGAAAAATTACCAGTGTCTCGCTGGCAGCGGGATTTAACCGATTCCACCGTATTGCGTAATATGGGCGTAGCGTTAGGACACACCTTGCTGGCTTATGATTCCTGCGATAAAGGACTCAATAAACTGGATGTCAATCCGGCGCAATTGCTGGCTGATCTGGATAACACGTGGGAAGTTTTGGCCGAGCCTATTCAAACAGTGATGCGGCGCTATGGCGTCGCCAATCCTTACGAGCAACTGAAAACATTAACGCGCGGCAAGAGCGGCATTACCCAAGAAACGCTGCATCAATTTATTGCTGATCTGAGTATTCCTAAAGCAGAGAAAGATCGCCTCCTGAGATTAACTCCAAGAAATTATATCGGTAAGGCATGTACTTTAGCCAAAAAAATCAAAAGTTGATCGAAAAATACAACCAGTAATGCGTAGAACTGATGCGCTAATCGGTTCAATTTGAACAAAGTGTAAATAATTTTTAATTATCGGCTTGAAATTTAAAAATACAACCCCAATATCGCTTGCACAGTCATTAGGAGGTATGATGCAAAGCCCAGAAAACCCACATAATCCAGAAGCCAACTCTGCTGAATTAGCCTACGCTAAAGAGGAGGCCATAGTACCAGGAATTACCAGTGATGCAACCATTCAAACCGGAGAAAACCAAGATCTGCAACCCAGCCTTGAGCATTTATTGAAGGAAGCTGAAATCAGGGCGGCCGAGCATCATGATGCTTGGATTCGTGCCAAAGCTGAAACAGAGAATATTCGAAAACGTGCTCAAAGTGATGTGACTAATGCACATAAATATGCAATCGAGAATTTTTCTGCCGAATTGTTGACGGTAATGGATAGCCTCGATGCTGCGTTGGCAATTGAGAATGCAAGTGTGGAGAGTTATAAAAATGGTATGGAATTAACACTTAAACAATTGACCAACGTGTTTGATAAATTCAACATCAAGGCAATTGACCCCAAAGGAGAGAAATTCGATCCGCATCAACATCAGGCAATGTGTACAGTTGATTCTGAATTGATTCCAAATACAGTGGTTCAAGTCATGCAAAAAGGCTACAAGTTGCATGAACGCATTATCCGTCCGGCACTTGTGTCGGTTTCGAAAGCAAAAGATACTTGAATTCTTCCGGAGTATCTCCACTTTTAGGTCAGTTGACAGACAGAATTAATCTTTAAAAGGATCTTAACATGGCAAAAATTATCGGTATCGATCTGGGTACCACCAACTCTTGTGTATCCGTTATGGAAAACGGGAAACCTAAAGTTATTGAGAACTTAGAGGGTACACGGACAACGCCTTCTATCGTTGCCTATACGGAAGATAATGAAGTTTTGGTGGGCGCCTCGGCGAAACGCCAGGCGATCACCAATCCGAAAAATACGTTGTTTGCGGTGAAACGTCTAATTGGACGCCGTTTTGACGAAGACATGGTGCAAAAAGACATCAAGATGGTGCCTTATAGCATCATCAAAGCAGATAACAATGATGCGTGGGTAGAAGTGCGCGGTAAAAAAATTGCACCACCGGAAGTTTCCGCACAAGTATTGATAAAAATGAAGAAAACAGCCGAAGATTATCTGGGTGAGCCAGTAACTGAAGCTGTCATCACAGTTCCAGCCTATTTCAACGATTCACAACGCCAAGCAACTAAAGACGCTGGACGGATTGCCGGTCTGGAAGTGAAGCGAATTATCAATGAACCAACAGCCGCAGCATTGGCTTTTGGTATGGATAAGAAAGAAGGTGACCGGAAAATTGCTGTCTATGACTTAGGCGGTGGTACTTTTGATATTTCCATTATTGAAATTGCTGAAATTGATGGCGAGCACCAGTTTGAGGTGTTAGCTACCAATGGTGATACTTTCCTAGGTGGAGAGGACTTTGATTTGCGTGTGATTGAATACCTGGTTGATGAATTCAAGAAAGAAACCGGCATTGATTTGAAGAAAGATATGTTGGCATTGCAGCGCTTAAAGGATGCCGCAGAGAAAACAAAAATTGAATTATCATCCAGCCAGCAGACTGAAGTTAACTTGCCGTACATTACTGCTGATGCATCTGGACCTAAACATTTGGCGGTCAAGGTTACCCGTGCCAAATTGGAAAGCCTGGTGGAAGAGCTCATAGAACGTACGGCTGGACCCTGCCGCACCGCGATGAAGGATGCGGGCTTGTCCGCTTCAGACATTGACGATGTCATTCTGGTTGGTGGGCAAACACGTATGCCGAAGGTTCAAGAAAAGGTTAAAGAAATTTTTGGCAAAGAGCCCCGTAAGGATGTTAATCCAGACGAAGCTGTTGCGGTTGGTGCAGCAATTCAGGGTGGCGTGTTGCAGGGCGACGTGAAGGATGTCTTGCTTCTAGATGTGACACCGCTGTCGTTAGGTATCGAAACGCTGGGTGGTGTAATGACCAAACTGATTCAGAAAAATACTACAATTCCAACCAAGGCACAGCAAGTATTTTCTACAGCGGAAGAGAATCAGACGGCTGTTACTATCCATGTGTTACAAGGCGAACGCGAGATGGCGTCGGGTAATAAGAGCTTGGGACAATTTAATCTAAGTGATATTCCCCCATCACCGCGCGGCATGCCACAGATTGAAGTGACATTTGATATTGATGCAAATGGTATTTTGCACGTATCAGCCAAAGACAAGGCTACTGGCAAGGAAAATAAAATCAAAATTCAGGCAAGCTCTGGTTTGTCGGATGATGAAGTCGAACGTATGGTAAAAGACGCCGAAGCACATGCCGAGGAGGATCATAAGGCATTGGAATTGATTTCCAGCCGTAACCAGTGCGATGCCATCATTCATTCGGTTAAAAAATCGTTGAAAGAATATGGCGATCAACTGAGTAGCGATGAGAAAGCTAAAATTGAAACTGCATTGAATGATGCGGAAGAAGTTCTGAAAACTGATAATAAAGACGACATTGATGCCAAAACACAAGTATTGACCGAAGCGGCGCACAAATTGGCAGAAAAGATGTACCAGCAAAACGATCAACAAGGCCAGCAAGCTCAACCTGAGTCAGGGGCTTCATCCAATCAAGGTGAAAAACCGGTGGAAGGCGAAGTGGTTGATGCAGAGTTTGAGGAAGTCAAAAACAAAAAATAAATTTTTATTCTATCTACTCAGGCGCAGAGGCGCAGGAAGAGGATTTTCGAATTCTTCTGCGCGCTCTGCGCTTTGGTGTTTGATATGAAATTTTCAATTTTTCTTAAAAACCACAGCAGTATGAATTTTATCCCGGTAGCAGGAAATCAATATGAGTAAGCGCGATTACTATCAAGTACTTGGTGTCGACCGTGACGCTGATGAAGGTACAATCAAGAAAGCCTATCGTAAATTGGCAATGAAATATCATCCCGATCGAAATGCTGGAGATGTCAAATCGGAAGAGATGTTCAAAGAAGCTAAAGAAGCTTATGAAATATTAACGGATGCTAATAAACGTGCTACTTATGATCAATTCGGGCATGCTGGCGTTGATGCCAGTGCAGCAGGTGGAGGTGGTGCACAGGGATTCGGTGATGCGTTTAGTGATATTTTCGGAGATATCTTTGGCGGGGGACGCGGTGGTGCACGATCAAATGCGCATCGTGGTTCTGATTTACGTTACAACCTGGAGATCTCCCTCGAGCAAGCTGCGCGTGGAACCGAAACAAAGATTCGTATCCCGACAATGGAAAAATGTGAGCCTTGTAATGGCACGGGTTCTAAACCAGGGAGTTCACCAAAAACCTGCCCTACTTGTAATGGTCATGGTCAGGTAAGAATGCAACAAGGATTCTTTTCAATCCAGCAAACATGTCCCAAGTGTCAAGGTGCTGGCAAAATTATTGCGAATCCTTGCTTAGCTTGTCATGGAATAGGGCGAGTGAAGCAGCATAAGACACTGAATGTGAAAGTTCCTGAAGGTGTTGATGATGGTGATCGTATTCGTATTTCAGGTGAAGGTGAAACCGGAATGAACGGTGGGCCGCCCGGCGATCTGTATGTGGTGATCCACTTATCAGCACATTCTGTTTTTCGTCGTGACGGTGATAATCTGCATTGTGAGATACCGATTAGTTTTACTGTAGCCGCATTAGGTGGAGAAATCGAAGTGCCCACTCTAGAAGGGCATGCCAAAATTAAAGTGCCATCCGAAACACAAACGGGAAAGATTTTTCGTTTGCGTAGTAAAGGAATTAAAGGTGTGCGCAGTCGTGAGAAAGGCGATTTGCTTTGTCATGTCGTTGTGGAAACCCCAGTCAAACTGACAGTGCGTCAGAAAGAATTGTTGGAAGAGTTGGAGACAATAAGTCTGAATGATGGCCCACGTCACAGCCCTCGTGCTAAGTCTTGGATGGATAAGGCGCGTGAGTTCTTTTCAGAATGACAAGAGGATGTCGCGTATCCTATACGTGGTCACGGTAGGAGACTCCCAAGATCGAGAAAGCGGACAACAATCATGCGGTGATTTACCTGGCGGTACTTAAAAACCCATTGGATTAGTAGGTTAGCGTGTCAATAAAAACAAAATCAAACGATTTGATCTTTTTCCATCAAAGAACTGGTGAGTGCTGTAGTTTGCGCTAAGGAAAAAAGAACCAAAAACTGGCAGGTAGCCATTGTTTCGGATTTAAGACAGCGACCATCAGTTATTTTTCTCAAATACAAAAATTATTTAATCTCTGCGGCCATGGCTCGATGAGAATTCGCCATATCCATATTAGCTTTTACAGCTTGGTCGTATAAGTTAATTAGGTTTTCACAATGGGACTGCAATGCTAGTCCATCTTTTCCATAGTTAAAAGTTACTGTTCCATATGATTCAAGCATTTTCTTATGTTCTTTTACCTTCGCCCGCATTTCCTTGGCAGCAGCCTCATAATATTTAACCAGTGCTTCATGGTCACAACGCGTTGTAGCTCGCAGAATAGCTTCCTGTGTATCTGTCGGAATACGATTAGTCTGTGCGCATGAAGTTAGAAAACCCAGTAAGCCAAAAACAATTAAAAGCAAAGTATTAATTCTCACAGCATGTCCCTATATCTATAGCCAAAATATCCTGATAGAAATAGTACTATATTTGTTATTACTCACACCAATGAATTGCGCTTCCTCAAGCAAATAATTGATCTGCACTACCTCGCATTCCGCAGATACTTTCATTGCATCGGCCTTCGCACTTCACGAAACCAAACCCGGTATTGTTCCATTTTCGCGCGTTGCTCCGCCGGTGCATAGCGGCGGCAGGTGGCATATTCTTCCGTATCCGGCTTTGCACCCCAACGTATTTCTGCGCAGTCGTTTGGGTTATAAGCCATTTCATAGGCTGGTTTGCGTGCCAATACCTCGGCCACGGAAAGCTCCCACGAACTGCCGTCTGTGCGTGTGTAGCGAATGCTTTGCTCCTGGATGCGTTTTGTGTGGTATTGCTCAATCTTGGCCTTGGCTTCTTCGGGGTTTTTGTCCTTCAGTACAAACAATTCGGGGTGGCGCACGATTTTCTCGGGCAAACCGTTTAGCACGTTAATCGCGATGATGAGGCGCATATCACGAGAAGGGGTGGAATAATCCTCCCAGGGGCCGAGGGTCTGAAAAATTGCTGCGCCGCTGGGCATGGAGATGACGCTGCGCGGGTTTTTGCGGAAGTATGCTTCACCATTGTTCACGGAATTGACGCGCGTCTCGATTTGCTCGACCAAGGCCGTCAACGTCGCTTCGTAAACTTGCACGGGATCAAGGCCGCTAGGGTTGATGAGATTGGCAAGCGTGGCGTAGAAATCATCGGGCGTGAGGTAATCTTGCTCCAACGAAAAGGTAGTGAATTCGGGGTGGTCGATTAGCTCGTCATTGGCGAGTATCCGCCACTTGCCCGGAGACGTGGAGATCAAAGGTCGGAAAGCCTTGAAACCCGGCCCTGCGTTTTCGGTGTTGGCGAAAAGCAGAGTGCCTTCCCAGATTTGCTTGCGCGCGACCGAGTTGTCAGGCTGCGCGTCAACGGCCAGTAGCATACCAGGGCGATCGGCCGTCTGCGGCACCCACTCGACCAGCACTAAAATATGTCCGTAGGGGTCGGCATAGACTGTTCCCGGCCACAGGGTTTTTCGGCTAAGCGAAATCGGATACAGATCGGTGGATTCATCGGCAAGCCCAGTGCGCGCCGAGCCGGAATGAACGGTGTCGACCAATCGCCTGCTGAATTTCTTGAAATTAGCCTGCGAACTGATGCCGCGCGTAAATTCGGTTATGATGGTGGGCGTGCCGCAATACGGTGGCGCTTTGGCCGAGCCGCGCCCGCAGGCACGGAAAGCAATTGGCAAACCGGTCTTCCAGGCAAAATACGCCCGCAAGGTGTAAGGCAGGTCAGCGCAATCGGGGGTTAGCGGCAAATTATTATCTTCGTTGATACCGAGATAGTTGTGCAGAAAGTTGCGCTCGACGTTGCGCAGGAACGGTTCCAGGGAATTGAAACTGAGATTTTCCTCGGGCGGTGCGCCAAATAATGCTTCAATCCAGGCGGAATAAAATGCTTCGGTGGCAAGGTTCCAGGCTCGAAGTCTTTCCTGTTGATCTGATCCACCAAGCGTAAGCGTATGGCAGGCAATAAGCTTACCATTCCGATTTGCTTCTATGCGATATCGTCCCTCATTAAGTTTTTCCAATACGGCGATCAGGCTCCAAGGCGGACCACCACGGCGTTGGGATTGCAGTGACATACGCTGGTCCTGACTGTCGATCAATACTAATTCAGATGCCGGACCATCTGTAGATACGGCCATGATCTTGAACGGTTCATCGATCTTAGGATTGAGAGGAGAAACCCAAATGTGTGTCGCGCCGGTTGCTTCGCATGCAGTGTCTTCAGCATGGACTGCCGGGATGCTAACCCATGCCAGCAAGCATACAAGGAAACAATTCGCGGACAGGATTAGTAAGTCCGAAAAATAGCCTAATCGGTAAGAACGCATAGACGCTCCTGCAATAGTTTTCTCGAAAGGTAGAAATAGAGAACTCTCGCAGCAGATTGTACCTCCTGTTGCACAATTTCAATTACTTTTATCATTTTTACCAAATCGCCTTTAGGCATTGCACTTCGAAATTGAATCTGCGTGATTTAAAGTATAGACAGATATACATGCTTAAGACTAATAGTAACAATCTGTTGATCCAGTATTCAAATTTCAGAGGTGTGCGTCAAAATGGAATCCACGTGTTGTTTAACCAGCGGCTAGATTTGACAGTAACTAATTGATCCCTTATAGAATTCATAGTTATATTGTATGCAGGGAAGCTCTCTCCATCTTCCGTTTCATGGAGTCCATAGTTCCATGAAAATTAGCACACCTTTCCCAATAAGCCTTCGTCTCTTCGGGAAGTAATTTAACTCAAGCTTCATTTTTGATTTTTGATCATTGTTGCTTTGGATAGCAATGTAAGTGCCTATAACCTGTCCAGTTTGCCACACTCATTTACTGTAGAGAATTCAAATGATTTATCACGCTGCATAGTACAAATGTACTGGCAATAGGCGAGTTAATGTACTAATAAAAAAGGATAATGTTCCTATAGCTGAAAAAATATATATGTTTAGAATGCAGGCTGTGCGGAAATGATTAGAAGCTATAAATTATCAATGCTTACCGCCTAAGTGTGAGACGTTATTTATACACTTGTAATTGGAACTGATTGAATTAATTTTTTGTAACTCACCCGGAGATTTGAAAATGAAAAATAACTTTAAACTGAAATTACTGGCAGCAGCTGTTTTGATGGCAAGTGGCGTAGCACACGCAGGCAGTGCTTTCCTGAATGGTAGCCCAACAGGAGGTAACGGATCAGAAGCAAATCCATATAACTTTGGTGTAGTGGGCGCATCTGTAAGCGCACTCTTTGTAAATATTGGTGGTCCTGCAAATGGATTTTTCGAAGAATATGCAAACTTCACTATCCCAACACTTTCAAGTACTTCCGGATCTTCGAATGCGTACGCATTAAATTTCATGGGTATTAATGTGCTAGATATTCAAAATTTGGTAGTTGAAGTATGGGATAACACGCATCCAGGGGGCTCAACTTTGTACGCCACATTGGTTGGAGACAATTTAACCCATGCATTTGGTAATTTAGCTGCTGGTCAATATCATCTTGATATTAGCGGTCAGTTTGGTCCGAACGCTTTTGGCGGGCAATATTCAGTTGCGATGCAAGCATTGCCTGTACCAGAACCAGAGACATACGCGATGCTCCTGGCTGGTCTTGGTTTAGTTGGTTTCTCGGCGCGTCGTCGCAAAATCGCTTAATTAAATTGATACGAGAGACCACAGAGAAATAATACTTCTCTGTGGTTTTTCTGTGAAATCAGTATTCACTTTTTGGTTTTAACAAATTATTTGATAACATTTTCGCTCTTTAACTCAAACGTCCCTGTATGTTTGCCATTGACTGTATATTCATAAGTGCCGGCTGATTGACCATACACTTGCAGCGGCAAAACGAGCGTGTATAGTTTATCATCTGTAGTACAGGGAGCTTCTGTATCAGTTCCCGAAAATCGATTGTAAAATGCTACTGTTACTTCGAATCGGAGACGATATTGCGGTTTATCCATATATTTAGTGTGTCCTTGATTAACAATCAGAACATTTCCACATGAATAGTTGAAATATCCGCTTAATTTAAGAAAAACCTGAATTGGCTGTTCGCCCGTCACGACAAGGTCTACCTGCTCTACGATATCTTCATTTAATGGAACTGCATCAACCCCCATCAATTTGTACGCATCAATCGCTGGATCATAATGTAACCGAATGTTGTGATACAAAACGTTGTGATCAAACGTAACGATACCTGGTATTGAAAGTATGCCATCGTGATAAAAGTTATCTGGCTCTGCTTTTCCCACGTGACTTGTATCTCCTCTACCAAGCATTCCATAATAAATTGGATTGCTTTGCACGGAAATTGGAATTAATACCATTAATCCCAGAATCAAAATGGAAAATATAAAATCAATCGTTTTTCTTTTTTGATGATTATTCATGGCGACTAATCGAAGTGTGTATAAGATGATTTAAAGTATACACAGATACTTAGACTAGCGGCGCAAAGCGTGAAGACAGATCGCTACTTGAGAAAACAAACGGGATCGAGATCCGATAAAGTCAGCTCTCTTCTAATTTGGTGTGATTAAACTGATTATTATTGTCTTGCAGCATGATCGAATCGGTGCTTCTTAACGCATGCTTATCGTGTTGCAAACACAAATCCCAATAAGGCAATCCTTCAAATCGTTTGATGAGAAAATCGACAAATGCCCTGACGCGTTGCGAAAGATGGCGTGTTTGCGGGTAAATGGCATAGGCAGCGAGTTGTGAGAGCTGGTATTTGGTCAGTAGCGGGATCAATCTGCCACTTTCAATTGCTTTATACACGATAAATGTTGGCATCAGCACGATGCCCAATCCATCAACGGCGGCATCGCGAAGAAACTCGCCATTACTGGCTTTTAGATAAGGGGTTATTTTGGTTGTAATCAATTGACCTTCGGCATCATACAAACTCCAGCTCTCAAAATTGCTGATCAGGTTGTAGACCAAACATCGGTGTTTGATTAATTCTCTCGGTGATTGGGGCGTGCCATTGCGTTCGAGGTAATCCGGGCTTGCGCACATCACGGCTTGAATCGGGGCAAGCCGGCGTGCAATCAGACTGGAGTCCGGCAAGCTGGCGATTCGAATGGCCAAATCAAAACCTTCTGCAAGAATATCCACTTGGCGATCATTAAAATCCAGGTCGAATTCAATGTCTGGATGCGCCTGCAAAAATACATTGATCGCAGGGCCCAGATGCATTAAACCAAAACTCAGTGGCACAGCCACCTTCAAGTTGCCTTTTAAGGCGCCGTGGAATTGTGACGTGGCATGCTCTGCTTCGAGGATGTCGGCGAGGATGCGTACAGATTGCTGATAAAAAGCGCGCCCGCTCTCGGTCAGATTCATTTGTCGGGTAGTGCGATGAAATAGCTCAACACCGAGATGTTCTTCGAGTTCTTTCAAACGCCGGCTAACCACTGACTTGGCTACGTCCATGCGATCCGCCGCGCCGCTAATGCTACCGGCCTCAACGACACGCACAAACGCGTTCATATTTTCAAATCGATCCATTGGATAGTCTAATTGTTGCTTATATAAGAACAGTCATTTCTTGTGGCGGCTATTTATTCTTATTATTGCAACTATGATAATACTTCGAGCAAACACGTCATAAAGATTATTACCGAAAAGGAAAAAATAATGAATACAGTCGTTAACGAGACAAGATTTATTCCCGCAGTGGCAGTACCGGAAGGTGCCGGTGTTACGGTGCACCGCACGATTGGCACACCGGCATTGCGCAATTATGATCCATTCCTGTTGCTGGATCACATCAGCAGCAATAACCCGGAGGAATACATTGCCGGTTTCCCGTCTCATCCGCATCGCGGGTTCAGCACATTTACGTACATCATCGATGGTCATATGGCGCATCAGGACAGTATGGGCAATACCGGCGATCTGGGTCCCGGCTCCGCGCAGTGGATGAAGGCCGCCAGCGGTGTTATTCATTCCGAAATGCCGAAACAGGAAAATGGTTTGTTACGCGGATTTCAACTGTGGATTAATCTGCCTGCAGCGAATAAGCTGGATCATCCTGAGTATCAGGAATATTCCGCAGCGGCTTTTCCTGTGGTGGAAACACCGGATTATAGGTTGAAAGTATTAATCGGCCGCTTTGCCGATGCGAGCGCACCGATCGTGGATAGCATTACCGATGTGTCTTATTTGGATGTGCAGGTGCAGCCCGGCAAGCATTTTCAGCATCATCTGCCGGTGGAGAACAATAGTTTCCTGTATGTGTTTGAGGGTGATGGGCAACTCGATGAACAAATGGCGCCACTGCATTCCCTCGTGATATTGGAGTCTGATGTTCGTTCGTTCAATTTTGTTGCAGGAAAAGCGGGCGCACGTTTTGTTGTCGTGAGCGGTAGACCGATCAATGAACCAATTGTTCAGTATGGCCCGTTTGTGATGAACACTCGAGAACAAATTGATCAGGCGATGAAAGATTTTCAGTCTAACAATTTTGTACGTGATCGTGCATGGATCAAACGCGATAAAAAATAAAATAAATAATCAACCAATTTTAAGGAGATTCAAATGGAAAAAATCAGTCAATTCGTAGCACGCTTATTTCTTGCGCAAATCTTTCTGTTTTCCGGTGTTTTCAAAATCAGCGGATATGAGGGCACGCAAGGCTATATGGAAGCGATGGGCGTGCCGGGGATGCTATTGCCGTTGGTGATAGTAATTGAAGTGGGCGGTGGTTTGGCGATCGTTGCGGGATGGCAGACCAAGTTAGTCTCGATTGCATTGGCAACATTTACGGTTGTCGCTGCTGTAGTCTTTCACAATAACTTTTCCGATCAGATGCAGATGATTATGTTTATGAAGAATATTGCGATAGCGGGCGGTTTTATATTATTGGCTGTTCATGGTGCGGGTGGATACAGTCTGGATAGCCGCCGTAGCAAGTCATAAGAAATTCAGATAATCTACATTGTTCTTTAACCCGGCGGCTTGCAGCTGGGTTTTCATTGGTGATAGCTTGTATCATGCGGCATAACAGACTAAACTTGGCTCCGGTAATAAGCGTTTAAGCCGAATTTTGGCGATAGAATTTTCTACTTTAGAATTTCCCGCATGGAAGCGAAATTGCAAAATAAACGCCCCAAGCATCTGAATCTCTTCAAGATCAGGCAGCCTTTACCGGCTGTGGTTTCAATTCTGCACCGCATCAGTGGTGCTTTGCTGTTTTTTCCCGGTATTCCATTATTATTGTATAGCCTGCAAATGCTGTTGCAATCGCAGCAAAGTTTTGAAGCTTTACAGGAATGTTTGCGCGATCCGGTTATTAAAGTGGCGTTGTTACTCCCAATATGGTTTTTCCTGCATCATTTGTGCGCAGGCATTCGCCATCTGGCATTGGATCTGCATATCGGCGTCACGTTGCCGCAGGCGCGGATGGGAAGTATGTTGGTAGTGGCGGCGGGCATCCTGCTTACTGCTTTGATTGGGGTGATGCTATGGTAAAGCAACCCAGGCGTGCCGTAACGGGCGCACACTACGGTTTGAAGGATTGGCTGGTGCAGCGCGTGACAGCCGTTTTGATGACGCTTTATCTCATAGGGCTGGCCGGTGTTTTATATGTTGTCGCACCGCAAGATTACGTAGCATGGAAAGGCCTATTCAGTCACCAAGTGATGCGCATCGCGACCTTTGTATTTTTCATTTGCGTTTTCTGGCATGCCTGGATCGGGATGCGTAATATCCTGATGGATTATGTGCACCCCGTGGCAATCCGCTTGACCGTGCAAATTCTGGTAATTACCGCCTTGCTGTTTTATCTGGTGTGGACTGCTGACATATTGTGGAGTTGATGTGGCAATAACCAAAAGAAAATTTGATGTAGTCATTGTTGGCGCAGGTGGCGCTGGGATGCGCGCTGCGTTGCAGTTGTCCGAGGCAGGATTAAAAGTGGCGGTGCTGTCCAAGGTATTTCCTACGCGCTCGCATACCGTTTCAGCACAAGGGGGAATTGCTGCTTCGCTGGGAAATGTCACGGAAGACAACTGGCACTGGCATATGTATGACACCGTGAAAGGATCGGATTATCTGGGTGACCAGGATGCCATCGAATTCATGTGCCGCCAGGCCAATGAAGTCGTCTATGAACTGGAACATTTTGGCATGCCGTTCGATCGACTGGAAAACGGCAAAATTTATCAGCGCCCGTTTGGCGGACAATCCCAAAATTTTGGTGGCGCGCAGGCAACGCGTTCTTGTGCCGCTGCTGACCGCACCGGGCATGCGCTATTGCATACACTGTATCAGCGCAACGTCAGCGCCAACACGCAATTTTTCATAGAATGGATGGCACTTGATCTGATTCGTGATGAGCAGGGCGACGTGTTAGGTGTGACCGCGATGGAAATGGAAACGGGTGAGATCTTGGTCTTGCAGGCTAGAGCCACCTTGTTTGCTACCGGTGGCGGCGGGCGGATTTTTCAGGCCAGTACCAATGCCTTGATCAACACAGGTGATGGTCTCGGGATTGCCGCGCGGGCTGGCATTCCGCTGGAAGATATGGAATTCTGGCAATTTCATCCCACCGGCGTCTACGGTGTGGGCGTGTTGATCAGTGAGGCTGTGCGTGGCGAGGGCGGTTATTTGCTGAATAGGAACGGCGAGCGGTTCATGGAACGTTATGCGCCCAACGCCAAGGATCTGGCCAGTCGTGACGTGGTTTCACGCGCGATGACGACGGAAATGAAAGACGGGCGCGGTTGCGGCGAGGAAAGTGACCATTTGTTGCTAAAGCTCGATCATTTGGGCGCTGAAATCATCAAAACCCGGTTACCGGGTATCCGTGAACTGGCGATTAAATTTGCCCATGCCGATCCGATCAACGAACCGATTCCAGTCGTGCCCACCGCGCATTACATGATGGGCGGTATTCCAACCAATTACTTCGGTCAGGTGGTGGCACCGTATAAAACCGGCCCGGAAGAAATTGTCTCCGGTTTTTACGCGGTGGGAGAGTGCGCTTGTGTCTCCGTGCACGGCGCCAACCGCTTGGGCACTAATTCGCTGCTCGACCTGGTGGTATTCGGCCGAGCCGCAGCCAATCAGATCATTGAAGATTTAAAAACCAATCCGCATCACAAGCTGCTGCCGGAGAATGCTGCGGATAAAACACTGACTCGCCTAACTCGCCTGGAGAGTCAGAAAGACGGCGAGAGCGTTGCGCAGGTGGGTGCTGCCTTGGCTAAAACAATGCAGACCTATTGCGGAGTTTTCCGTTTTGAAGACATGCTGCAAAAAGGTGTGGAAAAAATTCTTGAAGTCGGCGAGCGGGTTGGCCATACGGAAATCAAGGATAAAAGCAAAGTGTTCAATACCGCACGCATTGAAGCGCTGGAGTTGGATAACCTGAAAGAAGTGGCTACTGCAACCATGATCTCCGCCGAAGCCCGGCGTGAAAGCCGCGGCGCGCATGCGCGCGATGATTATCCCGACCGGGATGATGTGAAGTGGTTAAAACATACGTTGTTTTTCAGTGAAGATAATCGATTGGATTATAAACCGGTGCGGTTGAAACCGATTACGGTGGAATCTTTTCCACCGAAAGCAAGAACTTATTAGATTTCATAACTTTGTTATGGTTCTGAAGACAGCAGCCTTTTCTATTTTTGGGATGGTTGCCTAACCAATTCCGAGAAGCTACTAACAGCTTTTATCCAATCGGTATCGTCAGCGTGAGCCAAGCATTCCAGCCTCCTGGCCATTTTTTGGCTCTTTTTCCCATGGCGGAAACTGCGAATTTATCGGATTTCTTGATGGAAATTAAACTGCCGGGCCATGGGTTTTGGTAGATAACAGTTTTTCTCGGGTAGTTTTTCCAGAACAACTGTTGTTTGATACTTTTTCAGGATCGACTGTTAATAGAATCTCCAGCAGATTTAGGCTGTTGGCGGCGTTCCTCGCTGCAAAAGAATCGCTCATGATCTTTAATCGCCTCATTTCTCGGCACAGATAAATTACACTGAGCTGTATCACTCTATTCAAGTTTTATTTTCTGTATTATTGGATTCTTCTTTGATTTCATTTTCTTTTGTCGAGGACTCATCAACATCAGTCCAGTTTATTTTTTGGTTATCTGGTTCGGATGAACCATTGTTGAATCGCAGTGGTTCAGCCAGGAAAATGTCTTTGTAGCTGACATAAATTGAAGTGAAAATAGTGGGAATCAGGATAACAAGCCCGAGACCATAAGGCATCAGGCTAAGAACAGTGAGCACAATGAGCGTAACGCCGTACAACTGAAACGGGATAAAGTTTTTCAGACAGGCAAAAAAGCTTCTTTGCATTGCCACAATCGGCGGGACATTATGAAATATCACCAGCAAAGGTGAAAACCAAGAAGCCATCATGAGTGGAATGGAAAGTGTTAATGCAATTAATGAAGATGTGAGCATATTGCTCATCACACTCATTAGTTCGCTTTCATCGACCCTTTTTCCGTATAACAGCATATCCGTCATCTGAGAACCTCCGATTAGCATAACCAGGCCAATGATCAGGATTTGCCCAATGAGATAGATGCCGCCAATGGTAATAAGTGGCGCCGGATTGGTCTTGAAAGAAACGAATAAGTGTTTCAATTCAATCGGCTTGCCTTGTTCCATATCCTTGCAACCCAGCATGATTCCGGCCAGAAATACCGGTGAAATTAATGTAAAAACAAACTTTCCAAGTATGGGTATGAACGACATTGCCATCGCAATCAGCATCAAGGTAAAGCAAACAAATACCCAAGCCAGCGGGGCTTTGCGGAACAAGTAGAAGCCGCTTAAGATCCATTGCAATCCCTGTTTTCCGTGGACTTGATGAATTTCCATTGATGTTTCTCCAGTTAAGTTCGATAAACAGTTTAATTTAATTTCTATATCCAGAGCTGTCGCAGTTTGTCTGGATCTGTTGCGTGATTTTTCAATATTTCTCTAAAATGCACAGGATCTTTGGCGTGCGTCAACTCTCCTGGACGTGGCAAATGGTAATCATAGAGCCTGGAAATCCAGAAACGTAGTGCTCCTGCACGCAACATAACGGGCCAGGCATTTCGCTCGGCAACGGATAATGGTCGAACCGTATGATAGGCTTCAATGAGTGAAAATGTGCGCACTCTGTCCAAAGTTTTTTCTTCGGTCATGCACCAGTCGTTGGCAACTATAGCCAGATCATATAGAAAAGTGTCATTGCAGGCGAAATAAAAATCGATAACCCCACCAATTTTATGGCCGGTAAACAAAATATTGTCCCGGAACAGGTCAGCATGGATAACGCCAGCGGGTAATATTTCGGTTTGTTGTGCTAACTGAAAACCAAGTTCTGAGCTGAGTAACGATTTATCATCTGAAGATAAGAATGGCGAGATCTCAGGAACTTTGGCTTGCCACCATGCTAATCCGCGTGGATTATTCATTTTTCCAGGATAGGATTTTCCGGATAAGTGCATTTTTGCCAATACACTACCAACTTCTGCACAGTGTTCTACGTTTGGGTGTGTTAATGATTGCCCCGGCAGGCAGGTAACGATAGTAGCCGGTTTACCGTTTAGCTCGCCGAGCAGCTCGTGATCTAACCTAGGAATCGGAGCCGGACAGGGGATATCATGTTGCGACAAATGCGCCATCAAATTCAAATAATATGGTAATTCGTGATTAGTTAATTTTTCGAACAAGGTCAATACAAATTTGCCTTGTGTGGTCGTGACAAAATAATTGGTATTCTCAATGCCCGAGGAAATACCTTGCAGGGTGATGAGCTGACCAAGCGCGTAATCTTTTAACCAAGCCGTGAGCTGGCTATCAGTAACTGGTGTGAAAACAGACATGGGTTAACAGGATAAAAAAACGAAAAAAAAGCAAGCGCTGAGGAGTTTCATGGGGTTACGTTTAATTTCGCTTTATATTACAGTTAAAATTTGAACAGTTGCCACATTGGCGGACTGACATCAATGCCCGCTTCACCCGCATGCGTGTGCGAACCTCTGCCAGTATTTTTTTTCAGGTAGTATGGTGGGCCGATACGTGGGATAACTTTGATCATGAGAAGCTCACCATTAATTCGGTGCTCTTCAATGGTATCTTCTCCACGTTTTATAATGGTTACTTGTGTTTCCAGTTCAGGATCCGGTTGAATATCGGGTGGAAGTGGTGGCGGATCGGTCAGGTCATGGGGTAACTCGGGAATTTCTGGCAATGGTATTAAATTATCCGGCTGCGAAGATTTCTTTGGCTGTTTCGGCTGCTCAGTTTGCGCCATAACAGGTAGTGTAGAACTTAACAGCAGTATAAAGATAAGTCGGTACATATTAGTTGCCAATAGGTCAGGATTATTTTGTATTCTACCTAAAATCATAGGCGACGGTTAAAGATTGAGTTGAATTTCTCTTTCAGCAGCAGTGGGTTCAAATCCACTGGTTTCATAATATTGAAAAATTGCATTAACTACCTGACTGGGTTCATCAATGATCTGGATCAAGTTCATGTCTTCCGCTGAAATAAAGCCTTCGGCAATTAATGTCTTTTGGAACCAGTCAAGCAACCCGCGCCAGAAATCCGAATAGACCAAAATGATGGGCATTTTCCGGGTTTTTCCGGTTTGCACCAGTGTCAGTGCTTCCATTAATTCGTCCAATGTGCCGAAGCCACCGGGCAGCACTACGTAGGCAGTGGCAAATTTAACAAACATATATTTACGCGCAAAGAAATGCCGGAAGGTCTGACTGATATCCTGGTAAGCATTACGATGCTGTTCGTGGGGTAACTGAATATTTAAGCCGATACTGGGTGATTTTCCGAAGTAAGCGCCTTTATTCGCAGCTTCCATGATACCAGGCCCGCCACCGGAAATAACTGAGAAGCCGGCATCAGAAAGTTGTTTGGCAATTTGCTCGGCTAATTTATAGTGTGGACTGTCGGGATTGGTACGAGCACTGCCAAAAATACTGACGGCAGGTTGAATGGTATCAAGACGTTCAGTTCCTTCAACAAATTCTGCCATAATTCCAAACAGGCGCCATGACTCTTTTGCTGACCAGGGTTTATCCACAGATAGGTGAGTGGCCGGTTTATCTCGTAGGCTCATAGGAAATTTGTAAATGAAAAAATTGTTGCTGGTTGATGGCTCGTCCTATCTATATCGCGCTTTTCATGCATTACCTGATTTACGCAATCGTAACAACGAGCCGACGGGTGCAATTCACGGTGTGCTCAATATGCTGAGGCGCTTGCACAAGGACTACCACGCGGATTATAGCGCGTGTGTGTTTGATGCAAAAGGTAAAACTTTCAGGGATGAATTATACCCTGCTTATAAAGCGCATAGACCGGCTATGCCGCACGACCTAGCTATTCAAATTGAACCTTTGCATGCCTGCATTCGTGCATTGGGCTGGCCAATGTTGATTGTTGATGGCGTGGAAGCCGACGATGTCATTGGTACCCTGGCAAAACAGGCAGTTGAGGGAAATATGCAGTGCATCATCTCAACTGGGGACAAAGATATCGCGCAGTTGGTCAACGCAAACATAACGCTGGTTAATACTATGAGCAACGAAGTACTTGATGAGGCGAGTGTAGTTGATAAATTTGGCGTAACGCCGGAACGCATGTTGGATTATCTGATGCTAATCGGCGATACGGCCGATAACGTTCCAGGTGTGCATAAAGTGGGACCCAAGACTGCGGTCAAATGGCTTACACAATATGGATCGCTGGACAATATCATTGCACATGCTGATGAATTCAAGGGATCGATTGGCGACAATTTACGTAACGCTTTGGATTGGTTCGATACAGCGCGGCAGTTGATTACGATTAAATGTGATGTGGATCTTCCAGTCAGAATCACCGATCTTGCATCTAAGCCTCAGGATACCGAGCAACTTATCCTGCTCTATGAACAACTGGACATGAAGGCATCATTACGTGAATTACGTCAGCAACAAAGTAATGCAAATCAACCGGAATCAGGTGGTTCCAACGAAAATCTGGCAGCAGCGGCGGCGGATAATGGAAACAAGGATACCGTTCAGACGCATTCAGGAACATATCAGACTATCTTTACAGAGGATGAACTGAATGATTGGCTAATCAGATTGGATACTGCGCAATTGGTGTCCGTGGATAGTGAAACGACCAGCTTAAGTCCAATGCAGGCAAAGCTGGTGGGCATTTCATTTTGTATTGAAAATCACCAAGCTGCGTATCTGCCTCTGATGCACAATTATACCGGTATGCCGCAGCAACTTCCGCTTGATGCAGCTTTGAATCAACTTAAGCCATGGCTTGAGAATTCGCAAAAACCTAAATTGGGTCAGAATTTAAAGTACGATAAACATGTTTTTGCCAATCATGGCATTCAATTGAACGGTATTGCGCATGATACGCTGCTCCAGTCATACATTCTGGAGTCTCACCGCCCGCATAATATGGATAATATGGCAATGCGGCATCTGGATATTAAAACAATTAGTTATGATGATGTTACCGGAAAAGGTGTGAACCGCATCGGTTTTGATGAAGTGGCGATTGATGTTGCTACCCAGTATGCAGCAGAAGATGCGGATATTACCTTACGATTGCATCAGACATTGTATCCTGCCATTCATAGCGACGAACGATTGGATTATATCTATCGTGAGATCGAAATGCCGATTTTGGACGTGTTATTTGAAATTGAGCGTAACGGTGTTCTGTTGGACTATAAGTTGCTGCAAAAACAAAGCCATGAATTGGGTGAAAAATTACACGTTTTGGAACAACAGGCTTACACAATCGCCGGACAACCTTTTAATCTCAATTCCCCTAAGCAGATACAGGAAATCCTGTTTAACCAGTTGAAATTGCCTATCATCAAGAAAACACCTACTGGCGTTCCTTCTACCGATGAAGATGTCTTGCAGCAGCTTGCGCTGGACTATCCCTTACCCAAATTGTTGCTCGATTATCGTAGTCTTGCCAAGTTAAAGTCGACGTATACCGATAAACTGCCGCTGATGATGGACCGGAATACCGGCCGGGTGCATACCAATTATGCACAAGCGGTCGCCGTGACAGGACGTTTAGCCAGTTCAGATCCTAATTTGCAGAATATTCCGGTGCGGACTAGCGAAGGCCGCAAGATTCGGGAAGCGTTTATTGCTCCACCAGGCCACCGGATTATTTCAGCTGATTACTCACAAATTGAATTAAGGATTATGGCGCATATTTCTCAGGACGAAGGATTTTTAAAGGCATTTGCAGCTGGTGAGGATATTCATAAAGCGACTGCCGCGGAAGTATTTGGAATTCCGTTGGAACAAGTGGGTCAGGAGCAACGCCGGTATGCCAAAGTGATTAATTTTGGTCTGATATACGGTATGTCCGAATTTGGCCTGGCGGCACAATTAGGTATTGAGCGTAGTGCTGCCCGCGCTTATATGGAACGATATTTTGCGCGGTATCCTGGGGTGGAAAACTATATGCGGCATACCCGGGAAAAAGCCAGGCAACTGGGTTATGTCGAAACCGTGCTGGGACGCAGATTATGGTTGCCCGAGATTAATAATGCTAACGGAAATCGCCGCCAAGGCGCGGAGCGCGCTGCTATCAATGCACCAATGCAGGGAACCGCAGCCGATATTATCAAACTGGCGATGCTCGCTGTGCGTAACTGGTTGCACAAGGAACAGTTATGCAGCAAGCTGATTATGCAGGTACATGATGAGCTGGTTCTGGAAGTGCCGGATGATGAAATTGTGTTAATAAAAAATTCGTTGCCGGAATGTATGTGCAATGTTTTGCAGCTTGATGTGCCTTTGCTGGTAGACATTGGTGTCGGAGACAACTGGGAACAGGCACATTAGGTTAAATGTGCCTGTTGATTATTGCAGGCGCTATATTATTCGCGTGTTTCAACTTGCATTAAGGGTTCCGCTTGCGTGTCGACAGCTTCTTTGATTCTTTTTCTCGGCCGTTTAGGTACGATAATTTCTTCAGTAACCAACTCTACTTTTTCAGGTGGTGTTTCTATCATCACTAAACCGCTTTTTGTAAAATCCGGAAGTTCCTTAACTGCAATGGGCTTTGGTGATTTGGTATCGGCAGCTAGTGGCGCTTGTTCGCCATCAGTAGTCGGTGGTATGGACTGGGTTGCCATGGGTGTTTCAACAGTTGTTTTCTTTACGGAATGTTTCGAGGCTGCAACCGTTGATTTCTCTTTGATTGGTATTATTTTCTCAACATTCGGCTGTAGATCCGCGGAAGAATTCTTGCTATCAATTGGGGTATCTGGTGATTCCTCAGCGGCTAAATTCTGATCATCGATAGAACTTTTAGGCACGGATTGATTCCGGTTCTTATTGCTGCGATGCCGGCGTGTACGCCTGTGGTCATCGGATTTTATATTCGAGTTTTCAAGATTTTCTTGTTCGATAATCGAAAGGTCTTCTGATAGCGTGCTTGTCACGGAATCTGGATCGGGCGGTTGAAGAAATTTCTTTTTATTGCTTTTTCTTTCTGCTACCGCTACGCGCTGACTCGGTTGCTCGGTTACAGTAACTTCCTGCTCGCTGGCGACATTAGTTAGATCACTTAAATCGCTTTGTCTAACTTGATTTGCAGAAATATCTTTAGTGCGTTCATTCCTATTATTGCGTCCGCGGCGACTTCGTGAGCGTCCACGGTCTTGAGGTGCTTTAGTTCTATCAATGTCAGTCTGTCTTTTTTCTTCAGGATTGGGTTTTATTTCTTCCATATTGGCAGGCTTAAACCAACTAAAAAATTTATCCAGAAGCGATGTGTCACGCGATGAATTTTCTTCCCTGATGGGTGCTGGTTGCGCGAGCTTTATGCCTTGAACAGCAGCTTGAAGCCGGACAGGCTTGTTTTTCTGATCGAGTGATATCTGGCTATTCTCCTCGGTTTTTTTCTCGACTAGTTTATAACTGGATACCGTTTCGTTTGATCTGATATCATCGTGACGTATGCGAGTGATGGTGTAGTTAGGGGTTTCGATATGGATATTGGGTATCAGAACAATACTAATTCTTTGTCGTACCTCGATATCATAGATCTCTCCACGCTTCTCGTTGAGTAGGTATGTGGCCACGTCGACTGGAAGTTGGACATGCAACGCGCTCGTGTTTTCTTTCATGGCTTCTTCTTGGATGATTCTTAGCACATGCAGTGCCGATGAATCGGTGCCACGAATGAATCCTGTTCCATTGCAACGTGGGCATGGAATATAGTTACTTTCACCCAAAGAGGGGCGCAGGCGTTGACGTGATAATTCCAATAAGCCGAAACGCGAAATTTTTCCAACCTGAATGCGCGCTCGATCTTGGCGCAATGCTTCATGTAATCTGGCTTCGACTTCCCGCTGATTGCGCTGTACATCCATATCGATAAAGTCGATGACGACCAGTCCGCCTAAGTCACGTAATCTTAATTGACGTGCAATTTCATCCGCTGCTTCAAGATTGGTATTCAATGCAGTATGTTCGATATCCAATCCGCGGATGGCCCGAGCTGAGTTAACATCGACCGATACCAGCGCCTCGGTATGATCAATAACAATCGCGCCACCTGAGGGTAGTGAAACCTGTCTTGAATAGGCTGTTTCGATCTGATGCTCAATTTGGAAACGTGAAAATAACGGCACATCATCGTGATACAATTTAAGGCGATCCACATTGGCTGGCATGACATGTACCATGAATTGGCTGGCCTGCTCATAGATATCTCGGCTGTCAATTAAAATCTCACCGATCTCTTGACTGAAATAATCACGAATTGCACGAATCACAAGACTGCTTTCCTGATAAATCAAGAAAACGCCACTTTGATTATTGGCAGCTTCTTCAATGGCATGCCAAAGTTGTGTCAGGTAGTTCAAGTCCCATTGCAGTTCTTCTGTGCTTCGGCCAATTCCGGCAGTTCGGGCAATAATACTCATGTCCCCAGACACTTCAAGCTTAGCGATGACCTCACGCAAGTCATTGCGTTCCTCACCGGTTATGCGGCGAGATACACCGCCGCTGTTTGGGTTATTGGGTATTAAAACCAGATACCTACCAGCTAGTGAAATGTAGGTGGTCAGTGCAGCGCCTTTGTTTCCGCGTTCATCTTTATCAACTTGAACGATCAGTTCCTGGCCTTCCTGCAGGAGATCCTGGATACGACCATTGCTAGACCCCGCGCTTTCATTGAAACAGGAAGGAGCGATTTCCTTGAATGGCAAGAAACCGTGACGTTCGCAGCCATAATCTACAAATGCAGCTTCCAGACTGGGTTCTATTCTTGTAATGACAGCTTTGTAGATATTACTTTTGCGTTGTTCCTTGCTGATTGATTCTATGTCAAGGTCAACCAATGTTTGGCCATTGACAATTGCAACGCGCAACTCTTCCGGTTGGGTCGCATTAAATAACATTCGTTTCATGTACAAACCTTACGTGTTCTAATTATGGGCACACTATCCACAAATTGTTCGGATAGATTTTTCTGGTATACGTAGTTGTAATGACGAGATTTTGGTCTAATAGTTTTATTATAATATTTATTAATCAATTATTTATTTCTTTCTATTAATGTGTTTTAGTGTGTTAATTTATTCTGGATGAAATTTTTTGTAATCTTGAACAGAATAAAACCTATTTATTCTGTTCTAATACATAAGTTATAAGATTTATTAGCACCCCTTAAGGTAACAGATTTTACATAAAGTTCCAAACAGAACTTTGTTTTATGTTAATTTTTGTTAATGCACCTTCCTTTCTTGGTGTTTTTATTACTAATCAGTATCTTATAAGAAAATCCTGTTATCTTTCGTAATTATTTGTTAATTCTTACAGAAAGAAACTTAAAATGAAATAAGTAAAATTATTATATTTCTTTACAACAGCCTGTAAACCAACTTGAAAGTTACACATAAAATTAAATATTCAAATAATAATATTCCATCCTTTGCGGCGGTTGTCAAAGAATGTATCGAAGAAGAAGAGAACGACCAACGAGTTGATAATTTTTTATTTAAGCGCTATAGGAATGTGCCAAAAAGCCACTTGTATCAGCTATTAAGAAGCGGGCAAGTGCGTGTTAACGGGAAACGAATAATTGCCAGTTATCGATTGCAATTGGGCGATATCGTCCGAATTCCACCAATCAAGATTACTGAAAAAGATTCTTACCGGCGGACCGCAATTGCACCATCAAAATTTTTTACCTTCACGACATTGTATGAAGATGACGTGTTACTGGTGATTGATAAACCCGGTGGATTGGCAGTTCACGGCGGAAGCGGAATCAGTTTTGGCGTGATCGAGCAATTACGTGCCCAGAATCCGTCTTGGAAATTTTTGGAATTGGTACACCGCCTGGATAGAGATACTTCCGGTGTTTTGTTGCTCGCAAAGAAACGCACAGCACTGGTTGAATTGCATCGGCAGATTCGTGGAGGCTTAATGGATAAGCACTATTTGGTGATGGTTGGAGGGGAATGGCATAATGCTAAGCAACACGTTAAGCTGGCTCTTAACAAGTATGTTGCTGCGAACGGTGAACGGCGTGTTGCAGTATCAACCGGTGAGCACGCTGATAGCAAATCGATGCTGTCGCACACGATATTTAAGCTGCAAAAAACCTGGAAGAATTTTAGCTTGCTGGATGCTGAACTAAAAACCGGCCGCACACATCAAATTCGTGTTCATCTCGCGCATCTTGGGTTTCCAATTATTGGCGACGATAAATATGGTGATTTCGAGATCAACAAACAGCTGGCTAAAACGCGTGGACAGAACAAACTAACACGAATGTTCCTGCACGCGCATACCTTGCAAATCACGCATCCCAATACGGGGGAGCGTATGCAACTGCAAGCGCCTTTGTCCAAAGATCTGAAGATATTTATTGATGCCCTGGAAAATCCTTGATCGTTTAGTTTTCGGTTCGATTTAGTCGAAGTGCTATAATGCACGGCTAATTATCTGGGTTGGTGGCGATTTGTTCGGTTTTAATCATGGTTTGCAGAACTTCCCAGATAGTTTCTACAATTTTTTTCTGTGCGACTTCGTTGGGGTGTATTCCATCAGCTTGAAAAAATTCGTGTTTTTCTCCAAAACCGGCTAGCAGGAAAGGTATTAATCTAGTTTGATAATTTTCAGCCAATTGCGGGAAAATGGCTTGGAACTTTCGTGTATAAGTCATGCCATAATTGGGAGGTAATTGCATGCCGACAAGTAGAACTTGAGAATTGTGTTGCTGACATATTTCAATAATGGTTGCCAGGTTTTCATAGATGGAATTTATAGAAGCGCCGCGCAAACCGTCGTTAGCACCAAGCTCAAGTATAACTATCTCAGGACGATGTGTTTCAAGTGATTGTTTGATTCGATTGCGTCCTCCAAGCGTTGTTTCACCGCTGATACTTGCGTTTATGATTTGATAATCAGTGAATTTAGACTGTAATCGTTGTGTGAGTAACGCAACCCAGCCAGCATCGATTGGCATGCCATGGCTAGCAGAAAGGCTATCACCAAGAACCATGACAGTTTTGGGTGACGCCGCTGTAGCAGGAGCAATGAAAGTAAAAAGAAACATCAGAATAATCAGGAAATTTTTCATGTTAGATAACGATATTAAACAACCCATTCTTTGGACCAAGGCACTTACTAAGCAGGTTAATACCGGCGACAAACAATTAACCATATTGCAGGATATTGATTTGCAGGTTAACGCCGGTGAAGCTGTTGCAATTATAGGCGCTTCCGGCTCGGGTAAATCTACTTTATTAGGATTGCTGGCAGGATTGGATTTGCCGACTTCGGGGAAAGTTCACCTGGATGCGATTGATATTTTCACTCTGGATGAAGATAGCCGGGCTGCCTTGCGCGGCAAGATTCTGGGTTTTGTATTTCAGTCGTTTCAATTACTTCCTGCATTGACCGCGATTGAAAATGTGATGTTGCCGCTTGAACTCTCTGCAGCCGGAAACGCTGAGACAACGGCGCGGAGATTACTGGAGCGGGTTGGGCTTTCAATGCGCTTGCATCATTATCCGAAACAATTATCCGGAGGCGAGCAACAGCGGGTTGCCATTGCACGTGCATTTGCAACAGACCCCAAATTATTATTGGCCGATGAACCTACGGGGAATCTCGACTCTGCTACCGGTATACAAATTATTGAGCTCATGTTCGAACTCAATCGTGAACATGGTACAACATTGGTTTTAGTTACTCATGATGAAGTGCTGTCACGGCGGTGTTCGCGCCAAATCCGTTTGGCGGATGGTAAGCTTGTGCAATAGTTGCTAAGACACTCAGCATTGCTGGTATTCACTCTATATTTTGGCAAGGTAATATTTCTCTCCATGAATCATTTTAAGTTGTCTTTTCGCATGCTGCATCGTGATTGGCGCGCAGGCGAACTCAATGTATTGGTTTTTGCACTAGTTATCGCAGTCAGTGGAATGGCCACCGTAGGTTTTTTTGCAGATCGGGTGGAGTTGGCACTTTCGCGTGAGAGCAATCAATTGCTGGGTGCGGATTTGCTGGTTATTTCGAGTAAGCCCTTGCCCGAACATTATGCTGATGAGGCTAGCCGCCTTGGATTATCCGTCTCATCGCTGACTAAATTTCCCAGCATGATCTCTAACGGTGAGAACAATTTGCTAACCGAGATCAAGGCGGTCACGGAAGGTTATCCATTGCGCGGGCGCGTGCATCTGGCCAGCAGGTCGGCAGAAACACCAGAAATTCAGGTGGTAGCAAGAATTCCACAACCAGGTACCATCTGGGTCGATGATAAAGTCATGACACGACTTGAACTTAGAGGTGGTGACCTAGTGGATGTGGGCGATATCCAGTTAACGGTAACCGAGCTGGTCGTGCGTGAGCCGGACCACTCGGTGGGATTCATCAATATGGGCGCGCGTGCCATGATCAATGCAGCCGACTTGCCGGATACTGGTTTAATTCAGGAAGGCAGCCGTGTCTCCTATCAGTTGCTCGTGGCGGGAGAAATAAAAGCGGTGCAGCAATTTCGTGATTGGGTAAAACCTCAGCTTACTAAGGCGCAGAGAATTGAAGGCATCCGGGATGCACGTCCTGAGATTAAAGCAGCATTGGAACGTTCAGAAAAATTCTTAAGCCTGGCGGCCCTGGCCAGTGTTGTTCTGGCAGCGGCAGCGATCGCGCTGGCTGTGCGCCGCTTTACCCAGCGCCATCTGGATGGCTGCGCAGTGATGCGTAGTCTGGGAGCCAGCCAGAAACAGCTATTTTATCTGTACTTGTATTATTTTATTGTATTGGGTGTTATCGCCAGTAGTATTGGATGCTTGATTGGTTTTGCGGCCCAGGAGATTCTGACGCACTGGTTAACCGGTATCGTCGACACTGAATTACCATGGCCCAATTGGCTGCCAGCGCTGCAAGGTCTGCTGGTAGGGTTGGTGCTGTTACTGGGTTTTGCATTACCACCCGTGCTGAATTTGCGTAGCGTTCCGGCTTTGCGGGTATTGCGCAGAGATATCGGCTTATCCAATGCGCACAGCATAGCTGGCTATTTATTGGGACTGGTAGCTTTATCGCTTTTGTTTATCTGGAAAGCGCAAGATCTGAAACTGGGTCTCTATATTGTCATTGGTTTTGTCTCGGCCATTGCCATTTTTGGTTGTTTGGGCTGGATTCTGATCAGGGTATTGTCGAGCCTCCGGCATCAAGCCGGCGGGGCCTGGCGTTATGGTTTGGCCAGCATCAGCCGCCGTGCAGTTTCAAGCGTATTGCAGGCAGTGGCACTGGGATTGGGTTTGATGGCATTGCTGGTGTTGACGCTGATTCAGGATGATTTGATCGACGATTGGCATACCAGCTTGCCACCCGATGCGCCGAATCATTTTCTGGTCAATATTCAACCGGATCAATTGCAGCCGCTGGAGGAATTTTTCCAGCAATATGGGACTGAGCATCCGCCAGTTTTTCCGATGGTAAGAGGCCGTTTGGTCAAGATTAATGGGAAGGATGTGTCACCAGAGAATTACGCGGATGACCCGCATGCTGAAAGGCATATCCGACGCGAATTCAATTTATCATGGGCGACTCAACAAGCGCTGGATAACCAAGTTGTTCAAGGTAAATGGTGGGATGCGGATAGCAGTGAAGCGGTTATGTCGATTGAAGATGGTATTGCTAAAACAATCGGTGTCAAGTTAGGTGATGAACTGACTTATGATATTGCGGGTAGTCCTTTCTCAGCCAAGATTACTAGTGTGAGAAAAGTGGACTGGGATAGTTTCCGGGTTAATTTTTTTGTTGTCGTGCCACCTGGTTTGCTAGATAACTATCCGGTCAGTTATATCACCAGTTTTTATGTGGCGCCGACAGAAATTGCCATGATGCATGAACTGGTCAGAACCTTTCCAAATATTCTGGTGGTCGATGTGGCAATCGTCATTAACCAGGTGCAGCAAATGATCCATCAGGTCTCGCAAGCAATTGAATTTGTTTTTGTGTTTACCGTACTCGCCGGTTTTTCCGTGTTGTACGCAGCGATTGCCTCCACGCAGGATGAACGCATCTATGAAGCGGCCATCTTCAGAGCGCTTGGTGCCAGACGAGAACAATTGTCGCGTGCTTGGGCGGCGGAATTTGCGATATTGGGCGCATTGGCCGGATTGTTTGCTTCGGCCGGTGCCAGTGTATTGGGGTATGTTATCGGTAAGCATGTTTTGCATCTCGACTACACCTTTAATCCCTGGATTTGGTTGATCGGTACATCAATCGGCGTTGTTGGTGTTTTAGTGGCCGGTATGCTGGGCACGCGCTCAGCATTATCCAGCCCGCCGTTATTAACTTTACGCAAAATTGGCTAATCAAGTTTCTTGACTTCGATGATTTCACCGGCATCAATCCTTGATTCGCAATCGCCCAAGCTCAACTCACTGCCGCCGCTGAGTTTGTATATTCATATTCCGTGGTGTCTGAAGAAATGCCCTTATTGCGATTTTAATTCTCATGAAATTCGCGGGGAGGGTAGCCAGGCGCCTGAGGAAGAATATGTTGCAGTATTAATACGGGATCTCGAGTTTGCTCTGCAAGATATTTGGGGGCGGCGACTGAACAGCGTATTTTTTGGTGGCGGTACACCCAGTTTATTTAGCGCCAAAGCGATAGATGCAATCTTGACGGCAGTGCGCACACTATTGCCGCTGGAACATTTTGCTGAAGTGACTCTGGAAGCTAATCCCGGAACATTCGAAGCGCAGAAATTCGCCGATTTTAGTGCCGCAGGCATCAACCGCCTGTCGATCGGCGTACAAAGTTTTAATGCGCAGCATCTGAAAGCATTAGGACGTGTGCATGATGATCAGGAAGCCCATCGTGCAGTGGACATTGCGCTGAAGAATTTCGACAATATCAATCTTGACCTGATGTACGCGCTGCCCGGGCAAACCTTGGAAGAAGCGCAAGCTGATATTGAAATGGCGTGTTCTCTCGGAGTTACGCATATTTCCGCTTATCATTTGACGCTGGAACCGAATACGCTGTTTCATCGCTTTCCCCCCAATCTTCCCGATGATGAACAAGCCGCTGCGATGCAGGAAATGATCGAGCAAACGACTGCAAGCCAGCAGTTCAGGAATTATGAGACTTCGGCCTTTGCACGGGTAGGGAAAGAGTCACGCCATAACATGAATTACTGGTTATTTGGTGATTATCTCGGCATTGGTGCGGGCGCGCACAGCAAAATCAGTTTTGCCGATAAGATTGTGCGGCAGATGCGCGCTAAGCAACCGAAAGAATATCTGGCCAAAGCCAATGCAGTAGAATCGTTAATCCAGACGCAACAAATACTAACCCCCGCAGACCGGGCGTTTGAATTTATGATGAACGCGCTGCGACTCACCGGCGGGTTTGAAACGGCTGTGTTTCAGGAACGTACCGGCTTACCGATTAGCGCCGTTCAGAAGCAATTGGATGAAGCCGAACAACGTGGTTTGCTGGTACACGATAATCACCGCATTAAACCCACCGTACTAGGCAGGCGCTTTCTCAACGATCTGCTGCAGCTTTTTTTACCTGAAACGCCAAACCTGGAATAACGCTCGTCATCGGTTCAGCGTGATTATGCGCTAAAATCGCACGCTTCTGATTTGAAATTATTTGCACAAGGAGTCAATACCGTGGCGTATGTGAAACCGGAAGAAATCGTCGAAAACATGTTGGAGGCGGGTGCAAAGAAAGCCAGTTTGCCGGTCAAGCAGTTGCTGATTCGTGGTTTTCTGGCAGGTGCCTTTCTCGGTTATGCCACCACGCTGGCAATTTTGACGGCAACGCAAACCGGCTGGGGCATCGTCGGAGCTTTGGTGTTTCCGGTGGGGTTTGTCATGATCGTTCTGCTCGGATTGGAACTGGCAACCGGCAATTTCGCACTGATTCCGATCGCCGTCAAAGACCAAAGAACACCCTTCAGTCATTTGTTCAGGAACTGGACGTGGGTGCTGACCGGCAACCTGATCGGCAGCGTCACGTATGCATATTTGTATTGCATCGTGGCGACCAAAATGGGAACGATCGACCCGGAAACCATCCCCGCGTTGCAACGAACCATCTCCATCGCCGAAACTAAAACACTTGAATACGCCAATCTCGGCCTGAATGGTACGATTACCGCCTTCACCAGCGCAATGCTGTGCAACTGGATGGTAACATTGGGTGCCGTCATGGCATTCACTTCCACCGCCACAATCGGCAAAATCGCCGCGATGTGGCTGCCTATCATGACCTTCTTCGGCCTCGGCTACGAACACGCCATTGTCAACATGTTCGTGATCCCTGCCGGTATCTTGCTGGGCGCGGATATCACTATCGCGGATTGGTGGTTGTGGAATGGGTTGCCGGTGATTGCGGGGAATTTATTCGGCGGGATGATTTTTACTGGGTTTATGTTGTATTGGAGTTATGGTCAATCAACTAATCAATCTTAATTCTTTTGATACCAGTTTTGTTTCTACAATTTTATTCTATTAAATTTGTACATTCTATTTCTGAAGGAAAAATATGTACTTAAAAGAATTGTCCAGAAGAATTCAACAGTTAGTAGAGCAGTCCCAAGTTGCTCTGTCTACTAAGAGATCAGACCAATATACATGTGACTATGTTGATTCAGGTAAGCTAGCTGGGCTAAGGGCGTCAGTATTGTCATTTATAACTATGGTGTATGGTAAAGAGCACTCCCATTATTCAGAGTTTAATCAGCTACTGATGGCACATATGTATACACAAAATTGGATCAAAAGTCAGTCACTGCGTGGCTTGATCTAAGAAATAAAGCCGCTCATGGAAAATATACCGAATATGAGAAAGAACAAATGGTGTTAATGATGCGAAGTGTTACTGATTTTTTAGCAAGAATGACAGCAAGGTAAGGTAAGGTGAGGAGAGGAAATGCCCTCTATTTCAAAACATAATCTTGTCGGCTTAGCCTGGAATGTAAAATTAAAAACTAATTATTGTGATCATTGCATCGAAAGTAGTACTAAAAATAAAAGCGACCTCAGTCTTGAAAGTTTTCTTTTTTAACCATCTTTTTCATACAGCATGCCACGAACCGGCGCTTTACTTTCGTTATCACGGGAACACCATACATCGCTGGTGATGGCACGTGCTGCCCGGAAAGCGGCGGATGCCAATGACAGCACCACTTGCTCAGAAGTGCTGGCGCGGATTGAAGCGCATTGGCATATGGTGTTGGCTGAGCACTTTGCGCAAGAAGAGCTGTTGATCCGGCTTGCGGCAAATGCGCTGGATTTAGAAACTGCCGCACGTATTCTTGCTGAACATACGGAGTTGCATAAGCTTGCCTGTGGGCCTTGTCTATTGGAGCCTGCTTTGCGTTTGCGCCAATTCGGTGATTTACTAGCCGCGCATGTGCGATATGAGGAGCGTGTATTGTTTCCACAACTACAATCGCACCCTAGTCAAACGACGTGCTCGCGGTTTTAGAAACGTTAAAAACTACATCAACATGATCTATTTCTTGTGCGGAAGATTAACTGTCTCTTACCCACGGTATTTCACATAGACCTGCAAATATTAAAGAGAATATAGATTGTGGATCTAAGTAAGCGCGAATTACATTGCATTTAATGGCTGATACTTTGTTAGCGAGATAACTGAGATTCTATTCGCCACAAGCTACTTTCCACTCTGTTTCATCAATACTGCCAGGTTGCACTGCTTCCCATTTCTTAGGTTGGCTATATGAACGAATAAGTTCGCCACTTTCCATATTCCAGCCAAATAACGAGAACGCAAGAATTCTCATTTGCTTTTCCTTGCAATCGTACTCGCGCCGGATCTTTTCAGATAAAAATTCAACACCAGAGACTTTTTGAACTATTTTATAGTCAAATAAGGTCCACATTTTAACCTTTTCACCTACCTTGCGAATCGAAGCCATATCAGCGTAAGCAGTGTAACCACCTTTTATATCACTTTCGCCCACTTTGGTCCATTCAGCCATCGTACTGGTGCTTATAAAAGCTAACATACAAATAAATAATAGTTTTTTCACAGTTTATTTCTCGAATTTTATTATGAGAATAGGGTTTTGTAATGTGGCTAGTTAAGCTGAGTATTGATCTTTTAAGTAAGCTCTGATTAGTCATTTATTTCAGTCTTGGTTCCAAAGCTATCGGTAAAGTAGCTAATATTGGCATTTTTGTGCAATTAATAACAGTAATTTTTAGTAGATTGCATACTAGTCTGTCTCCCTGATGCTAATTTCCAAGGGTATTGTGCGGAATTAACCCATAGTTGACATCAACACCTTACAAACATGGTAGAGATAAGTTAGAGCAAACTGACCACATCAGATTGAATGTTTTTGTTAGCGGAGCACTGAAGTTTAATGCGTTCCATAAGAATATTAACCAACAAGTCACTCAGTTGTAGTAATTGTTTTCTTTAAACCATTTAACAGCATCTTTAAGTGCCTCAATCGAGGGTCGGTACTGATAGCCTAATTCCCGGTGTGCTTTTTCACTGGAGAAAAACATTAGTTTTTTTGCCATATGAATACTATCCAGGGTAGCCCGTGGTTCAGTGTGTGTGAAAGATGCAATTTTTTCCATGAACCACGCCATTGGAAGCATTAAACCAATCGGTATATTAATGCGATTCTGTTGTGTTCCATTGATTGCATCAATGGTCTGCAGGATTTGCAGCAAAGACATATTATCGCCACCCAGTATGTAACGCTCTCCTGGCTTCCCATGCTGATAAGCCAGTAAATGACCATAGGCAATGTCGTCGACATGCGCAATATTTAATCCGGTATTCACATAAGCCGGCATTCGGCCCATTAATGTATCCAGCACAATACGGCCTGTTGGTGTCGGGCGAATGTCTCCGGGGCCAATCGGAGTTGATGGATTGACGATGATTAACGGTAACTGGTGCTCGTCGGTCAATTGTTTCACCATTTGTTCAGCCAGATATTTAGTGCGCTTGTAATATCCTGTGATAGCGGTGAAATTGGATGGTGTATCTTCATTAGCAGATGACCCATCTTGTTTTAAACCTAACGTTGCTACGCTGCTGGTATAAACAATACGCTTTATGCCTTCCTCAGTCGCTGCTAGGATCAGCGCGCGTGTGCCATTGACGTTGATTTCATGCATGGTTTCAGGATCAGGAACCCAAAGACGATAATCCGCAGCCACATGAAACAGATTTTCGCAACCTTTAATGGCACGTTTTAGCGACTGATGCTCCCGTAGGTCGCCTTCAGTAATCTCAACAGGGAAGTTTTCCAGGTTTCTCCGGTCACTATCCGGTCTCACCAATACACGAACTTCATGCCCCGCTGTTAGCAAACATCGCATAACGGCAGAGCCAAGAAATCCTGTTGCACCAGTGACCAATGATTTCATAATATATTGTATTTTTATGTTGTTCTTAAGTTAGGTTCATTTAATATTATAATAACCCGGTAGAGATAAAAGGCTATTGATTATTTGTTTTGTCTCTCAAATAAGTATCTTCGTGGATAGCTACTTCAGGAAGTTTGCTGGATGTGAGCTTGAACAGTAACTTTAAAATCCAATCCTGGCTGACAAATAAACTGGTTGTTGCAATGGTAGCTCTAACACTGCGGCGACTTATTTTAACTTGAGTTCCTTCAGAAAAATCCCGGTGCTGATTAATTTTATTTAAAGTCAGGACTGCCATACCGATTGCCCATAAACAGAACCGGCGAATTCCTTTTTCTTGGGGGGGAATCAAACTGGTATATAGCAGTGCATCTTGTAAATGACCTTTGGCTACGCCCAATAACTCCGCTAATCCGGCCTGAAAATTTGTATCGGACATACCCGGCTGCAAATCCGTGAGATTAAATCCATTCTTCAGAAAAATATCTTTCGGAAGCCAGCAAACGCCGCGTTTACGATCATCCCAGATATCTTTGAGGATGTTTGTCATTTGCAATCCCTGTCCGAAGGATACGGAAAGTTTCATCAAAGTAGGTTTTTGACTATTAATTTCCTCTGAATAATCGCAAAATAATTCGGTTAACATTTCGCCGACTACCCCGGCAACGTAATAGCAATATTGATTCATTGCGGACAGATCTTTGAGTCCTTCCAGAGATTCTGTTTCCTGATAGTCGGCCATGCCCTGTGCCATGATTCGAACACAACGCTCCAGTGCATTGCGCTGTGTAGGATTGAAGCTATGTGTAATGCGGATAACCGCTGGTGTATTTTTGATTAAATCATGTTCTTCTGGAATTGTATGCCCGGAAAGCAGGGGGTATAGCTGTTGTGCAAAATCTTCGGCTGATGCAGTGCCGCACACCACTTCGGAAAACATATGCGATAGCTGCTTGGTCTGCTCTATAGTTAAAGCGCTATCATCTTCAATCGTGTCGGTGATGCGGCATAGAAGATAAGCATTGCCGATAACGCGGCGTAAAGATTCGGGTAACTGTGGAATCGTTAATGCAAAAGTGCGAGATACACCTTGCAAAATATGGTCTTGGTACTGTTCATCATCGAAACTGGAAGAAAGGCTTGTCATTACTGATTTGTCATAAAACGATAAGGCATATTACTACAATTGAGCGCATCTCCAAATTCTATGCCATTAAATTAAGACAAGATTCGTTCGGTGGCGATTAATTGATCAATTGTCTCACGTTGCCGGATGAGATGAATGGTGTTTTTATCGACCATAATTTCAGTCGCGCGTGGCCGGGTATTGTAATTTGAACTCATGCTCATGCCATAGGCACCGGCAGACATGACCGCCAATAAATCTCCATTGATCAAGCCGAGCTTGCGATCGTGACCCAGAAAATCACCTGTTTCACAAACAGGCCCAACAATTTGGTAATTTTTAATTTTTTCTTTGTTTCTGATGACTGGAAGAATCTCATGATAGGCATCATAAAGTGCAGGACGCATTAAATCATTCATTGCCGCATCGACAATGGCGAAATTGCGTGAGGGCGTATGCTTCAGGTATTCAATTCGAGTCAGCAGGATGCCTGCGTTACCTACGAGCGAGCGGCCTGGTTCAATTAATAGGCGTTGTTTGACTTGTTGTGTGCAGGCGCACAGTGTGGAAACATAATCATTAATCGACGGTGGTGTTTCATTGGTATAGCGAATGCCTAATCCACCACCTAAATCCAAATGCGTAATTTCGAGACCTTGAGATTGCAGGGTATCGAGCAGATTAAGCATTTTGTTACTTGCTTGCATAAATGGTTCAAGCTCTGTCAGTTGCGAACCAATGTGACAATCTAATCCGGTAAAACGGATGTGAACGTATTGGTGAGCAGATCGATAAATTTTTTCAGCTTCACTGGCCGGAATACCAAATTTATTTTCTTGAAGGCCGGTCGAGATGTAAGGATGGGTTTTTGCATCAACATTCGGGTTTACGCGTAAGCTAACCGGTGCAATTTTCCCCATGTCTTTTGCGATCTGATTTAAAACAATTAATTCCGCTTCAGATTCCACATTAAAACACAGAATATTGGCTTCCAGCGCCAGGCGCATTTCATCGGTATTTTTACCAACCCCGGAGAAAACTATTTTCTTTGGATCTCCGCCTGCTTTAATAACCCGAAGCAGTTCGCCGCCTGATACGATATCGAAGCCGCTGCCAAGCCGTGCCAATAGATTGAGTATGGCAATGTTGGAGTTGGCTTTTACTGCATAACAAATTAAGTGATCCCGGTCAGAAAAAGCAGAATCAAATTCCAGATATGCTTTTGTTAAGGCCGATCTTGAATAGACATAGCATGGCGTGCCGAATTCTTCCGCAATTTGTTTTAACGGTACAGATTCGACATAGAGTTCGTTACCGTGGTAGATAAATTCAGAAAATCCACTCATTTCTTTCCAATATCAGTGGATGAGGCAGGATTGGCTTCATCTGTTTTTGGAAGATAAAGTGGCCCTTTAAGGCCGCAAGCACTGAGTAGGTAGACTAAAAACAGTAAGATAAACAATAAACGCATGAGATAGTCCCTGAAGCAATAAATTTACGGGATACTAACATAAGAGAATAATAAATTAATCAAACTCGTGATTAATTTTGGCAGTAGGCGCTAAGGCTTAACGTTGGATAATTCGGCGGTCAGCCAATTAACTAATTCATTAATTAACTGATTGCTTGCTGAACTTAAAGCGGATACGGCGCCTGCTGCATCTGCAGTGGATGTTTTTTCAGTTATGCTGAGATCTTTCTGGGCTAATAATTTGCGTGTGTTGCGCTCAACCAAGCTGATTCGCAAGCCAATGACAATATGGCTCGCATCCGTCGTATCAAATAGCTGAGTAAATTCTTCCAATTCAATATGTAAAACATAGTCGGCTTTTGCTGTGCTGTTGTCTTTTATGACTTGCTCGCTGGTACTTGCAACGATACGGTTGCGTATTTGCTGGGTAAGCAAGGCAGCGGGTGCTGCTATCCAGCGGCTGCTGGCATACGTATAGGACTGCGTGGGATTTTGATACAGCAACCGATAATGGATTGCATTGTTATCCAGCCATGACGGCGCTGTTGCGTCGGCAATCAGCAAGCTCTTTCGATGCTGCGGTGATTGTTGCAAGAGCTGTTTGGTAGTCTGCGCATGTTGCATGCCAAAATCGTAAATAGAAACTGGGGATTGTGATTTATTGAACGCCACACAACCTGTGAGCAGGTAAACGATAAAGATTAGTAATAATGCAACTTTTGTCATTGAAGTTTGCCTGCAGGAGGGATAAAACCGGCTTCGCCAGGGCCAGGAAGTGATTGCGGGCGGCCGAACAATAAGCTTTGTGGATTCTCTTCCAATTGATTCAATACCTTATCTAAATTATTTGAATTGCGTGCAATACTGTTACTCACTTTACGCAACTCAGGAATCGTGGTTGCCAGTTCCTGTGTGCTATGCGACAAACTGTCAAAAATACCCTCTTTCTGATTGATTTTTGCTACAGTAATATTAATTTCACCTAATAGTTGATCTAAATGCTTGACCAAGGTGGCGGACTGAGTTGATAGTTCGGTGACAGACTCTAATACAGGTTGTAAACGGCCGGCAATGCCATCAAAGTTTCTGGTGGCTTTTTCGATATTCTGCAGAATTTTTGAGACATGTGTTTGATTCTGATCGTCCAGCAATTGATGCAATTTTAATACCAGTTGATTCACATTACTGAGCAAGTCTTGGCCCGATCCAGTCACCTCATCAAGTAACGAACGGCGCATTGGGATTTGTGCATCGCTTGGTAATTGTTCATTACCAATGCCATTATCGTTGAGTTGTATATAAGCCAATCCAGTGACGCCTTGATAGCCCAGTTGTGCATAAATAGTGTTCTGAAGCCTAACATTCTCATCGACTGAGATCTGAATCAGAATCTGATGCGGGTTATCCGGATCAAATTCGATATTTTCAACCTTGCCAATATTAACGCCGCGATAGTGTACGGCAGATTGCGGGTTGAGTCCGCTAACCGATTCTTTGGTTACCACGAGATAGGAATTGCGTTGGATATTGTTACCACTGAACCACATCGCAACAAAAGTCACTGTGATACTCAGGAAAATAACAAATATGCCAGCTACAAGGGCATGGGCACGGTTTTCCATATTTGCTCCGGATAATTTTTTTGATCAGTTTTATGTCGCATGCTTTTAAAGAAACTGGTAGTAAACGGGTGCTGAAAGTTGCATACTTCATCTAAGGTGCCCGTCACAATAATCTGTTGATCAGCCAGGACTGCAATCCGATCGGATAATGGTACCAGTGTATCAAGATCATGCGTCACCATGACAATGGTTAAATCCATTTCACTGCGTAATGCAAGCACCAGTTCTACAAAACTTTCACTTAATTCCGGGTCCAATCCGGCAGTGGGCTCATCGAGAAATAATAGTTCAGGATCCAAAGCCAGGGCTCGTGCTAAAGCGATACGTTTGATCATTCCCCCGGATAGGGCGGCGGGCATTTTATTCGCATGCTCAGATCCGATGGCCACCATATCTAATTTAATCATAACCAAATCACGAATCATTTCCTCGCTAAGGGTGTGTAATTCACGTAACGGTAAAGCAATATTATCAAACACAGATAATGCACTAAATAATGCGCCTTGCTGAAAAAGCACACCGGAACGGCTGCGTATTTTCTTTCTCTGCCGATTAAAGCCGGGATCTTTCCGGGACCTACCAAAAATTTTAACACTGCCTTGGGATGGTTGTTCCAGGCCAAGCATTTGGCGCAGCAATGTCGTTTTTCCGCTACCCGAGCCTCCGATCAACGTCAGTACTTCTCCACGTAAAACGCATAAATTGATATCTTGATGGACAACCAGATTGCCAAACCGGGTATATAACGACTCAATTTCAATGATGCATCCCGGATTTGTCATTTTTCTAGGAAAGTCCGACATCAGAAAATATAATTGCAAAAATTGCATCGATAATAATAACCACTGTTATCGCTGTCACAACAGAGGAAGTGGTGCCTTCTCCCAAGCTTTCCGTGTTGGGTTTGATCCTTAAACCAAAATGACATGCAATCAGCGCAATGACCATGCCGCATACAACCCCTTTCCCCAGTCCTAGCCACAGGTTGGCTATGGGTACCGAATCCGGTAATGCGGTCAGAAAATATTGATAGTTTAAACCTAACTGTAACTCTGCCGCGACCATGCCACCCAGCAAGGCGATCGCGCTGGTCCATAAAACCAGCAACGGCATTGCAATGCCGAGGCCAAGCACTTTAGGCAATATCAGGCGCTGACTATGCGAGATCCCCATAACCGTCAAAGCATCCAATTCCTGAGTTACGCGCATGACACCGAGCTGTGCCGTCATAGATGAACCGGAGCGGCCGGCTACCAGAATTGCTGCCAGCATTGGACCCAGTTCACGGATGATGCTAATCCCCAATATGTTGATAATGAAGATATCTGCGCCAAATAACTGTAATTGTTTGGAAGAGAGATAGCTGATTACGATGCCAATCAGAAATCCGACCAAGGCTGTGATACCCAAGGCCTGTGCGCCGGTACGGTATAAATTTGCAGAAATTTCACGCCACGGAATATAAATAGGATGCCGGATTAAGTAAACAACATCAATCAGCAATTGACCAATTAATATAATCAGACCCAGAGTATGCTGCCATAAAAGTAGCGCTAACCCGCCTAAAGTTGTTATGGGCCATAGTATGTCTCTCTGTTTTCCTTCCGGCTGGAGATTGGGGAGATTTTCCAGCCGCTTAAACATTTTTTCATGTTCAGGACGCAATTGTAAATGTTCGGGCCGTTGTGCTTTCCAGATGCGCCATAACATGGCTGTACCCGCGGTATCCATTTGCTGAATACCCGTTAAATCCCAATAAAGATTTTTATTGTCGGCTTGCTGGGTCAGTTCATTGGCTAATGGTTCCAAAACGCGTTCCAGCGCCGTTAAAGTGTAATTGCCCTTCAGGCTAATATGTGGATAGCCCTGTTTAGTGCAAAGTTGATACCACTGGTTCATCGTTTTCTGAGAGTGGCTGGTGCGTGTCGAATTTGGCTTGGGCTGGTTCATGGAAACGCTAACTAACTATGTTGATAACCAATCGTGATCAATTATTCACTATGCCGGGTTCCCGCTAGCCTGATTATGCGGACCGTGATCTGCCGGGACAAGAAGAAACTATTGTATAGGGTTATTGTGAAACAGATTGTGCTGAATAGAAGTCTTCAAGCAAGAAAACGTGTTTATTTTACCTGAGCCACTTCAGAACGTGCTAATGCCGGATTATCCGAAAAGTATTTTTTAATGCCTAAATACATCGCATCAGCCATTTTGTCCTGATAATTTTTGCTGCGTAACTTCTCTTCTTCTTTGGGATTGCTGAGAAAAGCTGTTTCAACCAGAATAGAAGGGATATCAGGAGATTTGAGTACGGCAAAACCGGCTTGTTCGACATTTCTTTTATGTAAATGATTAATACCACCCAGTTGCTTCAGAACATATTCAGCCAGTTTGACGCTGTCATTGATGGTCGCACTGAGAGACAGATCCAGCAGTAACTCTCGAATAGCTTTTGACTTTGATGTGATGTCAATGCCGCTCATCAAATCGTTATCAACGCTGTTCTCCTTGTTGGCAAGCCAACTGGCCGTGGTTGATGTGGCGCCATGTTCGGACAATGTAAATACTGAGGACCCGTGTGCATGTGACTTGGGATTGGCGTCAGCATGGATCGATATAAACAGATCTGCATTGGCACGTCGGGCGTTAATGCGCCGTTGCGGGAGTGAAATATAGTAATCGCCGGTACGAGTCAGAACAGCACGCATATTCGGTTCTTTGTCGATGCGTTCTTTAAGCTTTCTGGCAATTGCCAGCGTAACATCTTTCTCGTGGGTGCCTTGGTGTCCTACTGCGCCGGGGTCTTTACCACCATGCCCGGGGTCAATCGCAACGATAATAATCCGCGGCGCCAAGCTTTTCTGTGGCGTCATGCTGGGTTTGCGATTTTGTGCTGCTGGAAAGCTGTCAGGTTGCTTGATTTGATTTAGCTGTGGTTTGGGTGAGTGCGGGCGTATCAGTGGTGTCGGATTTGTCTTTTGTTTATTACCATCTTGTACCAGTGTGGCAACCAGCTCATCCAGAACATCGGTTTCAAAATCAGCGATGGCAGCGGGATCGACACGGACATTCAAATCGGCTTTGTCAGCTTTATTCGGATGATAAATGTCCAATACCAAGCGATGCGCAATATTCTCCTTCGGCGCTATAACAAATGCGCGTGGAACAACATTTGACTTAACATCAAGTACCAATCGGATAACATGGGGAGTTAACTGACCGACGCGAATTTTCTGCACTAAAGGGTCGATGGCATCGATTTTCTGCGGTAGCGAGGTAAGCGCCGGAGAAAGCTTAGTATGACTTAAATCGACGACAACGCGGTGTGGATTCTCCAGCATACTTAATTCATACTCAAGCGGCTGATTGGATTCCAGGGTGATACGGGTGTAGTCGGGTGTTAATCCAACACGCACCGATTGAACAGTGGTGTCTGCAGCCAGAACGGGCTGATTCAGAAATAGCAAGATTAGAATAAAGCATGTCAAAAAGACATATTCTACGGAAGCAAGCCTGCTGTCGGTAAAACACGCAATCACACTATTTTCTGATTTTTTAACTGTATCAAGCATTGTTTTCCTGTTTCTGTACCCGTCTGGATTTCAATACTGCGGCCGGTCGCAAGAATGCTGAAGAAGAGCTGTAGATCAGCTTTTGGCAATAAATCACCGGCTTTTTCAGGCCATTCCACCACACAGATTGAATCTGAATTAAAATATTCGCGGAAGCCTGCTTCTTCCCATTCGAGGTAATCATTGAACCGATAAAAATCAAAGTGATACAAGTATAACTTAGAAATTTTATAGATTTCAACTAAATTATATGTAGGACTTTTGACTACATGATGATAGCCGAGGCCGTGTAAAATGCCGCGCGTGAGCGTTGTTTTCCCTGCACCGAGGTTGCCAAACAGATAAATAGTTAATCCGGCATGCAGGCAAGCAGCCATTTTTTTACCCAGAGCCATCGTCGCTGCTTCGTCAGCAAGATCAAATGTCAAGCTCTGTACGGGTTCAGAATCTGTAGAATGCGTGTTATGCAAGAGAATATCTCAACAAATAAATTACCGGATTATGCCGCCTTAGCGGCTGCCATCAAAACATGGAGTAAAGAACTTGGATTCCAAGATATCCGCATTGCCGATGCCCATGCGGATATGTCAGCGGTGGAATCCGGTCTCTTTAATTGGTTGGAGCAAGGATATCACGGTGACATGGATTATATGGCAAAACATGGCACCAAACGCACCCGGCCTGTCGAACTTGAGCCCGGAACGCAGCGGATTATTTCCGTATGCATGAATTATGCGCCGCCTTCTGCCAAAAATAGCTGGGATGTGATCAATACAGGTGAGCAGGCATTTATTTCGCGGTATGCGTTGGGACGCGATTACCATAAGGTTATACGCGCACGTTTGCAGCGCTTGGCCGATAAAATGACAGCGGAAGCGGGGATGTTCAACTACCGGGTTTTTTCCGACAGCGCGCCGGTGATGGAAGTGGCCTGGGCGCAGAAAGCCGGGCTGGGCTGGCGCGGCAAACATACCTTATTGCTATCCCGTCAAGCGGGCTCGATGTTTTTCCTCGGCGAGATGTATGTGGACTTGCCACTGCCCGTGGATGAGGAGACCGGAAATTATTGCGGCAGTTGTTCCAAATGTATCGATATTTGCCCCACGCAAGCGATAGTCGCGCCGTATCAGGTTGACGCGCGGCGTTGCATTTCTTATCTGACAATCGAGTTAAAGGACAGCATCCCGGAGGCGTTGCGTCCGCTGATTGGCAATCGCATTTATGGTTGCGATGATTGCCAGTTGGTATGCCCGTGGAATAAATTCGCCAAAATCACGAACGAAAACGACTTTCACGTGCGCAATGGCATGGACGATGTATCGCTGATAGAGTTGTTTGGTTGGGATCAGGAAACCTTCGAGACAAAACTGGCAGGCACGCCGATTCGCCGCATCGGTTATCCGCAATGGTTGCGCAATATTGCCGTCGGTTTGGGCAACGCGCCTTATTCGAACGAAATCGTTAAAGCATTACAAGCCCGATTGGATGATGCTTCAGCGTTAGTGCGCGAACATGTGCAATGGGCATTACAACAACAGAATACAAAAAGAACAGCAACTGAGGAAAACATACCATGAATAAACGATCGGTTATCGGTACGCCGCTGAGTCCGTCAGCGACAAAAGTCATGCTGCTGGGCAGCGGTGAGTTGGGCAAGGAAGTCATTATTGCGTTGCAGCGCCTGGGGGTGGAAACGATTGCGGTAGACCGCTACGCCGACGCACCGGGACATCAGGTAGCGCACCGGGCGCATGTGATCAATATGGCCGATGGACAAGCGTTGCGTGCTCTGATCGAACAGGAGCGGCCCGATATCATCGTGCCGGAAATCGAAGCGATTGCAACCGATATGCTGATTGAAATCGAGCAAGCTGGTATTGCGACCGTGATTCCAACAGCCCGTGCCGCCAAATTAACGATGAACCGTGAGGGAATTCGCTGTCTGGCGGCGGAAACACTTGGTTTGCCGACCTCGCCGTACGCCTTTGCCAACAGCCTGGATGAATTGCGCGCCGCGATTGACGGCAAAATCGGTTATCCCTGTATCGTGAAACCGGTGATGTCGTCATCCGGAAAAGGGCAATCGCGCATCGATCATGCCGGGGAGGTAGAAACAGCGTGGAATTATGCCGCGAGCGGCAGCCGCGTCAATCAAGGCCGTGTCATTGTCGAAGGCGTGATTCATTTTGATTATGAGATCACGCAACTGACGGTGCGTGCGCTGGATGCCAACGGTGACGTTCAAACGCATTTCTGCGAACCGATCGGACATGTACAGGTGCATGGCGATTATGTTGAAAGCTGGCAACCCCAGGCGATGTCACCGCTGGCATTGCAACGCGCGCGCGAAATCGCCCGGGAAATTACCGGTAATCTGGGTGGTCTCGGCATTTTCGGCGTGGAATTGTTTATCCAAGGCGACGAAGTCTGGTTCAGCGAAGTCAGCCCGCGTCCGCACGACACCGGCATGGTGACGATGTGCAGCCAGAAGCAAAGTGAATTCGATCTGCATGCGCGTGCGATTCTAGGATTGCCGGTGGATACGGCGCTGCTGGCGCCGGGTGCCAGCGCGGTGATTTACGGACAACTCGAAGCCAAGGGCATTGCATTTACTGGGATCACTGATGCGCTCAGCGTGCCGCAAAGCGATTTGCGCTTGTTCGGCAAACCCGAATCGTTTGCGCGCCGCCGTATGGGGGTTGCATTAGCCAACGGCGCCAGTACAGACGAAGCACGGAGCCGTGCTAAACTGGCAGCCAGCCGGATCAAACCCATTCAAGAATAGAAAATCAAACAATAATTTAATAAAGGAAAATCATGACGATCGAACAACTCAACACGCAATTCGGTATTGCAGGTCAAGTGGAATTTATCGCAGGCAACGGCGGACTGCCGATGATTCAGGTAAAAACCGCTAAAGCCAAAGCACTGATCTCGATTCACGCCGGCCAGGTATTGTCGTATCAGCCCGTCGGTGAGCCGGAAGATGTGATGTTTTTGAGCACGAAAGCGTATTACCAGGACGGTAAAGCCATCAAAGGCGGCGCCCCAATCTGCTGGCCGTGGTTCGGCGCCGATCCGGAAGGTAAAGGCCGCCCTGGACATGGTTTCGTGCGCAACCGCGGTTGGAATGTGGTAGCCACCGAAGCACTGAGTCATGGCGATATCAAAGTTACCGTTGGACTGGACGATACGGCGGAAACGCAAGCCATCTGGCCAAATGCGTTCAGTCTGCGGCAGGAAATCGTCATCGGTGACACTTTGAATCTGTCATTGATCACACGCAACACCGGCAAGGAAGCATTCACCATTACGCAAGCGTTTCATACTTACTTCAAAGTCGGCGACATTACTCGCGCCAAAGTTTCGGGGCTATCCGACTGCGACTATCTCGACAAAGCCGGTGGCGGCAACACGCAAAAACATCAAACCGGTGACGTGACCATCGGCGCCGAAGTCGACCGTATCTATTTGAACGTGGGCAATACCCTGACCATCGACGACGCGGCCCTCAACCGTCGCATCCAAATCACCTCGCAAGGCAGTAAAACTGCCGTGGTGTGGAATCCGTGGGAGAAAATCGCCAGGGATATGGCGGATCTGGAAGACGACGATTACAAGCGTTTGCTGTGTGTTGAAACCACCAATGCGGCGGACGATGTTCGCGAAGTTGCGCCGGGCGGGGAGTGCCGGTTAGTGGCTAATTATCGGGTGGTGCGCGGTTAATTGATTGGTTGTGAATCAGTGATGTCGAGATGTGATCCCTTGGGTTTGACCCCTTGGATTCCAGATTCAACTTTCATTAGAATCAATTGCCTGCACGAGAAAAAATCTTAAAAATCGAATAAATTAGTGTTTCCCTAAAGAAAATGCTGATTATTAGTAACGATAATAGATAGGATATTTATTCATGGAACATAAAACTAAGAGAATGGGTACATTTACAATACCGATAACAATTCCTGTAGTTTTAATGCTCGCTGGAATTATATTGGTGAGCGCATTTTATTTCTATACAGAATTTCGCCCCCTTATCTCTTTTGTAGGAGCCGTTGCTGGTGGGTGCGCTGCAATATACACAGCTTATTACATTGGGCTAACTTTAAAACTTCAGGTACAGGACAATAAGATAAAAAATAGCATAACACTTGTGAATACTATATTTACAGTGTTGAATTAAGTGACAAACGAGCCTTAATGGAAATAGAATTCAAGAAAATACTTGATGATGGTGACGTTAAAAATAAGGAGATATATGAAAAAATAGTTTCAAATAGAGAGCTAAATACGGCTATCAGGACATCGTTAAGTACATTAGAAACTATCGCGGTAGCAATACAAGAAGATTGCGTTAGTGAGGAGTTTATGTACTTGTCCACACATTCTCTGACCTTATATATGGAAGCAAAATACAAAGCATATATCAATGCCGTAAGAGGTGATTACAATGACCCTCAAATATTTATTGAATTAGAAAAGTTAGCTACCGCATGGAGATCTCGCACATATCTCAGCACAGGGGAAAAGATATTATGATCACGAAAAGTGATTACGCCCAATACTGCAAACGGTCAAGTCTGTTGTCAACAAATAGAACTGTCCGGTTTTATAGCGCGGTAGGTTGGGCTGCCGAAGAAAGCCCAACATCAAACCTACGGTGTTGAGGATAGGCCAAAATGCTCGCCATTTATAAACTGCATCTTTTTACTTCCTCGAAAATGTTTCACATTCGCTTGCCAGTCATGAACGATGCTCTCGTATCCACTCCATGAGCGATTCATCCATGCGTGTTTGCCAGCCGCTGCCGGTAGCGCGAAAATTCTGGGGTCCAGAATCAAGAATTATTTCTGAATGCGCAAGGAGCCGTGACTTGACAATCATGCAATGACCGAAACATCTAACTGGAATCTTAGGCAATCAGATTTTTTCTCAATTTACGGACAAACTCAGTGTCCGGGTGTTTCGACATGCAGCTTCAGTCCGAGCGCCTTAATGACTTTCAGGATCGTGGAGAAGCTGGGATTGCCGTCTCCGGACAAAGCTTTGTAAAGGCTTTCTCTGCCAAGTCCGGTATCGTGCGCAAGCTGAGTCATGCCGCGCGCACGGGCTATGTTTCCAAGCGCTTTGGCGATAAAAGCGGCATCATCGTCAGCCTCTTCCAGGCAGGCTTCGAAGTAAAGTGCTATGTCTTCCTCAGTTTTTAGGTGTTCGGCACTATCCCAGCGTCGCAATTTGATTTTATCCATTGGTTATTCCTTAATTTTGCGCGCCAATTCAAGCGCCGTTTCTATATCCCGCTGTTGTGTCGATTTGTCTCCACCGGCCAGCAACAAAAATATTTCCATGCCGACTTGTTTGTAATACACACGATATCCGGCACCAACATGAATGCGCATTTCGGATACTCCTTCTCCAACCGGGCTGCAATCGCCAAAATTGCCATCTTCCGCCCGGTCGATTCGTGCCTGAATCCGCGCTTTGGCTGTTCGATCCCTCAATTCATCGAACCATTTATCGAAAACTTCTGTGGTTTGAATCGTATTCATCGGAAAGATTGTATCCCAATTTATACAGAAAACAAATCATTGGTCTCAATGGCTGGTGAAACAGAAATCAAACGGGCTGGGTAAGTTAGTCCACCTTCGTAGCGCAAATGGTCGTGTCTTGCCATCACGCATTCATGAAGATGAACAGTTTTTCGTTTCGCCTGCCAGTCATGGACGATGCTCTCGTAGCCACTCCATGAGCGCTTCATCCATGCGTGTCTGCCAGCCGCTGCCGGTAGCGCGGAACGATTCGACCACTTCGCGCGATAAACGGATAGTGATTCGTTCTTTGGTTACAGCGGCGCGCGGACGGCCTACTCGTTTCAATTTCGCAAACTCGGCATCGGTCAGTGGTAAAGCATCCGGATCGGACATCGCGGCTGCGGTGATGGCGGCATCTTCTTCCGGTGTTGGCAGATATACTTTTTTGCCTGATTTAGTCTTGAGATACATAGCGGTTAACCTCTCTAGCATTTGCCTTACGCAGGCTAATAATGCGGCGATAGTCGCCGCGGTCGGTGAAAACTACATAAAATAAGCGTGTTTTCATGAGCGCAAGGCCGATGGTGCGTACTTCACCGTATTCCTTGCGCGTGTCCAGCCACAATCGAGTGGATTCCCAGTCAAGTTCAGAAGCCAATGCCATCGATACGCCATGTTTGGCGATATTGATAGCATCTTTGGTGGAATCTAATGTGATTTTTCACGCATAAGTGTGCATACAAAAATAACCTTGATCAAGTTATTTTTGTATGCACGGCAAGGGATCATGTCAAACTGAAATCTTAGTCGATCAGATCCTTTTTCAATTTACTGACAAACTCCAGTGCCCGGGTGTTTCGACATGCAGCTTCAATCCGAGCGCCTTAATGACTTTTAGGATCGTGGAGAAGTTGGGGTTGCCGTGGGCTGGTTCAATAATCGAAGAGTGTTGGAAACAATTGCCAATATCTATTGGCAGAATTTGAAGAGCGTAATATCGGCAATGGGAAGAGTCACAGATGCAGGCTGTTCAACATTAAAAGTTTCTGGAAAATCGGGGCGATTCAGTCTTTTTGACCACAGCAGCTTGTATAAACTACGGCTACTAAGGTATAGTTCGGACTCTGCCATTTAAAGTCCAAGCAGGAGAGCGCGCTTTCATTTCAGCGCCGCCGAAGGCGTAACCCCCCCGGAATCGCTCAGGCATGGTCAAGTCAAACTTGTTCCCTGAGAACCGCTTGTGACAGGCAATCTGGAGAGCGCCGAGAAATTTATTTTTGGCCACCGAAGGGGCACGCGGATAGTAATCTGCAAATCTCTCAGGTAAAAAGGACAGAGGGGCGTGAAGTCATTTGAAATGGCTTTTTTTTATTTTCGGGAGAATAATCCGTGCTGAAAATGACACCCCTTAATCAAACCCACCGTGACATGAATGCCAAAATGGTGGATTTTGGTGGCTGGGATATGCCGCTGCATTATGGCTCACAGTTAGACGAACATCATAAGGTCCGCCAGGATGCTGGCATGTTTGATGTCTCTCACATGCTCCCGGTGGATATCAAGGGCGACAATGTGCGCGGTTTTTTGCGCCAATTGGTCGCCAACAACGTTGATAAACTGACTCTTCCCGGCAAAGCCTTGTATTCCTGCATGCTGACCCCCCAAGGCGGCATCATTGATGACTTGATCATTTATTTTCTGTCGGAAACCTGGTTTCGCATCGTAGTGAATGCGGGTACAGCCGATAAAGACGTTGCCTGGATGCTCAAACAACGCGATGCACTCGCGCCTGCTTTAGAGATTACCCCACGGCGTGATCTGGCTATGATCGCGGTGCAAGGTCCTAACGCACGTGCTAAAGTCTGGCAGGTTATTTCAGGATCTCAAGCTGCGACAGAAGAACTCAAGTTGTTTCAATCTACCGTAGTGAATCAGTATTTTATTGCACGCACGGGCTATACCGGCGAGGATGGTTTTGAAATTATCCTGCCAGCCGCTGACGCGCCGTCGTTTTGGAAAGCATTGCATGCTGCCGGTGTTGCACCTGCCGGATTAGGCGCTCGTGACACGTTACGTCTGGAAGCCGGGATGAATTTGTACGGTCAGGATATGGATGAAACCAAGAATCCGTTGGAGTCGGGTTTGGCCTGGACGGTCGATCTTAAAAGCGAGCGGGATTTTATTGGTAAACAAGCGTTGTTAGATACTGCTGTGACGCAACAATTGGTTGGATTGGTACTGATCGATCGTGGTGTGCTGCGCAGCCATCAGGAAGTAGTCGGCCAACGCGATGGCGCTGAATATCAAGGCGAAATTACCAGTGGTGGATTCTCGCCGACGATGAACCAATCAGTTGCTTTGGCGCGTTTGCCGGTACAGATAGCGATTGGTGATGAAGTCAACGTGATAGTGCGCGATAAAAAGCTACGCGCCAAAGTGGTAAAATACCCGTTCGTACGTAATGGGAAAGCATTGGTTTAATTCCAAACTGTAACAAAATATTATTTTAATCCGGAGTGAAAAAATGAGTGTTCCAACAAACTTAAAATATAGCAAATCCCATGAATGGGTAAAACCTGAGGCTGATGGCACGGTAACTGTTGGGATTACCCATCACGCGCAAGAATTGCTTGGCGATATGGTGTTTGTCGAGTTACCAGAAATTGGCCGTACACTTAAACAAAAAGAAGAATGCGCTGTCGCTGAATCCGTCAAGGCAGCAGCCGATGTGTATTCACCGATTTCGGGTGAAGTTATTGCGGTTAATTCTCCATTGGCGGACGAGCCGGGAAAGATTAATGAAGATGCGTTTTCAGCCTGGTTGTTTAAATTAAAACCGAGCAACACGTCTGAGCTGGATGGATTGCTGGATGCCGCAGCTTATACCGAATTGGTTGAAAACGAAGAACACTAAAATCACATCTGGATTGAGATTTGAATTTGTTTGTCTATTTTATCTTTATTACTTTAAGTTTTTTTAAATAAATCATGCCGTTTATTCCACATACCGAAGAAGATATCGCCGAGATGCTGGCCAGCATTGGTGCAAAAACAATTGAAGAGCTGTTTGATGAAATTCCTAAAGAATTAATCAGCGGTGAATTGACAGGCGTTCCACCCGGACTCAGCGAAATGGAAATTTCTCGGCTGATGATGGAGCGTGCCACCACAGACGGGTTCTACCAGAACTTTATCGGGGCGGGTGCCTATGAACATCACATACCCGCTGCCGTTTGGCAAATCACCACACGCGGAGAGTTTTATTCTTCCTATACGCCGTATCAAGCTGAGGCCAGTCAAGGTACCTTACAATTATTGTATGAATATCAAACGATGATGGCTTCGCTGACGGGCATGGATGTATCCAATGCCAGTATGTACGATGGGGCAACTGCGCTGGCTGAAGCAGCTTTGATGGCTGTTCGTTCCCATAAATCGTCACGGCGCATTCTGATTCCAAAAACAGTACACCCCGTTTATCGTCAAGTCGTTCGTGCGATTGTCAGCAATCAAAAAATTGAAGTGGTCGAGTTGCCATTTAACACACAGTCCGGGCAGATAGAGCCGGGATCGTTATCTGATTTTGCCAACGAAGAATTTGCCGCACTAGTGATTCCGCAACCTAATTTCTTTGGCGTGCTGGAACAAGTGGATGCACTGACCGACTGGGCGCACAGTAAAAATGCCTTTGCCATTGGTGTTGTGAATCCAACTGCATTGGCATTATTGACCCCGCCAGGCGAGTGGGGTAGCAAAGGTGCGGATATTGCCGTGGGTGAGGGTCAACCGCTGGGTATCCCGCTTTCCAGTGGCGGTCCATATTTTGGCTTTATGGCGTGCAAGAATGATTTGGTACGGCAGATGCCTGGACGCATTATCGGTCGTACCACGGATCTGGATAACAAACCTGGCTTTGTGTTGACATTGCAGGCGCGTGAACAACATATCCGGCGCTCCAAAGCCACATCCAATATTTGCACCAATCAAGGATTGATGGTTACCGCAGCTACCATTTTTATGTCATTACTGGGCCCAGAAGGTTTGCGTCGCGTCGCTGCACAATCGCATGCCAACACGCTGGAACTGGTCGAACAATTGGCAAAAATCAATGGTGTGAAAAGAACATTCAGCGGACCGGTATTTCACGAAGCTGCACTGACTTTAGCTGCGCCCGTTGCAGAAGTATTATCCAAATTAAAACAAAAAGGCATACTCGGCGGGCTTGATTTACAGGGACATTATCCTGAATTGGGCAATGCATTATTGGTTTGTGCTACTGAAACTAAGACAAAGAATGATTTACAAAATTATGCTGAAGCTTTAAAGCACGCGATTGGTTAATAACATTATTTTTTAAATTCATCATAAAGGAAAAACTATGGTTACTCTTAAAGGAAATCCTATCAAAATTGAAGGCACTTTTCCAAAGGTCGGGCAGAAAGCGCCTGCGTTTTCTCTTGTGAATAGGGATTTGGCCGATGTTACTTTGGCCAATTATGCCGGCAAAAAAAAAGTACTGAACATTGTCCCTAGTCTGGATACGCCAGTATGTGCGATTTCGACACGAAAATTTAACCAACAGGCCAGCAACATGGACAATACGGTTGTGCTGATCATTGCTGCTGATTTACCTTTTGCCATGAGCCGCTTCTGCGATGCCGAGGGATTGGATAAGGTAATTACATTGTCAACCATGCGTGGCGCCAACTTCATGAAAGATTACGGGGTTTTCATATCAGACAGTGCATTTGCAGGAATCACGGCACGTGCGGTAATCGTTCTGGATGAATCGGATACCATTATCTATGCCGAACTGGTTCCTGAAATTGCTGATGAACCGAATTACGAAGCAGCCTTAGCTGCCTTAAAATAAATTAACGTTTTACCCATAAAAAATGCTGATATTTGAACACTCTCGCCCAGGGCGCCGTAATTATTCTCAGTCACCGGCGACTGCCGCAAGCACGGCTAAGATTCCACAAAACTTGCTGCGCAAATCGCCAGTACTTCTACCCGAAGTCTCTGAGATGGATACAGTGCGCCATTACACCCGTTTGTCACAAAAGAATTTCTCGATTGATACCGAGTTTTATCCGCTGGGTTCGTGCACGATGAAATACAATCCACGCGCATGTAACTCATTGGCCATGCTACCGCAATTTCTTTCCAGGCACCCGCTTGCACCGGAAGACACCGGACAGGGTTTTCTTGCCTGTATGTATGAATTACAGGAAACGTTAAAAGCGATTACCGGCATGGCAGGTGTGAGCCTAACGCCAATGGCAGGTGCGCAAGGTGAGTTAATCGGTGTCATGATGATTCGTGCCTACCATGAAGCGCGCGGTGATTTTGCGCGTACTGAAATTATTGTGCCGGATGCGGCGCATGGTACTAACCCGGCTACCGCTGTGATGTGTGGTTTCAAGGTCGTGGAAATTGCCACCGACAAAGAAGGCAACGTTGATCTGGCTGCATTAAAAGCTGCTGTTGGGCCTCAAACTGCTGGACTGATGTTGACCAACCCATCTACATTGGGCGTATTTGAGAAGAATGTGGCAGAAATGAGTCGCGTTGTGCATCAGGCAGGTGGATTACTATACTACGATGGAGCCAATCTTAATGCAGTGCTGGGTAAAGTTAAGCCTGGTGATATGGGTTTTGACATAATTCATATTAACCTGCACAAGACATTCTCTACACCGCACGGTGGCGGCGGACCAGGCTCTGCCCCGGTGGGTGTTGCCGAACGTTTGCTGCCGTTTATGCCGATTCCGATTGTGGCCAAGGACGGGAATACCTATCGCTGGGTTACCGAAAAAGAAAAACCCCAATCAATTGGCCGGTTATCGGCTCACATGGGTAATGCCGGTGTTTTGCTGCGTGCTTATATCTATATTCGTTTGCTGGGAATGCATGGTATGCATCGCATTTCTGAATTTGCCACACTGAATGCCAATTATTTGATGGCTGAATTGAGTAAAGCAGGTTTTGAAATAGCCTATCCGACACGACGTGCCAGCCATGAATTTATTGTCACTCTAAAAGATATTAAAGATAAGACTGGTGTGACTGCGATGCATCTGGCCAAACGCCTGCTCGACAAAGGTTATCATGCACCTACAACGTATTTTCCGATGCTGGTGCCAGAATGCTTATTGATTGAACCGGCTGAGACGGAATCCAAGGAAACACTGGATGCGTTCGTTAAATCCATGAAAGAAATTCTGCAGGAAATCGAGTTGCAACCTGATCTGGTAAAAGGCGCACCACATACCATGCCGGTGCGTAAACTGGATGATGTCAAAGCAGCGCGTGAACTGGATCTGGCCTGGAAGCCAAGCGCCTAATCAAGAAGAATCATCTCGTTACATTCAGTATAACGGCAGGGGAAATCAAAGTTTCCTCGAATCTTAGGGTGCCAGATAAGCCTGCCGTTACTTTCCAATCTTTCTAACTGCCGCTAAAAAACTATGCGCACACTGATTTGTGGTTCTATCGCTTACGATAATATTATGGTCTTTCCCGATCATTTTAAGAATCACATTCTGCCGGAAAAAATTCATGTATTGAATGTCGCATTCTTGGTTCCAGAGATGCGCCGTGAATTTGGCGGGTGTGCCGGTAATATCGCTTACAATTTAAAAATGCTGGGCGGTGAACCGGTCATGATGGCTACCGTTGGCGATGATTATGCGCCTTATGCTGCACGGTTTGAACAATTAAACCTGACTCAACAGCATGTGCGGAAAATCCCTGAAAGCTTTACCGCGCAAGCATTCATAACTACTGATTTGGATGATAATCAGATTACTGCGTTTCACCCAGGGGCAATGAATTTCTCGCATCTCAATTCCGTGAAAGATACCAGCGACATTCGACTAGGGATCATTGCGCCGGATGGGCGTGATGGCATGATGCAACATGCCCGTGAATTCCACGAAGCTGGCATTCCGTTTGTTTTTGATCCAGGCCAGGGTTTGCCGATGTATAACGGGGAGGAACTGCTGGATTTCATCGGCAAAGCGGATTACATCGCGGTCAATGATTATGAAGGCCAGATGCTGCAAGACCGCACAGGACGAAGTCTTGAATCGCTGGCAAACCAAGCCAAAGCGCTGATCATCACGCTGGGTGCGCAAGGCTCCATCATCTACGCTGACGGCAAGAAAATTGAAATCCCCTGTGTCAAACCCAAAGATATTGTTGACCCAACCGGTTGCGGCGATGCGTATCGTGCCGGTCTGTTGTATGGCATTGTCAATAATCTGGATTGGCAAACAACTGGACAACTCGGTTCATTGATGGGCTCCTTAAAAATCGCCCAGAAGGGTGGGCAGAATCACCGGTTTTCTCGTGATGAGATCGGGCAATACTATTTTGAAAATTTTGGTTTTCGGATTTTTTGAAGTCTATTTTGTATCTTCTAGCATTGGTGTTATAAAATTTAATTGAACTTGCGATTCCCCGTGGTCTTGCCACGGGGGAGCATTATAGTTTGTGTCTTTGAAGTTAGCGTAGCGCGCCGTTTTTGGTTTTCTGCGCCGTAATACCCCGAGGTCTTGCCGCGGGGATAGGTGCAGGGCGCGCGGAGCAAATTTATTCTTTGCCAAACGCTTCATCCCATACTTTGCCTGCAAGAAGCGCTTGTTGGTCCATTCCCTAGTTCCATAGAGTCGCTAGATCTCTTCACGATCAAGTGGCGTTAACCGTGTTCTTTTGTGTATTTTCATGTTCACATCTTCTCAAAAAGATGTAAACAACGCTAATAAAATCACAGATTATAGCTGACAAGTTGCAATTCTTTTACGTTTCACGCTGGACTACTTTTGATATTTTAGTGATCGTTTTTAAGCTATTGTCTTGCTTTATGGTTAGAATTCAATTGAATCGTTTTGATATTTATCCTAATGCTAAAAGGAAAGAATGTAACCATGGCCAAAGCAAAAGAAGTCAAAGAAGAGCCATTGGAAAAGCAACTGTGGAAAGCCGCCTGTAAGTTACAAAAAAATATTGATGCGGCAGAATACAAGCATGTCGTGCTCGGATTGATGTTCCTGAAATACATTTCCGATGCGTTCGAGGAACTGCACGCCCGGCTCAAAGCCGGTGAAGGCGATCTCGCTGGTGCCGACCCGGAAGATAAAGATGAATACAAAGCAGAGAATGTATTCTTTGTTCCCATCGAATCGCGCTGGTCACATCTGGTAGCGCAAGCCAAACAACCCGATGTCGGCACCTATGTGGATGCCGCCATGGATGCGATTGAAAAGGAAAATCCATCGCTCAAGGGTGTATTGCCAAAAGTTTACGCACGACAAAACCTCGATCCCACGTCACTGGGTGAGCTGATCGACTTGATCGGCAATATTGCGCTCGGCGATGCCAAAGCGCGTAGTCAAGACGTACTCGGCCATGTGTTCGAGTATTTCCTCGGTGAATTTGCGCTGGCTGAAGGCAAACAAGGCGGTCAGTTCTATACGCCGCGCAGCATCGTCGAATTGCTGGTGATGATGCTGGAACCTTACAAAGGCCGGGTATTTGATCCCTGCTGCGGCTCCGGCGGCATGTTCGTGCAATCGGAAAAGTTTGTCGAAGAGCACCAAGGCCGCATCAACGATATTTCCATTTACGGCCAGGAAAGCAACCAGACCACCTGGCGCCTGGCGAAAATGAACCTCGCCATTCGCGGCATCGACAGCTCGCAGGTGAAATGGAACAACGAAGGCTCGTTCCTGAACGACGCGCACAAAGACCTGAAAGCCGATTTCATCATCGCCAATCCGCCGTTCAACGTCAGCGACTGGAGCGGCGAACAACTGCGCGGCGATGCACGCTGGCAATTCGGCACCCCCCCGGCAGGCAATGCCAACTTCGCCTGGCTACAGCATTTTGCGTATCACTTAACGCCCGCGGGCATTGCCGGGGTGGTATTGGCCAAAGGCGCGCTGACTTCCAAAACCTCCGGCGAAGGGGAAATCCGCAAAAATCTCATTGCGGAAGGTAATCTGATCGATTGCATTGTGAATTTACCGGGTAAGTTGTTTCTGAACACACAAATTCCTGCGGGATTGTGGTTCATGAACCGTGCGCGTAATAATGGACATCCCCGTAAGGATCAAATCCTGTTTATTGACGCGCGCAACCTCGGTCATCTGATCAACCGCCGCACCCTTGAACTGTCCCGCGAAGATATCCAGAAAATCGCCGGCACCTACCACGCCTGGCGCAACGCCGCCGTCATTCCCGCGCAGGCTGGAATCCCACAGCCGTATGAAGACATCAAAGGCTTCTGCGCTTCCGTGCCGGTGGAGCGCGTGGCCGAACTGGACTATGTGCTCACGCCGGGGCGTTATGTCGGGCTTCCGGATGAAGAGGAGGATTTTAATTTTCCTGAACGGTTTGCTGCATTGAAGGCGGAATTCGAGGCGCAGTTGCAGGAAGAAGCGGCGCTGAATAAGGCTATTGTTGAGAGTTTGGCTAGGGTGAAGGTATGAGTGAGTGGCGGGAATATGTTTTAGAAGATGTCATTGATAAATTTATTGACTACAGGGGTAAAACACCAACTAAAACAGCTTCTGGTATACCGTTAGTCACGGCAAAAATTGTAAAAGCAGGAAAAATCTTACCTCCAAATGAATTTATTGCTCAAGAAGACTACGATTCATGGATGACAAGGGGTTTGCCAGAAATTGATGATCTTGTATTAACAACAGAAGCACCATTAGGTGAAGTCGCCCTAATTAAAGACAAAAATGTGGCTCTTGCTCAGAGAATAATAACGTTGAGAGGAAAGAAGGAATTCGTTTTTAATCCGTTTTTAAAATACTATTTTCAAAACGATACAGGACAGCACGAACTGCAATCAAGAGCATCCGGCACAACTGTTTTTGGCATAAAGGCTTCGGTTTTAAGAAATATGTCTGTTGAGTTACCAGATATAGAAGAACAAAAAGCCATCGCCTCCGTCCTCAGCAGCCTTGACGACAAAATTGACCTGCTGCACCGCCAGAACAAAACCCTCGAAGCCATGGCTGAAACGCTGTTTAGGCAGTGGTTTGTGGAGGAAGGCTCGGATTTCAGGGAAGGTCATTTAGCAGATGTTGCAATTAACGTTAAGGAAGCTATAAAAGCATCCGATTTAAAATCGGAATCAAAATATATTGGTTTGGAACATATCGATCAAAGAAATATTGCACTAAAGCAATATGGCTTCGGTTCTGAAGTTAGTAGTAATAAGTATGCATTTCAAAAACACGATATCTTATTTGGCAAATTACGCCCATATTTCCACAAAGTTTGCTTTGCACCATTTTCAGGTATTTGCTCAACAGATATTTTGGTAATTAGGCCGATAAAATCAGAATTGTTTGCTTTTTGCCTTTTCGCATTCTTCCAAGATGAAGTAGTTGAATATGCCAATTCGAGTTCTGGAGGTACGCGAATGCCGAGAACTGATTGGGCAACATTAAAGAATTATCCAATAGCTATCCCAGATTCTGATTCTATTGAACGCTTCAATAATGTTGTTTCTTCTTCATTGAAAAAAATTTCTTCTAATTTAGAGCAAATTAAAACCCACGAAACCCTCCGCAACACCCTGCTTCCCAAACTGATGAGCGGCGAGGCACGGGTAGCCGTATGAATATTCCAGACCAGATTACTATTTATCAATCCGCCGATGGCAGCGTACAGCTTGAGGTTACGCTGGATCAAGAAACGGTTTGGCTGACTCAGCGCCAACTGTCGGCTTTGTTTGATAAGGATGTGCGCACCATCAATGAGCATATCCGCAATGTTTTGGCTGAGCAAGAGCTTGCCGCTAAGGCAACTATCCGGAAATTCCGGATAGTTCAACAGGAAGGCGAACGCAAGATAAACCGCGAGATTGAACATTACAATCTGGATATGATCATTTCCGTCGGTTATCGCGTCAATTCCAAAAAAGGCACGCAATTCCGTATCTGGGCCAGCAACATTCTCAAGCGCTACCTGGTGCAAGGGTATGTGTTGAATGAACAAAAACTTCAGACGCAACAGCAAAAACTCGCTGATTTAAAACAAGCGATTGCGTTATCTTCACGCTTGTTCCAACAAAAAGACTTAACCGCTTCCGAATCGCAAGGCATCTTGTCGATACTGGAGCAATACAGTCACGCGTTGACGGTGCTGGACGATTACGATCATCAGCGTTTACAGGTGACCGGAATCCAGCAAGCCGGACAGCGCAGAATTTCCTATGATGAAGCGATCCAGCAAATCGGGCTGTGGCGTGAACAGGAGAAACTGGGCGGATTGTTCGGCAACGAAAAAGATGATTCCTTCAAAAGCTCGTTGGAAACCATTTACCAAACATTTGGCGGCGAAGAACTCTATCCCAGTATTGAGGAAAAAGCGGCCAATTTACTGTATTTCATTGTCAAGAATCACTCTTTTTCCGATGGCAACAAACGCATTGCCGCCGCGCTGTTTGTCTGGTTTCTGGCGCGTCATAATTACCTACTTAACGCAGAGGGAGAAAAGCGCATCGCCGATAATGCCCTGGTTGCGTTTACATTGCTGATTGCCGAGAGCAAACCCGAGGAAAAAGATACGATGGTGAAAGTCATCATCAATTTGATCAATGGCAATAATCCGTAGGGGCAAATGATTATTTGCCCTAAAGGATCGCATGTACAATTACGTGCATCATTCGATGATCTATTCGGAGAAGAGCTATGAGAACCACCATCGTACTGGATGACGAATTACTGCAAAAAGCGCAAGCCGTGACTCATGTGCAGAAAAAATCTGCACTGGTCAGAGAAGCCTTGAAAGCCCTGATTGAGCGTGAAAGCGCCAAAAGATTGGCGAATCTGGGTGGCACTGAGCGGCAATTAAACGCGATTCCACGTCGGTAAAATGATGGTTATGCCGTAGGGGTAAATAATCATTGCCCCTACATCCCAACAATAACCCGAACACCATGACCTACAATCCAACCATCCATCACCGCAAATCGATTCGTTTGCAAGGGTATGATTATTCACAGGCCGGTTTGTATTTTATTACCGTTTGTACCCATAACCGGGTGCCGTTGTTTGGGGAAATTGTTGATGGTGAGATGTAATTCAATGAATTGGGGATCGTCACGGATGAAGAATGGTGCAAAACAGAATATATTCGTTCCCATATCGTATTGCACGAATTTGTCATCATGCCTAATCACGTCCACGGTATCATCCAACTCGTAGGGGCGCATTGCATGCGCCCCAATGGCACGCACCCGCATGAATATGCGGATTCGGATGAACAACCAGGGCGCGTGCAACGCGCCCCTACGGCGCCACCCACATCAACGGTGCGATGCGCCCCTACGTTGAGGGATGTTGTGCGGGGGTTTAAATCGTCGGTGACCAAACGGCTTAATGCACTATCGGGTACATCCGGTCAACGTTTCTGGCAGCGCAATTATTACGAGCACATTATCCGCGATGAGGACGCTTACCGGAAAATCGCGGAATATATTCAAACCAATCCCCGATGTTGGGATACGGACACTTATTATGTCTAAACTCACCGAATCAGCGATTGAAGCGCTAGCGATTAAACTTTTTGAGCAGCTCGGCTACAGCGCCATCCACGCCCCCGACATTGCCCCCGACGGTGACCATCCCGAACGCACTCGCTACGACGAAGTATTGCTCACCAGCCGGTTACAAAAAGCCCTCGAGCGCATCAACCCTGGTATGACGGTTACGGTATTACAAACCGCCCTGAAAGAAGCCGAGCGCATTCATTCCCCCGAATTACTCAGCAACAATGAAACTTTCCATCGCCTGCTCACCGAAGGCGTCAAGGTCAGTTACCAGCAAGAAGGCTGCGAGCGCGGTGATATCGTCTGGCTGATTGATTTTGAAAACCCAGGCAATAACGAATTTGTAGTAGCCAGCCAGTTTACCGTGATTGAAAACAACCAGAACAAACGCCCCGATCTGGTGGTGTTTGTGAATGGCATCCCGCTGGTGGTGATTGAACTCAAGAATGCCATCGATGAAAACACCACAATTAAATCCGCATTCAAGCAACTGGAAACCTACAAACAAAGCATCCCCAGTTTATTTGCCTACAACGCCTTGCTGGTGATCTCGGACGGACTGGAAGCCAAGGCAGGTTCACTCTCAGCAGGCATTAGCCGTTTCATGACCTGGAAAACAGCCGATGGCAAGGTAGAAGCCTCCCATCTGGTAAGTCAACTGGAAACCTTGATTAAAGGAATGCTGAGCAAAAGAACCTTGCTCGATCTGGTGCGGCATTTTGTGGTATTTGAAAAATCCAAAAAAGAAGATCCGCAGACCGGTGTGATCAGCATCAGCACAGTCAAGAAGATTGCCGCCTATCATCAGTATTACGCGGTGAACGCAGCGGTGGCTTCAACCTTGCGTGCAGCAGATATTAGCCTTGATTCCAGAATCATGCAAAGCCCGGCCAGCTATGGTTTGCCCGATGTAGCGCAACAACCCAGAGGCGATAAAAAGGCCGGTGTTGTGTGGCACACACAAGGCAGTGGCAAATCACTGTCGATGGTGTTTTATACCGGCAAGGTCGTGCTGGCACTCAACAATCCGACGATCCTGGTGATTACCGACCGCAATGATCTCGATGATCAACTGTTCGATACCTTCGCAGCCTGTAAGCAGTTGTTGCGACAGGAACCCAGGCAAGTCGAGAATCGTCAGCAATTAAAAGAATTGTTACGTGTGGCATCCGGTGGCGTGATCTTTACCACGATCCAGAAATTCCAGCCGGAAGAAGGCAACGTGTATGAAGAGCTTTCTGACCGTCGCAACATCGTGGTGATTGCCGATGAAGCGCATCGTACGCAATATGGCTTTAGTGCTAAAACCATCGATGATAAAGATGCCCAGGGTGAAGTGATCGGCAAGAAAGTGGTGTACGGTTTTGCCAAGTACCTGCGCGATGCGTTGCCGAATGCCACTTATCTGGGCTTTACCGGTACGCCGATTGAAAAAACCGATGTCAACACACCCGCGGTATTCGGTCATTATGTGGATATTTACGATATTGCTCAGGCGGTGGAAGACGGCGCTACCGTGCGCATCTACTACGAGAGCCGCTTGGCAAAAGTCGCCTTGAGCGAGGAAGGCAGGCAACTGATCAAGGAACTGGATGACGAACTGAATCAGGATGAGTTGACCGATTCTCAGAAAGCCAAATCCAAATGGACGCAGATGGAAGCGCTGATTGGCAGCGAGCGACGCATCCAGAACATTGCGCAGGATATCGTCAGTCATTTTGAAGCACGCCAGGAAGTCTTTGCCGGTAAGGGCATGATTGTGTGCATGTCGCGCCGTATTGCCGCTAATCTTTACGGCGAGATCGTCAAACTGCGACCGGCTTGGCATTCCGATGATTTAAACAAGGGCGTGATCAAGGTGGTGATGACAGCGGCTTCCTCCGATGGCCCGGTCATGGCAAAGCATCACACCACCAAGCAGCAACGTAAGCTATTGGCTGAACGCATGAAGGATGACAGGGACGAACTAAAACTGGTGATCGTGCGTGACATGTGGCTGACCGGATTCGATGCCCCGAGTATGCACACGCTGTATATCGACAAACCCATGAAAGGCCATAATCTGATGCAAGCCATCGCGCGGGTGAATCGTGTTTATGGCGACAAACCCGGCGGATTGGTAGTGGATTATCTCGGCATCGCTTCAGACTTGAAAGAAGCCTTATCGTTCTATTCCGATGCGGGTGGTAAAGGCGATCCGACCTTGATGCAGGAGCAAGCGGTACAGCTCATGCTGGAGAAACTCGAAGTCGTTTCCGCCATGTATCACGGTTTTAGGTATGAAGATTATTTTGCGGCCGATACCTCGAAAAAGTTGGCGCTCATTCTGGCGGCGGAAGATCATATTCTCGGACGGGATGATGGTAAGAAACGCTATATCAATGAAGTCACCGCGCTGTCTCTGGCGTTCGCTATCGCTATTCCGCATGAACAGGCACTGGAAGCCAAAGATGAGGTGGCTTTCTTTCAGGCCGTCAAAGCGCGCCTGTCGAAATTCGACAGCACCGGCAGTGGCAAAACCGATGAAGATATTGAAACTACCATCCGGCAAGTGATTGATCGTGCATTGGTATCGGAACAGGTGATTGATATATTTGATGCAGCCGGGATCAAGAAGCCGGATATTTCGATTCTTTCCGAAGATTTTCTGGCAGAACTCAAAGACTATCAGCACAAGAATGTGGCATTGGAAGTATTGAAGAAACTGATTAACGATGAGCTAAAAGTACGCGCCAAGGTCAATCTGATGCAAAGCCGGTCGTTGATGGAGATGCTGGAAAACGCCATCAAGAAATATCACAATAAGATTCTGACCGCTGCTGAAGTAATTGATGAATTGATCAAAATCAGCAAGGAAATTGTTGCGTTCGATAAGGAGGCCGAGAAGCTTGATTTATCAACTTTTGAATATGCCTTCTACACCGCTGTTGCCAGCAACGAGAGTGCACGGCAACTGATGCAAAATGACAAGTTACGTGAACTGGCCATCGTTCTAACTCAGCGGGTCCGCCAAAATGCTTCGATAGATTGGACGATTAAGGAAAGTGTGAAAGCCAAGCTGAAGGTGATCGTAAAACGCACCCTGCGGCAATTCGGCTATCCGCCTGATATGCAATTGATCGCGACTGAAATGGTCTTGAAGCAGGCTGAGATGATTGCTAATGAATTGGCTGCTTGAGGTTGATTGGCTTTCTACCGGTTAAGTTACTCTTGATGACGGCTGGGTGTATGGCCTGCCTATAGCATGAAAGACCGTCAATGCAGCATACGCATCGTTTGCAGCGTAAAGCAGTTGGTTTGGGTGAAGCTTTGGGAGTGCCCAGTTGGATGTTGTTGTCGATTTGGATTTCTGCAGATTCCGACCCAGAACTATGGCTACAGCAGATTTGACGCCAACAGCTTGGTGATACCCTAACTTGCGTACCGCATGAGCAAGATCGACTGACGCTCCCAGTCGGATACCTAGTTTCTGTCGGAGCGGACCTCGATCCGGCTTCAAACCGAAACCGATCTTTACTATCTCTGGTGATTCGATCATATTCTTCAAGAAATCAATCGAAATTGTTGAACTTATCTGTACGATGAACGCGTGTTCCATGGTCGCGAACTGAATCACGTGCGGCCCATTCCTGATCGCTTCTCTAGTGAATGTCGGTTTGGTTTCCGTATCGAAACCGATAAATCTGGCATCGGTGAGGGCACGACTTGCAAATTCGATTTATGCTGGAGTGCTCACTATATGGATCTGGCTAAGCGACAGCCCCTTGAAGATTGGCATTTTTGCTATATTTTCTCTAGATGGTCGAGATAAGGAAGTTGTGCGGTCCATTCGGGGGCTACGCTGAAGTTCAAAGACAGATCACAAGTGTAGCTTTTGTGCTGTTTCTCTTGATTGTAATGTTAAATGCTTTATGCACTTAGATTATATAATATTCTGTTGAGCTTCCATCTGTAGGCGACTATAGACAGGCGCCTGATCAATGTAGCGAATAAGAACGGAGGCTTTTACCTGATGTAACGATACGTTCTGTACGCAGATGATTGTCACGTTTTTTGATTTCGTGGTTCGACTCTATTAGTTGCGGCATTAATGAATCTCCAGTGAGTCTAAAGTTTTAAGTGTAACTATTGCTGATTTGAAAGCAAGCCACTCGTTAATGGCTGAGATAATTACTTCTCTTGTTGCTTGTGAACGAGGTTTATCGATTAATGCCTGTTTGATAAGTAATAACATTTCTGCAGTATCTTGATCTGATTTATCCATAAATTCAAACAATTCTCTATCTTCCATTTGCTAGTTTTCTCCTTGTGCATGGTTGATGTGTCCTTAGAGCAGCGGATAAAGCTGATACAACTTTAGCAGAATGTGGTGCTATAGATCTTTGGGGTATGGTATTACCAAGCATTGAATAAAGTAGTGCCCATGAAAAGCCTTCCCTGGTAATGTCACTGTCGTGGATCGTTTATTTTCTGGATTGCCTCTTAAAGATGGTATTTCGCACACTACAGGATGGAGAATGGAAGCGACTGTCCTTCCAATGAGTTATTAATGGTTTCCCTTAGTTAAAAATCAGAGTTTTCCCAATATACGTTCTACATTTTGATCGTTAAGATGGCAATATCTGAACAATTTTACAAGGGGGCTTATCATGAGCACACTGAAAATAACCGCAATCATTTCATTATTAGCATTTTATTTTGTTACAACCTCAGCATTTGCTGAAGTACCGGCAGCTCTGGACAGTATTAATCCGAACGATCATGCTGCATTGGCAAATTACTATGAAGGTTTGGCGACGGAAGTTTCCGCAAAATTGGAAACCAATCAGCAAAAACTGAACGATTATGAAGTACATCCATATTACTATGGTAGACAAGGACAGGATCTTAGTTCACATCTGCAAGCCAATATTCGTGAATATGAAAAGGAATTAGCCGAAGATTTGAAAGAAGCAGCATTCCATAGAAAAATAGCAGAAATGGAGCAGGACAGACAAATTAACAATGCAAAAGCTAATGTAGGTGATGCAGTAGCGCAATAATACCTTAGGTTGCATACCTATTTATCTCGTTGTTGTAGTAATTAGCGCAGGGGCGATCGGACAGTTATCCTATTTGACGAAGTAACTGTCCGATCAAATCTGGATACTACAAATCACTTTCCTCAATCTCGGCCAACGATCATGAATCCAGTGGTATTCAGTCGGGGTCTCTTCAGTAACCACATACACTCTCTGTTCACCATCTCTTTCAGCCAGTAACGCCTGAATTGTCATTCCCGGTGCCAGAGATATCCAATGGGATTGTTTATCGTGATCCTTTTCCATAAAACTTTCAGCAGGAATCAACAAAGGTCTGGGATGCCACGGTTTCCATTTGCCTGCTTTGATGGAATCGATAGGTGCCCAGCCACCATTGGGGAATTTTCCTGAGCCGTCTAACTTACGTTTGCCCCAGATGATCCAGGTTACGCCGCCCTGCCGAAATAATAATTGTCAGATTTATCACGTTCTATCTTGTCAGTGGCACACGCTAGTGCAACGGAACCCCTTTGACAGGGATTGATTGTATTCAGTCAACATTCAGTTCGCAGGTTGCACAATAAACCAAAATACCAAAAAAGATTTGGTATTTACTGCGTTATAGGCGCGAGGTTTATTGTGGAGGTACATCATGAATGCCAAAAAGATTCTTACCATTTTTGCCGTACTTGGAATTCTTTTTCTTGGTGGATGTATGGCTACCCCATACTATGGAGGAACTGGATATTATGGGACTGCTACGTACGGTTACGGATATCGGCCGTCAATATACACCAATTACGGCTACAGATATCAACCGTCATATTACGGCCGCCAAAGCTACATCGGCGGCTATACTTACTATGATAGTGGGCA
>NZ_JAIEME010000010.1 GCF_019752415.1 Nitrosomonas sp.
AGGCGCCGCCGCGATTCTGACATCTGCCGCCACTACGAATCGTGCAATGGGTGAGGAACTCATACAACAAAATGAAAATTTGGCGCATGATCGTGCTGCTTTGGCCAGTATCGAAGGAGCCCGAGAACGCACTGCAGTAGCCTTGCGTGATAGCCGGACCCGGCTTGAGGTGGGGGGGGCAAGCGAACGCGTTGGTCGTTGGTTGTGGAGTGAGCGGCGCCGGCTAGAATCTCTGGTTCGACTTGAAAACCGGCTGAAATTGATTCGTAATGACCTGGCTGATTTGCGATTGGAACGGGTCGTGCTAAGCGAACAGCAACGAAGCTTGGTCGATATCGGCACTGTTGCCCAGACATTGACAGAGGCGCGTCCGGAGGCGAGCGACGATGGTCACGCCGAAGAAAATGCAAATAACCAGCTATTCCCTTTGCTGCAAAAACGTGCCGAGTTATTAGTCTTGCTGGAGCCTCTACTGCAACGGCGAATCTCGGCACTGGAAAAGAGCGAGCAAACTCTGCAGGAGCAAATCCAAGCTACCGAAGAATTGCAGCAGATGCTAGATCGTCACCTGCTATGGATTCCAAGCCATAGTGTGATCGATACAGACTGGTTGCAACGGCTCCCGGAAGGATTGCTCGACTTGATCAAGCCATCGCGTTTCATTACCACGATGGAGCTGAGTCTGCGCAACTTCCGCCAGCAGTCCCTAATCTGGCTCGGCAGCCTGCTGTTAATGCTGGTCTTGCTGGAACTGCGGCGCCGCGCCCCAGCGCATATTGAGGCTTTAGCAATTGATACCTATCAGATACGCAAAGATAGCTACCAGACGACCATCACTGCATTGGGATGGACCTTGCTGGCTACTTTACCAGGGCCTGTCATGTTGATCTTGTCAGGGCAATTGCTACAAGGTATAGGTGATCCCGGACGATTCAGTCATTCCGTAGGCCAGGCTTGCATGTTGCTGGTAATGCCGGTACTGATAGTGCAATTGCTGCGCTGGACCAGTATGGAACGCGGCCTTGGTCACGCGCATTTTCGCTGGACTCGGCAGCGTCGTGTCGCATTGCGCTATGGTTTGCCGAGAATCGCTGTTGTCGTTTTACCGCTATATTTCATCTGTTCGCTGGCATTTATCCGTAAGCTTGACTTGGCTATTGATGTGCAGGCGCGCGTTGCTATTGTGCTGTGTTGCGTGGGACTTGCTTGGTCCCTTTGGCGTCTGCTGGATGTTGGCCGTCTCTGGGTTGTTCGAGGCGTAATCGGTGAACCGTCGAGGCTGCGCAAGCTGCTGCGTCTGCTTCTGCCGCTATTATTGCTGGCTATTGCAACATTGGCGCTAGCCGGTTATATCTATTCTGCGGGTATGATGCTGCAGTCGTTACTGGCCAGCTTTGGTGTAATCGTTACGATTACCATCGCGCTGGGAATGCTCTCACGCTGGTTTTTGCTCGGAGAACGGCGGCTTATGCTGCAGCGGCTAGAGGAACGCCGCGCAAAGGCAGCTCAAGATAGCGTGGCAACCGGCGAGGTAACGGCAGAGCCGGAAGAAAATATCACGCTCGAACAGGTTAACGCGCAGACCAAACGGCTGCTTCGGGCGCTGCGTTTAAGTCTGCTCGCGTTGGGTCTGATTTGGGTCTGGTCTGCGGTGCTGCCGGCCATCGCGCGTTTGGACGAGATCGCGTTATGGCACTTCAGCGATAGCGGCCCAGATGGAACCACGATCCAGCAACCAGTCACTTTGATAGCTGTATTGCTGGGCATTTTTACACTGATTCTGACTACAGTTGGCGCCAGAAACCTGCCGGGATTGATTGAGATTAGTTTATTGTCACATATCCGCATTGATGCAGCTTCACGGTATGCCATCACCAGCGTGTTACGCTACACTATCGTCATTGGGGGCACCCTGGTGGGATTGAGTTTTTTGGGCATGCGCTGGTCGCAGTTGCAGTGGATGGCGGCAGCTTTAACGGTCGGACTCGGATTTGGCCTGCAGGAAATCTTTGCTAACTTTGTGTCCGGTATCATTTTGTTGTTTGAGCGGCCATTTCGGGTTGGTGATGTGATCACGGTCGGCGATCTTTCCGGGCGGGTTACCCGTATCCGTACTCGCGCGACCACCGTTCTTGATTTCGATAACAAAGAAATTGTGATTCCCAATAAAACCTTCATTACTGGTCAGCTCATTAACTGGACATTGACTGATACGATCACTCGAGTTGTTATCCGGGTAGGGGTTGTCTACAGCGCTGATCCGAATAAAGTACGTACGCTGCTATTGCAGGCTGCCAGGGAAGATGAACGAGTGCTGGCGGAACCAGAACCTTCATGCTGGTTATTGACTTTCGGTGCAAGCTCTCTCGATTTTGAGCTTCGTGTATTTGTTAACACCGTAATTCATCGGCTGGAAGTCCAGAATGCGCTGAATACAAGAATCATGGCATTATTTGCCGAGCATGGCGTTGAAATTGCCTTTCCACAACTCGATTTGCATGTGCGTGACTTGCCATCTGAATTGACACGTAGCCAGACTCCTAATGCAATAAAGCAGGAAGAAGCGAAGACAGATCAATCGGGCTAACAAGGCTGTTGAAAAACTATCGGAGTTGTTGTTGTGATGCTAAAAATGCTTATTTATCACGCATAAACGGCAGTTTTCACCTGTTTTTGCCTTGCATCGGCTGTCTCGAATCCATTTTTAACGGCTTGCTAACCGCAAGGCATGTGTAAAATTATGAAGTGGAATAGTGGCCGTGCTCGTTTGGAATTATCCTGCCTTTATTTCGAGGAATTGCCGATTACTTGGTCAGCATCGCGTTAATTTGTGTCAGCGTATCCTCGTCCAGTTCACCCGCTTCCGCGCTCAGACGTAATCTGGACATTAAATAGCTGTGATAAGCTTTGGCTAAGTCGCGTTTGGCAGAGTAAAGTTGTTGCTGAACATTTAGCACATCCACTTCGGTTCTAACGCCGACTTGTTGTCCAAGAATAGTTGAATCTAACTGACTTTGACTGGATTTCAAAGCTTGCTTGAGTGCTTTTACCTGCGCAATACCATTCGTGACATTCAGATATTGCTGGCGTATTTGTAGCGTGATGTTACGCCGGGCGTTCTCCAAATCGTGTAATGCTCTATTCTGCAGCGCCAATGCTTCGCGCACTTGGGACTGCACAGAAAACCCCTGGAATATGGGAAAATTAAGTTGCAGCCCGATTGATTTTGATGTGAGATCAATTCCACGGCCAGTAATCGCACCACCAACACCGGTCTGATCACTGTATTGAGCGACCAAATCCACTGTCGGGTAATGTTGCGCCCAGACTTTTTTTACATCCTGTTGCGCTATTTCATACGCAGCTTGCTGGATTTTCAGAGCAAAGTTCTTTTCTTCAGCAACACGCACCCATTCGTCCATGCTGCTATAACGCAAATTAGTCAAATCTGCGGCAATTTCTTTAGCGCCCACGAGATTTTCAGGGAAGCGGTCAATAATGCCTTGTAACGTGCGTTTCTTGATTTCAAGTGCATTACGCGCAGCGATTTCTTGCGAAATAACCAGATCATGACGTGCTTGTGCTTCATTGGTATCCACAATGGTGGATACGCCTACCTCGAAATTGCGCTTGGCTTGTTCCAGCTGTATCAGAATGGCTTTTTTCTGCGCTTCGGCGACTTCGACATCGATCTGAGCATCCAAAACATCAAAATAAGCTTGCGCAACCCGCAATATCAAATCCTGTGCGGCAACGACAAATTGTGCATCGGCTTTGCTGACTTCTATTTTCGACTGCTGATAGATGACAATATTCTGCATCCGGAAGAGCGGTTGCGTCGCGGAAAGGACAAGACCTCTGTTTTGAATAATATTTGTGCCGGCGAAACTGGTTTCTACTTCTTGCACCTGGCGCGTTGCCGAGAACGTGATATTCGGTAAAAACCCGGCTCTACCTTGCGGTAATTTTTCTTCTGCAGCTTGATAAGCAGCACGTGCCGATCGATACTGTGGATCTTGGGTTAACGCCTCCTGATAGATACCCATCAAATCGGCTGCTTGCAGAGAGCAATGCCATAGAATGCCGATAAAGACCGCAAAAACAAATTGCAAGAATTTCATGGATTTTTCCGATAGGAATTCGGAGCTGATGAAGCTTCAGTTATAAGTCGAACACAGGGTCGGATAACACATGTAATTTCTTTAATACTCAAAAGGTAAACCTTGTCGGTTGCAGCGCATTGATGAGCGGTGGTGTGCTGGTTTCAAACAGCTTGGTTGTGGTGAATTCGCCGGGTACTATACAAGTGATCAGTAAAGCTTCCATGACCGGATCTTCTCCGACAATCGCAAATAATCGTCCTCCCGGATTTAAGCTTTTCTGGAATGCATCGGGTAAACCGGGCGTCGATGCCGTTAAAACAATCACATCATAAGGTTCATTTTTGGACCAACCACGTGCAGCATCACCCAGTTCGATGGTTACATTTGTGATTTCGTGCGCTTTAAGATTATTTTCTGCGAACGTTTTGAGTTCAGGAATGATTTCCACACTGTAAACATGCGCACCTTGATCGGCCAGCAGCGCCGTCAAGTATCCGCTGCCACTGCCAACTTCAAGAATTTTGTCTGTGTTTTTGACGTGAAGTTCCTGCACTACGCGTGCTTCCATTTTGGGGGTAAGCATTACTTGGCCATAACCCAGCGGAATTTCCATATCGACAAAAGCCATTGCGCGATTCTCGGCTGGAACAAATTCTTCACGTTTTATTTTATATAGTAAATCCAGTACGTTATCATCCAATACATTCCATGTGCGGATTTGCTGCGCAACCATATTAAATCGAGTTTGTTCAAGATTCATTTCTAATCCGTATTCTCAAATTGATGTAAGACTTGCAATTATTTCACATTTCCATTAGCTTCACAGCATCAGCTAGGGGTCCGTTTTCAGAATTGTCTGATATTTGGTGAGATAGTCCCTTAATACCTGACGCGGATAATGCCGCCGTAGGGAAGCTGGGATTTATTCTCCCGCTCTTTATGGCACTTCTAAGGAGCAATACTATTATGAGCATTACAGTTTTAAACCCAAAAAGTTTTTCCAACACAACCGCTGAAGTCGATGCAGCAGCCGTAAAACCGCTACCGAATTCACGCAAAATCTATGTACAAGGCTCGCGAACCGATATTCAGGTGCCAATGCGGGAAATCCGCCAGAGCGATACTACCACCAGTGCCGGCGCGGAAAAAAATCCGCCGATCTGGGTCTACGATACCTCCGGTCCCTATACTGATCCAGCGATAAAGATAGATATCCGTTCCGGATTGTCGGCATTGCGCGAAAAGTGGATTGATGGGCGTAATGATACCGAAATATTATCAGGTCTCAATTCTGCTTACAGCCTGGAACGTTTAAAAGACCCTAAGCTTGCAGACATGCGCTTTAACTTGCAACGACAACCGCGCCGCAGCAAGGCCGGATTAAATGTCACACAGATGCATTATGCACGCCGCGGCATCATTACACCAGAAATGGAGTTTATCGCGATTCGCGAGAATCAGCACGTTGAGGCATTCAATGCGCAAAATCATGAATTATTAACCCGTCAGCATCCGGGCCAGGATTTTGGCGCATCATTACCCAAACTAATAACTCCGGAATTTGTGCGCGATGAGGTAGCGCGAGGGCGCGCCATCATCCCGGCTAATATCAACCATCCTGAATCCGAACCAATGATTATCGGACGTAATTTCTTGGTGAAAATCAACGCGAATATCGGCAATTCCGCATTAGGTTCCAGTATTCAGGAAGAAGTGGAAAAAATGACCTGGGCGATCCGTTGGGGCGGTGACACGGTGATGGATCTTTCTACCGGCAAGAACATTCACGAAACACGCGAATGGATTATCCGCAACAGCCCGGTGCCGATTGGCACAGTGCCTATTTATCAGGCTTTGGAAAAAGTCGATGGCAAAGCCGAGGAATTAACCTGGGAAATTTTCCGTGATACGTTGATCGAACAAGCCGAGCAAGGTGTTGATTACTTTACCATCCATGCCGGTGTGCGCCTTGCGTATGTGCCGATGACCGCGAAACGCATGACGGGTATCGTTTCTCGCGGCGGTTCGATTATGGCTAAATGGTGTTTGTCACATCACAAGGAAAGTTTCCTGTATACGCACTTTGAAGAAATTTGCGAGATCATGAAGGCTTATGATGTTAGCTTCTCTCTGGGTGATGGGCTCCGTCCTGGCTCTATTTATGATGCGAATGATGAAGCACAATTTGCCGAACTGAAAACGCTGGGTGAATTAACCAAGATAGCTTGGAAACATGATGTGCAAACCATGATCGAAGGACCCGGCCATGTGCCGATGCACTTGATCAAGGAAAATATGGAATTGCAATTAAAGTATTGCGATGAGGCACCTTTTTATACGCTGGGTCCGCTGACGACCGACATCGCCCCAGGTTACGATCACATTACATCTGCTATTGGCGCTGCGATGATCGGTTGGTATGGTACCGCGATGTTGTGTTATGTAACGCCTAAAGAGCATCTGGGTTTGCCGGACAAGGATGATGTCAAGGACGGTATTATTACCTACAAGATCGCCGCGCATGCAGCGGATCTGGCAAAAGGACATCCCGGTGCGCAAATTCGGGATAATGCGCTGTCCAAAGCACGTTTTGAATTCCGTTGGGAAGACCAGTTTAATCTCAGTCTGGATCCGGACAAGGCGCAACAGTTCCATGATGAGACCTTGCCACAGGATGGCGCAAAGGTGGCGCATTTCTGTTCCATGTGTGGCCCGCATTTCTGTTCAATGAAAATTACTCAGGATGTGCGGGAATATGCCGCCAATCAGGGGGTCGCTGAAGAAGATGCCTTGAAGCTGGGAATGGCGCAAAAATCAGCGGAGTTTAAGGAGAAGGGCGCGGAAATTTACAATAAATTGTAAAGTTGATTGCACGTTCTTATTGTCAAATTCAATCTTATAAAAGCATAGAACACCACGATATGGATTTAAATTTACTGTTAAAAGCGTTGACCCTGGGCATTGTTGAAGGATTGACTGAATTTCTGCCGGTTTCTTCCACCGGTCATTTGATCCTGGTCGGTGATTTGCTTGATTTCAATGATGAGCGCGCCATGGTATTTACCATCGCGATTCAGTTGGGTGCGATTTTGGCAGTTTGCTGGGAATATCGCAGTAAGATCATCGAAGTGATCCAAGGAATCGGCTCCAATCCGGCAGCCAATCGTTTTGTGATCAACCTGCTGATTGCATTTTTACCAGCCGCGATCATGGGCTTACTGTTTATTAAAACCATCAAATTCTATTTGTTTCATCCCGTACCGGTTGCACTGGCGTTGATCATCGGCGGTTTCCTAATTTTGTGGGCAGAGCGCAGAACACATGTGATTGAAGTGGAACAAGTCGATGATATGGACTGGAAACACGCATTGAAAGTCGGGTTGGCACAATGCCTTGCGCTAATTCCTGGCACTTCACGCTCGGGTGCTACGATTATCGGGGGGTTGTTTTTTGGCTTATCGCGCAAAGCCGCCACAGAATTTTCATTTTTCCTGGCAATTCCCATCATGTTTGCAGCCACTTTTTATGATGTCTACAAGCATCGTGAGTTTTTAGAATGGGATGATTTGGGCATGTTTGCGGTGGGTTTTGTGGCTGCTTTCATCAGTGCGCTGTTGGCGGTGCGCGGGCTGATCCGCTTTATCAGTAATCATGATTTTACGGTATTTGCCTGGTATCGCATCGTATTTGGTATGGTCATATTGGTGACAGCATACACGGGTGCCATTGGCTGGTCGGAAATGTGAATAGGATAAAAGGCGAATTTAGTCTATATTTGAAGGAGTCTAAGCAAACAGCAATATAGATCAAAAAACAGAAGCTGTTTGGTTTGATAGATGCTCGGAACTAAATTAAAGCTCCGCTCTCACAAGGTGATATAACAAATCTAAAAGGAGTTTACGAATGAAAATAAAATGGCCTGGATTTATTTTTAAGCGATTCTTAGCGTTATCCGTAATAGTAGCGGCAATGACGCTTATGCAGGCAAGCCAAGTATTGGCACACGCCTCCTTAGTTAAAGCTGAGCCCGCTCGTCGTGCTGTGCTTTCCACACCACCCGCACGGATTCATCTCTGGTTCAATGAAGAAATTGAACCCGCCTATGCGGCGCTTTCGGTACTCAATGAGGATAAAAAATCTATTACGGATAACAAAGTAGAAGTGGATTCAAAAGACCCGAAGTCTGTTGTTCTGGAATTACCGGATATGCAACCAGGGCGCTACACCGTGAAATTCCGAGTGCTTTCTGTCGATGGTCACGTGGTTGATTCAGAATACAATTTCACAGTTGCAAGCGAAAAAAAGTAAAAAAAGATGATAGAGATCGTTGCTACATTTGCCCGTTGGTCACAGCTGATTGCTAATCTGATATTGTTCGGTAGCTGTATTTTTCTTGCTATCGCTGGGCAACAAAAAGCTGTATTTGAAAGCGCTTGGGTAGTCCGGCTGGAAAAAATATTTCCATGGTTGGGTGGCGTCATTTTACTGGGATTGCTCGTTATTCTGGCGACAACAACAGGCGAAGCAACCGGTATTGCTGCTAATACGTGGCGGCCTGAAGCTTGGCTGGAAGTCGTGCAACAGACTCGCGTAGGAAAAATTTGGGCGGCTCGTGCGGTATTTGCGGTAGTTTTGTTAGGAGTCGCGCTATATATTCAGCATGTTTACAGGGTGAGGTGGCATTACATCCTATGCGCGGTTGTTGCGTCTTTACCTTTGATGATCGGATCACTCGTAAGCCATTCTGCCGCAGATGAAATGTCTGTCGTTTCAATACTGCCGTATGCGCTGCATGTTCTTTTCGCGGGTATCTGGTTTGGCGCTTTGCCTGCTGTCTTATTAATAATATTTAGTAAGAACTATTCAGACCAATCGTTGGATTTGCTGAGTATTAATAGCTTGAAAAAGTTTTCTTCTTTGGCTTTGCCAGCTATGGTCATGATTATGGCCACAGGCATTATCGTTGCTGACCGCATGATCGAGGAAGACTACCATGCAATGGTTGCTAGTTCGTATGGTTGGTTATTAAACATAAAACTCACATTATTGGCGATGATTTTAATCATCGCCTTTCAAGCTCGTTCCAGATGGTTGCCTTTGTTGATTCGAGCTAATACTGGCGAAGAAACTCAAAGCGGTGGCCAACAAATGAAGCGGTGGGTAAGCGTTGAATTTGTTCTTGCTATGATCTTGGTATTATTGGCGACTATCGTATCTAATACCAAACCAGCAAAGCATGCTATGGTTGAGAATTGGCCCTATCCTTTTAGATTTTCAATCGATGCTACCTGGGAAGAACCCTATGTTCAGATTTTTTTCTGGATTGGTGTGACACTTTTCATATTGGCAGCTGGCTCAATCGGGTTAGGTATTAAAAGCAAATGGGATATAAAAAAACGCCTTGGTGTCCCATTTGTCTTAACAATGGCCGCCTTTGCAATAGCATTACCTAAACTGGCAGTGGTTGCTTATCCTGAAACTTACCAGAGTACGCCCGTTCCTTTTGACGCGATCTCTATCTCTAATGGATCGAAATTATTTTCACAGAATTGTACGACTTGCCATGGTCCGCAAGGTAAAGGCAATGGAATTATTGCAAAAACTTTTAATCCACCGCCCACTGATTTATTGACTGAAGCACACACGGCAAAACATACTGCTGGAGATTTCTTCCATTGGCTAACACATGGAATAGCTGCGACGGGTATGCCAAGTTTTTCCAGTAATTTGTCAGAAGAGGATCGCTGGGATGTTGTCAATTACATTCATGCCATGTCGCGCGGTTATAAAGCGCGCCTTCAGAGTCCTGAGATTGTTCCTGAGAGACCCTCTATTGGCCCGCCTATTTTTTCGTATTTTGCAAATGATGGATCCAGTGGGGTTCTAAAGGATTTTCGGCTTAAGAAAAATGTAATGATCGTATTATTCACTTGGCCGCAATCACAGGAACGACTGCAAGAATTGAAAGCATCGTATGATAAGCTCCAGGAGCTTAATACAATCATTTTAGCGATCCCGATGAGTAATCTGGACAAACAAGAAATCATAGATATGGCAGCGGATATTCCTTATCCGGTTGTAACAGAAGGTTCATTAGAGATAAAAAATAGCTATACTTTATTTCGAAGAACGCTTACTAATCCGGATATATTAAATGAGGGCGTGATCCCGGAGCACCTTGAGTTTTTGATAGATCGCTTTGGCTATTTGCGTGCGAGGTGGATACCTGCTATCGACGAAAGTGGCTGGGCAGATATCAGTGTTCTGACACAACAGCTTGCTCAGCTGAATAGTGAAAAGGAAATTCTTCCGCCACCCAGTGACCATGTTCATTAATGCGGCGAAATTCTTTTCGCTTTGACCATTTTATTTTAATTAATACTCTGCGAGTAAATTGATGATAAGACAATTCATTCCATTAGCTTTGTTAAGCGCGATAGTGATGTTGTCACAGTTTGCTTGGTCCCATACTGATGAGTATTTGGCTACAGTTGAAGCGCCTCATGGCGGCCAACTTCGTGCAGCAGGTCCCTTTCATTTAGAGTTAGTTGCCAAGGATGGTGAGTTGACAGTGTATGTAACCGATCATGGGGATATACCAATTCCAGTGCAGGGTGGGCACGGTAAAGCAAATATTCAAGTAGGCAAGGCTAGTGAGCGAAAAGCCGTAATCCTTGTGCCAGAAAATGGAAATATAATGAGAGCAAGCGGTCAGTTTAAAATTACTCCAGACACTTCAATTGCGGTTTTTATAGCAATTCCCGAATATGAAACGCAAGGAGCACGTTTTACCCCACTCGCGCCTAAAGGAGATGGTGGTCGTAGACATAACCACGACCACGATCATTAATTAGAGTTCTGTCAGAAAATTAGCAAAACATAGTGGCGATAGCCCATTTTTCCTTGAGACTTTGAAATAGTTTTAAACAGCAACCAATCAGCAATTGGCAATATTTATGGCGCATCTACAAAGGCAATTAAAAACTTCAAAAACACACTAAAATTCATAATCAGAATTTGATAAAAAAGTTTGTTTATATTTTATATATACCAGGAGTTTATATGCACGGTCCCGGCACTCCCAACATTAGTCTTGATCCCCAAACAATTCTGCGCCAAGAGGCGGAAGCCTTGATTAAAAAGGGTTCTGCTAAACCCACACTGGGGTGGGTGCCCGGTATCAATGCACTGTCAATGTTGTATGACCTGGCCAGGGCTCCTGAAACCGCTGGCGATGCGCTCAAATTTCTTCACGAGCTCCAAGTCCACCAAGTGGAACTGGATCTTCAGCATGAACAGATGGAACAGGACCGGAGCGAGCTTGCGGAAGAGCTGACGCATTTTGTCGCTCTGTATGATTTCGCACCGGTCGCATACTTCACTGTTGATTCCAGCGACAGAATCATCCAAGGCAATCGCGCCGGTGCCAGCCTATTGGGTGTCGCTTGCGGCGAATTGAGCGGGAAACGATTCGACAGCTTCTTCACACCTGCCAGCGGATTGGCGCTGCTTGCATTGTTGAAGCGGCTACGCTCCGGCAGCATCAGAGAAACCTGCGCGGTGAAAATTGACAGTGGTGAAGGTGTTTCACGCGACTTGCAGGTCGTGGCCAGCGTCTCGCCAAGCAACGGATATTTGCTGCTGGTACTTATGGATACAAGCGATCACCAGGAGCTTGACTCGCGTATTTGAGTCTTGCTCATACGATTGGCCCCAACCAATAAGGTATGAATGACTACTCAACAATTATCAATTCACTCGACCTGCCAAGAAGACCTGCAGCTGAACCGGCTGCTTGCGGTCCTGCCTGACGATGCTTTGAAGCGTTTGTCGCCACACCTGGTAAAGATAGAAATTCCCGCTGGCAAGGTGCTCTAAGAGTCGGGCAGCGAATTGAAGAACCTCTATTTTCCGCTCGACTCGATCGTTGTGCTGCTGTGCCAGATGGAAAATGGCGCTTCTACCGAGACAGCGATTATTGGCAACGATGGCCTCGTCGGCGTATCGTTGTTCATGGGCGGCACCACCTTGTCACAAGCGGTGGTGCAAAGTGCAGGCTGCGCGTTCAGAATTAAGGCCGCTCCAATGAAAACGGAGTTTGACCGGAATGGTGCCATGATGCACCTGCTGCTTCGCTACACGCAGGCGCTCATTACACAGGTGGCCCAGACGGCGGTGTGCAACCGTCACCATTTGCTGGAACAGAAGCTATGCCGCTGGCTGTTGCTGAGTCTGGATCGCCTGCCGGGTAACGAATTGATGATCACACAGGAAGTCATCGCGGGTATGCTGGGCGTGCGCAGGGAAGGCATTACCGAGGCTGCCCGCACCCTGCAAAAGCTGGAACTGATCGCCTATCAACGCGGACACATCACGGTGCTCGATCGTGCCGGCTTGGAAGCCAGAGTTTGCGAGTGCTATGCCGTAGTGAAGCGCGAATCACAACGGCTGTTGCCGGAACGGCTGGCGACCTGAAAACTGCCCATGGACTCTCTGCCTGGCATCAACCAACCCGCTAATCCGTCGACTATAACGCGCATCGTCGGCATCGGCGCTTCGGCCGGGGGCCTTGCGGCACTGGAACTATTTATGGAGCAGGTGCCGCCGGAGAGCGGCCTGGCCTATGTCGTGGTGCAGCATCTTGATCCTACGCAAAAAGCTTTGTTGGCTGAGTTACTTCAGCGTGTCACCGAGCTGCCGGTACGAGAGGCTGAAAATAGGATGCGCGTCGAGCCGAATTGCGTGTATATAATCCCACCGAACACGGAACTCAGCGTGGTTGACGGTGTGCTGAATCTGGCAAAACCCACCGAGCCGCGTGGTTTGCGGTTGCCAATCAACGTTTTGTTTTCTTCCCTGGCGCGCGACCAGGGTGAACGCGCGATTGCGGTGATTTTGTCCGGTATGGGGTCGGACGGCACGCTAGGTTTGCAGGCGATCCGGGCATTGGGCGGTCTAACTGTTGTGCAGCAGCCCGATTCGGCGCAGTTCGACTCCATGCCTCGGAGCGCCATTGCCGCTGATTGCGCCGACATTATCGCATCACCAGCCGAGTTACCAGCGCGCATTCTGGCCTATACTGCCCAGGCACCCAAGCTGCAGGAGCCGGGCATCGCTGCCGAGGAAGTGGTTCAAGCATCTTCGGAACTCCCGGCTTTGCCGGTGAATCCACTGCAAAGCATTTTCAGCTTATTACGCCAGCAAACCCGGCACGATTTTTCCGTGTACAAACCCAGCACCCTGCATCGCCGCATCGAGCGGCGTATGGCAATCCACGGGATCACCACACTGGCGCTGTACGCAGAATTCATGCAACAGAATACGCAAGAGATTGATCTACTGTTCAAGGAGTTGCTGATCGGCGTGACCAGCTTCTTTCGTGACCCCGCAGTCTGGCAACAATTGGCGGATTTCATTCTGCCGGAACTGCTGGCGCGGCAGACCACCGAGAAAAAACTGCGCGCTTGGGTTGTCGGCTGCTCAACCGGAGAGGAAGCCTATTCATTGGCCATCCTATTCAATGAGGTAGTGCAGCGACTGTCACTACACCACGATTACACGCTGCAAATTTTCGCCACGGATCTCAACCCGGATGGCATTGCTATGGCACGCCGCGGGCTATATCCTGCCTCGATCAGCGCTGACGTGTCAGCGGAAAGATTGGCGCGTTTTTTCAGCGCACACGATAAATACTACCGGATCAGCAAGAACATCCGCGATATGGTGTTGTTTGCGCAGCACGATGTGGTGCTCGATTCACCTTTCACCAAGCTCAACTTGCTTTCTTGCCGCAACCTGATGATCTACTTCGACGCCACGCTTCAGCGCAGATTATTGCCCTTGTTTCACTACAGCCTGCGTCCAGGCGGCGTGCTGCTATTGGGAAGTTCGGAGACAATCGGGCGATTCGAGCAGCTGTTCACCCCGATCGAGTCGAGATTGCGGTTATATTTGCGTCAAGACAATGCTTCCAACACCGACCAGGATCTGTTGGTGAAGTCGTTTCCTCCCCTGTCCAAGAATAAAAAGGAACTTCCAGTGCCCCATCCCACCCTTACTTCCCAACCCGCTGAGAATTTACAAACGGCCGCCGATCAGGTGTTATTGCAGATGTATGCACGTGCTGACGTGGTCGTCAATAACGCTGGCGACATCGTCTACATCAGCGGGCGCACCGGCAACTACCTGGAACCGGCCGCAGGTAAAGCCAATTGGAACTTCTACGCCATGGTGCGTGAGGGTTTACGCGCACCACTTGCCGATGCATTGAAACAGGCCGCCACGGAAAGCGAGCCGGTACAGTTGCGCGGTTTGCAAGTACAAGGCGCGGAAGGCGTGCAGCGTGTCGATGTTACCGTGCAGGCATTCCGCGAACCCGCTGTTTTGCAAGGCATGTTGCTGATCGTATTCCGTGATGTGGCGATGCCGTCGCCACGACGTGGAGGGCGTAAGGGGAAGAGTCTAGTGGAGGCTTCTCATGAGTTTGACTTGCAACAATATCAGGACGAAATCCTGAAACTGCGCGAAGAGGCGCATGCATCAAACGAAGAACTGCAATCGACCAACGAGGAGTTGCAATCGACCAACGAAGAATTGCAATCGGCCAATGAGGAACTAACCACTTCGAAAGAAGAAATGCAATCTATGAACGAGGAGCTGCACGCGATCAATGCTGAGTTGCAGACTAAACTCGACGATCTCGCTCTCGCCGAGAGCGACATGAAGAATCTGCTTAACAGTACTGACATTGCGATATTGTTCCTGGATCAGAAATTGAACGTTAGGCGCTATACCGAGCAGGCGTCGAAGATCATCAGTGTCCGGGAAAGTGACATTGGCCGGCCGCTTAGCGACCTTACCACCATCTTGCAATACCCGACGTTGCAAGACGATGCGAAAGAAACGCTGCGTACTTTAATTTTTTCCGAAAAACAGATTTCCACCGCAGATGACCGTTGGTATTCTGTGCGAATTATGCCGTATCGAAGACTGGACAATGTAATCGACGGCGCCGTAATCACCTTTGTCGACATCTCCGCTACGAAGCGATTGGAATCGAAACTCCGCCAAGATCTGGATTAATGACTGTCCGATCAGATATCGGACAGTGCATATAAACAACGTATCGCAAGCTATTTGATAGCATTGACAACCTTGTCGAATTACCAACAGGGTTGTCAAACGGCTTTCAACTTAATCAGATTCTAATCCGCTTGCCTTCTCAAGAAAGCCGGAATATCCATGGGATCAACACCGGATTGACGCATCGCTGCTACGGTGGCATTGCTTCTTCTACCTGTACGCATGACGGCTGGCTCTTCTGCTGAATAAATTGAATCTCTGTCATCGGTTCCAGTACGGTTGTGGATAACAGTCAATGGTGTATTCTGGCTCTGGCTGACTAAACTGCCAAGCCCGGTCGCGACCATGGTTACGCGCAAATTATCAGCCATATTTTCATCAATCACTGTGCCCACAATAATTGTTGCATCTTCAGCGGTGAGATCTTTAATCGTATTCATCACTTCATGGACTTCGCGCATTTTCAGTGATTGACTGGCGGTGATATTTACCAAAATACCCCGCGCACCGGCCAGGGAAATATCTTCTAGCAGTGGACTTGAAACGGCACGTTCTGCTGCAACACGCGCGCGATCAACACCCATCGCTATTGCGGATCCCATCATTGCCATACCCATTTCTGACATCACGGTTTTGACGTCAGCAAAGTCGACGTTAACCAAACCCGGACAATTAATGACTTCCGCGATACCGGCTACTGCACCATACAGCACATCGTTGGCGGCTTTAAATGCATCCAGCATGGAGATATCATTACCTAACACCATCATTAGTTTATCGTTAGGGATCACGATCAATGAATCAACGTGCTGTGACAGTGCCTCCATTCCTGCCTTAGCGGCTACCAGGCGTTTTCCTTCAAATGCAAATGGCTTGCTGACAACAGCTACGGTTAGAATACCCATTTCTTTGGCAACTTGTGCGACAACGGGCGCTGCACCTGTCCCTGTTCCACCCCCCATACCTGCGGTGATAAACAGCATATCCGCGCCCTGAATCAACTCGGCAATCCGGTCACGATCTTCCAGTGCGGCTTCACGTCCAATTTCAGGATTTGCTCCTGCACCCAATCCTTTGGTAATACCTGTACCCAGTTGCAGTATTGTTGGCGCTTTATTTCCTTTCAATGCTTGCGCATCAGTATTCATACTGATGAACTCAACGCCTTGCATGCCATTCTGGATCATATGGTCCACTGCATTGCTTCCGCAACCACCAACACCAACAACTTTGATGACTGCCTCTTGAGTATCGTTATTCATGATTTCGAACATAATGTTTCTCCTTTAGTACATTGAAATTAAAGCCGCTTGACTGCAAATACAACCCTTGAAATTTCTACTTAAAAATTTCTTTGAAACCACCCCTTCATTCTGGAAAAAATCTGCTTGGCAGAACCTCCCTGCATTCTTGAACCCTGTTGATGCTGCATCTGCTCGATACCGGCCAGGATTAAACCAATACCTGTCGAGTACCGAGGCGTATGAATCACTTCCTTTAAATTGCCATGATAATTAGGTAGGCCTAATCGCACGGGCATGTGAAAAATCTCTTCGCCCAGTTCCACCATGCCGCGTAATGAAGCAGATCCGCCCGTTATTACGATTCCTGAGGACAGTAATTCTTCAAACCCGCTACGGCGTAACTCGGCTTGCACCAGACAGTAAAGTTCCTCCGCGCGGGGCTCAATCACTTCAGCTAGGGTTTGTTTGGATAACTGGCGCGAACCGCGATTACCCACATCGGGCACTTCCACCATCTCTTGCGTATCGGCAAGACTTCTTAATGCACACCCGTAGCGGCACTTGATATCTTCAGCACTCTTCGTCGGGGTACGTAATGCCATCGCAATATCATTGGTTATTTGATCGCCTGCAATTGGAATGACCGCGGTATGCCGGATTGCCCCATGTGTAAATACCGCGATATCTGTCGTTCCGCCGCCGATATCCACTAAGCAGACACCCAGATCTTTTTCATCGTCGGATAAAACGGCCATTGCGGACGCCAGCGGTTGTAATATTAAATCCCGAACTTCCAGGCCGCATCGATGTACACATTTCACGATATTCTGAGCGGCAGATACTGCACCGGTCACAATATGCACTTTCACTTCCAGTCGTATGCCGCTCATACCCACCGGTTCACGTACATCTTCCTGGCCGTCAATAATGAATTCCTGATTCAGGATGTGCAGGATTTGCTGATCAGCCGGTATGTTCACAGCTTTTGCCGCTTCCATCACCCGTTCCACATCTTTTTCGGTGACTTCTTTGTCCTTAATGGGCACCATGCCATCGGAATTAAAGCCTTTGATATGGCTGCCGGCTATCCCGGTATAAACTTCATGAATCTTGCAATCGGCCATCAATTCCGCTTCTTCTAATGCACGTTGAATGGCATTCACCGTTGTTTCGATGTTGGCCACCACACCTTTTTTCAATCCGCGTGAGGGATGGCTGCCTAAACCAATCACCTCAAAGCCGCCTTCTGGAATAACTTCCGCGACGATGGCCACAATTTTTGATGTGCCAATGTCTAGGCCGACAACCAAATTTCTATTTTCTCTAGCTTTATTCATCTAGCTCCATCTCCCTGGTCTCACGTTTCTCTCCTCGTGCCGGATTTACGTGGTACATGCTGCATTACTTCAGGCATGCGAATAGCAAAACCATTTGGATAACGCAAATCGACATATGCCAACGGTTCTTGTTGATTTAGTCGAGCAATACTGTGGTTATATACTGAAACATAGCGGGTAAGTCTTTCCTCTATCTCATTTCGCCCTAACTCCAGTATTGTTCCGGTGTTTAGTTGAATACGCCAAGCATAGCGTGGGGTCAGGTTTATCTCCGCAATATGCTGTTGTAATGGCACCAGTATTTTATTGAAACGCGCATATTGCAGCGCGACTTCGTACGCACTGGCTTCATTGGGCCCGGTAAAAACAGGCAGATCCATTTCTACGCTAACCCGGAATACTTCGCCGTAAGTATTGACCAGTGCATGACTTCCCCAGTAGGCCAATGCCTGATGTTCTTCCAGTATTACATTCAGACCATTGGGCCATTTTCTGTTTACCCTGGCTTCACGAACCCAGGGTAATTTTATAAATGCTTCTCGCACGGCAGTTAGATTGACCGAAATAAAGTTTCCTTCCATTTCGTTTCTTACAAGTTGCTCGATCTGCTCATGAGTAATATTGTGTAACTCCGTATCATTTCTCTCTGTACCCTGAACAGCCTGCACATTAATTTCTTTAATGGGGAATAAGGGCGGCTTGATAAGCTGCAAACTGATTGCATACAACACTGCCATCGCCACTAAAGCAAATAGTATCTTTGCTAACAAATCCAAAGCGTGATGGTTATTCCACATGAGATAAATCCAATATTCTCAAAACCAGATCCTCAAACGAAATTCCAGCCGTCCTGGCTGCCATCGGTACCAGACTATGGCTAGTCATTCCAGGCGAAGTGTTCGCCTCGAGAAAATAAAATTGATTGGTTTGACTCAAGATCAAATCAACTCTTCCCCAACCCTGGCAACCCAACACCTGATAAGCCCGCAATGCTTGACTCTGGATTATCGATTCCAATTCATCCGGTAAACCGCTTGGGCAGAAGTATTTCGTCTCATTCGAGAAATACTTGGCTTGATAATCATAAAGCTCACCGGCAATTTCAATTTTCACGACTGGCAGTGGTGTTTCTCCCAGAATAGCAACCGTCAATTCCGTTCCTGCAATGAATTCTTCAGCGAGTACCAAAGCATCATGTTGTGCGGCCAATTGATACGCTGCTGCCAAATCCTGCTGGTGATGCACTTTACTCAAACCAATCGTGGATCCTTCCCGCGCTGGTTTAACAATCAGCGGTAATCCCAAGGTTTCAGCGACTTGTTCAAAATTACTGTCAGCTTGCAACAATTCATAGCGCGGCGATTGGATACCCGTTGCCTGCCAGATCAATTTGGTGCGCCATTTATCCATAGCGAGCGCGCTGGCCATTACACCACTGCCGGTATAAGGCAATCCCAGCCATTCCAGCACGCCCTGGATTGTGCCATCTTCACCAAAACGTCCGTGCAGCGCGATAAATGTTCTATTGAATCCTTGATGTAAAAGTTCTTCCAGTGCTTGCTCTGCCGGATCAAATGGATAAGCATCGACACCACCTCTACGCAGTGCATCTAGAACAGCTTGCCCGCTTTGCAGTGATATTTCACGCTCTGCAGAACGGCCGCCGAGTAGAACAGCTACTTTGCCGAAGTTATGCGTTATCACTACGTAAGTCTCCTGGCATCGCCGATGATCCGGACTTCCTGGTGCAACTCGATAGCCGTTGCTTTTTTAACCCTGCTTTGCACCATCAGGATCAAGGCTTCAATATCCGTAGCTGTGGCGGTGCCGGTATTGACAATGAAATTGGCATGTTTGGGTGAAACCATGGCACCGCCGATACTACATCCCTTCAAACCACAGGCTTCAATTAAACGCGCTGCATAATCCCCCGGGGGGTTGCGGAATACTGAACCTGCGTTCGGTTGATTGAGTGGTTGACTGTCGACGCGTTGCGCCAGCAGTTGCTTAATGCGTTGCCGCGATTCTGTCTGTTCCCCATGCGGCAATCTGAGATACCCGCCGACAAACCATTCTGGCTCAATCGTGCTGGTCAATTCGTGTTGTAGTGCTACGCTGCGATAGCCAATCGTGTACTCACTCTGTTGGCGAATAAATACGTGTCCGCTGCGATTAATAATCTGTGGTTGAGCAACAATTTCCCAAATCTCCGATCCATAGCATCCTGCATTCATTGCCAGCGCCCCGCCTATTGTGCCCGGTATGCCGGCGAGAAATTCTGCACCAGCCAGATTATGCCTGGCGGCAAATCGTGCAATCTTTGCACAGGCCACACCGGCACTTGCATAAATGAGACCGCCGGACTCATTCTCCTCAATCAATCGTAAATCATTCAATTGTGCATGAAGTGCTATCACCGTACTGCGTAAACCACCGTCCCTAACCAGCAGATTGCTGCCCAATCCGATGACGACAATGGATTCATGAGGTGATTCCTGCAGGAAATTTGCAAAATCGTCCAGATCAGCCGGCACGTAATAATGGTCTGCATGTCCCCCAGCACGCCAGGAAGTATGTTTGCTCATGGGTTCAGCAGTACGCATTAGACCACGCAGAGCAGGCATGCTCGCATCACCGGTCAATAGATCGTTTACTGACATAGCAAATCTTGTATTTGTTGACAAACCGCGCATTCCCCATTGATTCTCAGTATTCATAACCATTAACAACAATCAACTTGTTCTTCAGTTGGGCGATATGCGGCGCTATTTTTGCCACAGAACCGGCCCCCATCACCAGCACAACGTCACCATCTTGCACAACATCAAGAATGGCTTTAGATAAGTCATCCACTTCCTCAATATAAATGGGTTCCACTTTTCCTTGCACGCGGATGGCGCGTGCCAATGATTTACTATCCGCTGCAACGATAGGATCTTCACCTGCCGGATAAACTTCTGTGAGTAACAACACATCAACTGGTGATAAAACCCGGGCAAAACCCTCGAATGCATCCCGGGTACGTGTGTAGCGATGCGGTTGAAATGCCACTACCAATCGCCGGCCAGGAAAGGCACCGCGAGCCGCTTTGATGGTTGCTTCCATTTCAGCCGGATGATGACCATAGTCATCAACAAGCGCAAAGCTCTTCTGCGCGGAGAAATTAATTTCTCCGTATTGCTGAAATCGCCTTTCCACCCCGCTGAATTCTAATAGTGCCTTGATAATCGCCACATCCGGAACACCAATCTCGTTGGCAACCGCAATCGCCGCCAGTGCATTCTGTATATTGTGTAAGCCGGGTAAATTCAGGATGATCTCCAGTTGACGGGCTGAGCCATTAACACCGACCACGGCAGTGAACTTCATCTGATGATTTGCATACTGAATATCGATGGCGCGAACTTGCGCATCTTCGGACAATCCATACGTGGTAATAGGTTTCGTAATAGCCGGCAGCACGTCACGCACATTGGCATCATCCACACACACCACGGCCATTCCGTAAAAGGGCAGATGCTGTACAAACTCTACAAATGTTTGCTTTAAGCGGTTGAAATCATGGCCATAAGTTTCCATATGATCTTCATCGATATTTGTCACTACGGTCAGAATTGGTTGCAAATACAAAAATGAAGCATCCGATTCATCTGCTTCGACAACAATGAATTCACCACTTCCCAGTTTCGCATGACAGCCCGCCGCTTCCAGTTTTCCACCGATAACAAAAGTGGGGTCCATATCTGCTGCTGCCAGTATGCTGGCAATCAAACTGGTGGTGGTAGTCTTGCCGTGCGTGCCGGCAATTGCTATGCCGCTGCGTAATCTGAGCAATTCTGCCAGCATTAATGCACGCGGCACAACCGGAATATTCTTGTTTTTGGCTGCGATCACTTCAGGATTGTCCGGCTTGACCGCGGTCGAAATAACTACCACGTCGGCGCCGACTATCTGTTGGCTAGTATGACCGGCATAGACCTTTATACCCAGCTTGGCCAAGCGCTGAGTTACCTGGTTGTTCATCAGATCTGAGCCGCTTACCTGATAACCCAGATTAACGAACACTTCAGCAATGCCGCTCATCCCCGCGCCACCGATACCGACAAAATGAATGTGTTTAACTTTATGTTTCATGCAGCGCTCCACTCAGTTCAATACAGGCCTCGGCCACGATTCGGGTTGCTTCCGGTTTTGCCTGACTACGCGCAGCTATTGCCATACCGAGCAATTTTTCCCGTGTCAAATTTGCCAGCAATTCAGCCAGTTTCTGCGCAGTCAATTCACTTTGTGGTAATAACACGGCAGCGCCATTGCTAGAAAGAAATCTGGCATTACTGGTCTGATGGTCATCCACCGCATGCGGATACGGCACCAGTATGCTGGCGACGCCTGCTGCGCTTAATTCCGCAATAGTCAGTGCGCCGGCACGGCACAATACCAAATCACAGGCGGCGTAGCGTATTGCCATGTCATCGATAAATGCGATCACTTCTCCGTCCAGCTGTAGTTCTTCATAAGCCTTTTTAACGGTTTCCAGATTTGCGGTACCCGCTTGCTGCACCACCGCCGGACGCTGATTCTCCGATATTAATTTAAGCGCTTGCGGCACAAGGGTATTCAAGATTTGCGCACCCAGACTGCCGCCTACGACAAGCAAATTCAATTTTCCTTGCCGACCGAGGAAGCGTTTTTCAGGCGTTTCTATTTGTGCTATCTCTGAACGTACTGGATTCCCAGAACATACTGTTTTTTCTTGATCAGCCTGAATGGCATCCGGAAATCCGAGAAAAATTTTATCCGCTAGCTTCGCCAGAACTTTATTGGTTAACCCCGCTACCGAGTTCTGTTCATGAATCACCAATGGCTTATTTAACAGTGATGCCATCATGCCACCAGGGAATGCAGGATAACCGCCCATGCCCAGAACCACATCAGGCTTCACGCGGTGAATAATCCGGACACTCTGCCAGAACGCTTTAAGCAAATGTAGCGGTAGCATCAACCAGGCGATCAATCGCTTACCCCGTAACCCGGAAAAACTAATCACTTCGGTTTCATAGCCATGCTGTGGCACCAACTTTAGCTCCATTCCTGCTTCAGTTCCTAGCCAAACGACGCGCCATCCGGTTTGCTGGAGATAATCAGCCACTGCCAATCCCGGAAACACATGTCCGCCGGTGCCGCCTGCCATAATCAGAATGGTAGGCGCGCTCATACGTTTAGCCCCCGCAACCGCTGCCGGTTTTCCCAGTCAATCCGTAGTATTACTGCTAATGCAATACAATTTGCCGTGATACTGCTGCCACCAAAACTTAGCAACGGTAGTGTTAACCCTTTGGTGGGTAAAACGCCCATATTAACGCCCATATTGATTAATGCCTGTACACCGATCCAGATACCAACCCCTTGCGCTACTAATGCCGAGAAAGGATTACCCAATTTTGCCGCCAACCTGCCGATGACAAAAGCGCGCATAATTAGCCAGACAAACAATAGGATAACTGCAGCTACTCCAACAAACCCAAGTTCCTCAGCCAACACAGAAAGTAAGAAATCAGTGTGCGCTTCAGGCAAATAGAAGAGTTTCTCGACACTGCCTCCCAAACCGACACCAAACCATTCGCCGCGTCCAAATGCGATGAGCGCGTGGCTCAACTGATAGCCTTTTCCATACGGATCCGCCCAGGGATCCATAAATGCGACCACTCGAGCCATCCGGTATTCCGAGCTCAAAATTAGTTCGTACAAACCAATGGCCAGAATACCAATTAGCGCAATGAATATTTTTAAACTGACGCCCCCCAGAAACAGGATAGACATAACCAGTGCGGTTACTACAAAAAATGCGCCGAAATCAGGCTCCAGTAACAATAAAAATCCCACGATGGATAGAACTACTGTGATTGGAAGAAACCCTTTCAGGAAAGAATTTAAATCGCCCGCTTTGCGACTAACATAGTCAGCGGTATATAAGACCATAAAAAGTTTCACAAACTCAGAGGGTTGAATATTCACTACATAAAGTGAAATCCAGCGCTGACTCCCATTCACTTCATGACCGATACCGGGAATCAAAACCAGTGCCAGCATCAGGACACTGATCATGAACACATAGGTGACATATTTCTGCCATATCCGCATAGGCACCTGAAAGGTAACCAATCCCAACAGCAATCCGATAGCCAGATAAGCGCTGTGCCGTAATAAATAATAACCGGCACGGTCGGCACCAAACTGCGCTTCTGCAATCGCAATGGAAGCTGAATAAATCATGATCAATCCAATACTCAACAACAGCACAACCGACCACACCAGTGCCTGATCGAAATCGGCCAGAACCCTTTGCTTCTGATTGTTTGCTTGATAGATCATCAGTTAATGTTTTTTCTGTCCAAAACTAAAGAATTTGTTTTCAATATCTCTGACGGCTGCAACAAATACTTCTGCGCGGTGTATATGATTTCTAAACATATCGAAGCTGGCGCAAGCGGGGGATAGCAATACCACATCTCCCGCTTGCGCAAGCAAAAAGCTTTTTTGCATAGCTTCTTCCATCGTTACTACAAAATGCAAAGGCACACCGCAATCTTTCAATTCGTCAGCAATGATTCCCGCATCACGACCAATTAGCACCACTGCCCGGGCATTATTGGCAACCGCCTGTTTCATAAGTGAGAAATCTTGTCCCTTTCCATCACCGCCGGCAATCAATATGACATTCTGCTTCATGCCGTTAAGTGCTGCCACCGTTGCACCGACATTCGTACTTTTCGAATCATCATAGAAAGTAACGCCGTTAAACGCAGCAACCTTTTCCATCCGGTGCGGTAAACCACGAAATTCCCGTAGCGCTGACAACAGCGGCTCCATGGATGTGCCTAATGCGCGACACATGGCCAATGCTGCTAGTGCATTGATAGCATTATGCAACCCATTGACAACCAGCTCGGAGGTTTTCATTAATTGTAAATCCCCTTCCATCAGCCACAAATCATCCCCATCGTGCATGATGCCAAAATCTTTTTGCGTAGGGGACTCATCCAAACCAAAAGTGATTTGCTTCCTGCTCGCCAATGCCATGGCACAGACACCCGGATCATTCCGGTTTAGTATCTGTATACCTTCATTACTCTTTTCATGTAAAAAAACTCTTGCTTTTGCCGCTACATAATCTTGCATACTGGTATAGCGATCTAAATGATCTTCACTCAAATTGAGTACTGTAGCTACATCTGCGTTCAGATTATGGGTCGTTTCCAATTGAAAGCTGGATGTTTCCAGAACCCAGGCTTGTGGCCAATTACCCGCATCTATTTGCTGCATGAGTGCATTTAAAACGGCGGGGCCAATATTGCCCGCCACTTCAACGTTCCAGCCTGATTTCTTCAACATAGCGCCAACCATTGCGGTTACTGTTGTCTTGCCATTCGATCCCGTAATAGCGATAACCTTAGGCTTTGGCATACCGCTTTGCTCAAGCGCCCAGGTAAAAAGAACCATGTCACCGATCACTGGTATTCCACGCTGTATGGCTTGTTGCACAAAAGGATCCGCCAACGGGACACCTGGACTCATTGCAATCATTTCGATGTCATCAAAAACTTTGTCTTCAAATTTTCCTTTGTACACCTTTATAGCTGGATGTGTTTCCATGATTTCTTTCCAGTGCGGCGGTTCCAGCCGGCTATCTGCTGCACGTACGGTTGCACCCTGGCGCACTAGCCATTTCACCATGGACAGGCCCGTTTCGCCCATTCCTAACACTAGTACTGTTTTATCTTGCAAAATCATCTTAATTTTAATGTTGATAATCCAATTAACACCAGGATGATGGTAATAATCCAGAATCTGACCACCACCTGATTTTCTTTCCAGCCTTTTAATTCAAAATGATGATGCAGTGGCGCCATGCGAAAAACACGTTTGCCCAGTAATTTGAATGATGCTACCTGCAACATCACAGACAGCGCTTCCACCACAAAAACACCACCCATAATTACCAGCACAATCTCCTGGCGGACTATCACGGTGACGATTCCCAATGCAGCACCCAAAGCCAGTGCACCCACATCACCCATAAATACTTCAGCGGGATAGGCGTTAAACCACAGAAAGGCAAGCCCAGCGCCTGCCATGGCACCACAAAATACGGATAATTCTCCTGCATTGGGGATATAGGGAATTCCCAGATACTTTGCAAATACGACATGCCCTGCCACATAGGCAAAAACAGCCAGTGCGCTGCTGATCATGACAGTCGGCATAATCGCTAAACCATCCAACCCATCGGTAAGATTTACTGCATTGCTGGTGCCGACAATAACAAAATAGGTCAATATCACAAAGCCAGTGACTCCCAATGGAATCGCTACTTCCTTGAAGAATGGTACGATCATGTCCGTTTGTGCCGGCACTTCTGCAATCGAAACCAGATATAGTGCAACAATAATGGCAATCAGCGATTGCCAAAAGAATTTGACACCTGCAGAGAGCCCCTTTGGGTTGCGGTAGACTACTTTCCGATAATCGTCTACCCAACCAATTGCACCAAATCCCAGAGTAGTCAGCAACACTACCCAGATGTATTGATTGCTTAAGTCAGCCCACAATAAGGTGGTGAGTACAATTGACATCACTATCAAGGCACCGCCCATCGTCGGTGTACCCACTTTCACAAGATGCGTTTGCGGACCATCATCACGTACGGATTGGCCAATTTTGTAGGCGGTCAGCTTGCGTATCATCACCGGGCCGATGATGAAAGAAATAATCAATGCAGTCAGAGCAGCCAGCATAGTGCGTAAGGTAATATAACTAAATACATTAAAAGCACGGATATCCTGAGCCAACCATTGGGAAAGCGTTAGCAGCATGGAATCCTCATGGGTTGTTCCAGTTGTCGGACCACTCGTTCCATATGCATAAAGCGCGATCCTTTCACCAACAGGGTGACATCATCGGCAAGCAAACTTTCGGTTGCATTGAGCAATTCGTCGATGGTGTTAAAATGTTGCGCACCTTTTCCAAATTCTTCTGTTGCGTAAGCGCTGAGTTCACCCAAAGTCAGCAATTGATCAAGCCCTGCATTGCGCGCATCTCTTCCAATCGTACGATGTAAATCAATGGCTGATTTGCCCAATTCGCCCATATCGCCGAGCACCAGTATTTTTTTCCCTACAGCTGCAGCCAGAACAGCCAGAGCAGCACGCACCGACTCTGGATTTGCGTTGTATGTATCGTCGATTAATAGTGCATGATGTAACCCCAGCTTTTTTTGCATCCGCCCTTGCACACTCCGAAATTGCTCCAATCCTGCTGCAATCATTTCTTTACTGATGCCCAATGCGGTCGCTGCGGCGGCTGCCGCAAGTGCGTTATAGACGTTATGCACACCTGGCGCCTGTAACTTTAATTCGACGACGCCATCCGGCAATTTCAGCCGGATTTTGTTGACCAGTAAATCAATTTGATACTCGGCGCTTACCTGCGCTTTTTTCCGCAAACCAAAATCGACTATTTTACGTGTACCGGCACATTCACGCCACAATGTCGCATACTTGTCATCCGCATTAATAACAATTGCTCCTTGCTGATCGAGCCCGGTAAATATTTCAGCTTTGGCACGTGCTACTGCTTCAACCGAACCTAATCCTTCAATATGCGCAGCGCCTGCATTGGTAATCAGTGCTATGCTAGGTTTTACCAGCTGTGTCAAATAGGCAATTTCCCCAACATGATTCATGCCCATTTCAATCACTGCATAACGATGCTGCTGCCGCAGCCGCAATAGCATTTGTGGCACACCAATGTCATTATTGAGATTACCTTCGGTTGCCAATACATAATCCGTCTGCGCATTGACTTCCGCTTTGCCAGTAGCTGTCGCCTGACGTAATATCGCTGCAAGCATTTCTTTGACTGTAGTCTTGCCGTTACTGCCTGTGATTCCAATTACCGGTAGCGCAAAACGGCTTCTCCAGTGCGCCGCCAATTGCCCCAACCCCAATCGCGCATCTTTGACACGAATCAGGGGTAATCCGGCGGGCAGGTCATTGTCGTCAATCGCTTGTTGGATCATCGCGGCAATGGCGCCTTTCTCCTTAGCGCTGCTAACAAATTTGCTGCCATCAAATCTTTCTCCGGTTAAAGCGACGAACAAGTCACTCTCCCTAAGCGTGCGGCTATCTGTGCTCACTCCGGTGAATAGCACATCCTTTCCGCGCCAGTCGGCGTGCAATACGTCAGCAGCTTCCTTAACCGTCATCATGATCACACTCGCACTTTCATCGCCAAATCCTTCAACACTTGTTGCACAACCTTCATATCATTAAAAGGAATTTTCTGTCCTTGTATTTCCTGAAATTTTTCATGGCCTTTACCTGCAATCAGAACAATATCGCCGGGTTGGGCATTATCGATGGCCTGATAAATTGCTAACGCCCGGTCGGCTTCTATTTGATAGCTCTTTTTGCTTGCTCCAGCAACAATATCTTGAATAATGCTCAAGGGATTTTCCGTACGCGGATTGTCACTGGTGAAAATGACCTCATCCGCCAGGCGCGTAGCCACTTCACCGACCATTACGCGCTTGCCTTTGTCGCGATCACCGCCGCAGCCTACGACACAAAACAAACGCGCATTTTGCCCGGCTGTTCCTTTCTTTTGACTGGCGGTGCGTGAAAGCTCACGCAGTGTGCACAGCACTTTCTCCAATGCATCCGGGGTATGCGCGTAATCCACGATAATAATAGGTTGACCAACCCCTTCATATTTCTCCATCCGGCCCGGAATAGGTTGTACGCTTTGAAGTGAACGGACTGCATCCGGTAAACGAATTCCACTTGCCAACAAAGTTGCAACGACAGCCAGCAAGTTTGATGCATTGAATTTACCTAGCAAACCAATTCTCAAATGTTCGTGATTATCCTCAAACTCAATATCAAACTCCATACCCGCGATATCCACTTTGAGATTTGAGCCATAGATCATTTTGAATTGATTAGAATAACGTTCTTCTGGAAAATGAAATCCATAACCTATTGTTATTACAGACTTATTAGCGAGCTGTCGCGATAACTCAACACCCAGTACATCATCCATATTGATGACCGCATACTTTAATTCCGGCCAAAAAAACAAACGCGCCTTAGCAGCTGCGTAAGTATCCATATCCTGATGATAATCCAGGTGATCACGCGATAAATTGGTAAGCACGGCAATAGAGAACGTTGTTCCGTTGAGTCTCCCTTGCACCAAGCCATGCGAAGATACTTCCATTGCTACACTCTGTGCACCCCGTTCGAGAAATTTTGCCAGCGAGCGTTGCAACAGCGTGGCTTCAGACGTTGTATTTTCACTCGCCTCTAATTCGCTACCAAAACCATTTCCCAATGTTCCCAGTACGGCCGTTTTCTTGCCTAAACTTGTCATGGCTTGTGCGTACCAGTGACTGCAGGATGTTTTTCCGTTGGTTCCAGTAATCCCGACCACCCATAATTTTTGTGAGGGATTACCATAAACACTACTGGCTATCAGTCCTGCTTTTGCTCGCAATTCATTGATCGCCAACGCGGGAATATGCCATTCCGGATTCCATGAAAAATTTTGTGGATCCCAGAGAACGGCATTGGCCCCGGCTGCGATTGCTTGCGGGATAAATTTACGCCCGTCAGTGACTTCACCCGCGTAGGCTAGAAACGTATCTCCGCGTTTTACCAGGCGGCTATCCGTGACGAGATTCTCAATAGGAACCCCGATCTCATCCAGAAGATGATTATCAAATAATTTTGATGCTTTCTTTTTGACGGTCATCAAACTCATCCTTCTTCATCCATCTCGGGTGTTGCCGTAAAGGTAATCACATTATTGGCGGGCGCATCGGGTGGAATATTCATAATGCGTAATGCGCCGGACATTATCTTGTTGAAGACAGGCGCAGCCACAGCACCTCCAAAATATTTTCCTGCGGAGGGCTCATCAATCATCACCGCGATGATTAAGCGTGGATTTGATGCAGGCGCATAGCCCACAAAAGTTGAAATATAGCGTTTATTGGCATACTGACCATCGATCAGTTTATGTGCCGTTCCCGTTTTACCGGCGACGCGGTAGCCACTAATTTGCGCCAATGGTGCTGTGCCGCCGGGCTTGGTTGCCATCTCCAACATATTGCTCATTGCCAATGCAGTATGACGTGAGATCACGCGTTGCCCCATGACGGGCATCGTTTGCTTCAACAATGAGATTGGTTTTAATTCGCCGCCGCTGGTAAAGATTGTATAGGCGCGCGCTAATTGCATCAGACTGGTTGAAATGCCGTGTCCATATGACATAGTGGCTTGTTCAATCGTGCGCCATTTATTATAGGGTCGCAGTATTCCGCTGGCTTCTCCGGGAAAACCTGAGTTCGTCAGCATGCCAAACCCGGAGCGATTAAACATCTCCCACATCGTTTGCGACTCAAGTGACAAAGCTATTTTTGCTGTCCCGACATTACTCGACTGTTGGATTACCTCGGCAACTGTCAATTCTCCCTTATTATTGACATCGCGGATGGTTTTTCTGCCTACTTGCAGCGTTCCTGGTGATGTCTGCATGACCGTATCCGCATTCACTTTTCCTACTTCCATCGCGATTGCTACAGTAAATGGTTTTAGCGTGGACCCAGGCTCGAAAGTATCAATCAGTGCACGATTGCGAAGTCTTTCATTATTGATCGTTGATCTTCGGTTTGGGTTATAAGCCGGTAAATTGGTCAACGCCAGAATTTCTCCCGTCTGCGCATCCAGTACAACAACGCTGCCAGCCTTGGCTTTATTGGCATTTACCGCGTCTTTTAGTTCGACATGCGCGCGATACTGAATTCTTCTATCGATTGACAAAACCAGATCTTGACCCGGTTTGGGCGGGCGGATATTTTCAATATCTTCGATGATTCGCCCTTTGTTATCCTTGATAACACGACGGCTACCCAAAGCACCGGCAAGTGATTCCTGCCAACCGCGTTCGACACCTTCTTGACCTTCATCGTTAATATCAGTAAAACCCAGGACATGCGCGGCAAACTCACTTTCAGGATAGTATCGCTTGGATTCACTGGTTAAAAAAATACCCGGAATCTTTAACTTCATGATCTTCTCGGCGGCATCCGGAACCACTTGCCGTTTTAGATAAACAAATCGGCTGTTTTCTCTTTTAATCCGGTGATCTATCTCGGCCACACTAATTTCAAGTAAACCGGCTAATTGTTTTAGCTGCTCGGGGGTGATCTTTACTACTTTCGGATCGGCATATACCGATGCGATCGGTGAGCTGATCGCAAGGATTTGTCCATTCCGGTCTGTGATCATTCCCCGGTCTGCATTCATTTCTATAACCCGGCTATAGCGCAATTCTCCTTTTTGTTGCAAAAAATCATGGTGCATTCCCTGCAAGTAGGCTGCGCGCCCTGCCAAACTGACTAAACCCAGCACCAATAAAGTGAGCAATAGGAATGAGCGCCATGCCGATAATTTGATTTGCGGTATCTCGGGTTTTATTTTTATCATGGTTCAATGCCTTTCGGAGTTAATCGTTCCTCTGCATTGCTGATCGAAACAATTTGTATACTGGAGGTTGCGGGCACTGTCATATTCAGATTCTCTTTCGCAATCTGCTCGATGCGTCCGTGCATGATTAATGTGCTTTGCTCCAGTTGCAATCTTCCCCATTCCACGTCCAGTTTTCGCTCTATTCCTTTTTCGTTCTCCAGTGCCATAAAAAGCTTGCGGGCTGTATGTTGCGAGGTCACTATGCCCAGTGCGCAAGCAATCACTACAAAAATAAAGAAAATGTTCAGTTTGAACATCCGATTATCCGTTTAATGTCATTCTTTCGGCCACTCGCATCACCGCACTCCTTGCTCGCGCATTCTCTGCTACTTCCAGTTCGCCCGGATGAATTGCTTTGCCAATTAAGCGCAACGTCTGTTTGCTGAACCGTTGCAGCTCCTTCTCTCGTAACGGCACGCCGCGAGGAAGCTCGTCAGTACTGGCACCTGTCCGCATAAACTGTTTGACCATGCGATCTTCCAAAGAATGAAAACTGATCACCACTAACCTTCCCCCTGGATTCAACAATTCAACACATTGCGGCAAAACTAGCGACAGCTCCTCAAGCTCCTGATTGAGATAAATCCGTATCGCCTGAAAAGCACGCGTCGCCGGATGCCGGAAATTTTCCCGTTGACGCTGGCGCGTGCGAACGACCGCTGCGATGATCTCGGCAAGTTGTAATGTGGTAACAATAGGCTGCCGCGTTCTTGCCATAATAACCGCTCTTGCAATCTGCCTAGCAAACCGTTCTTCGCCATATTCTTTTATCACCCATTCCAGTTGATCTTCCGTAACCGCCGCCAGCCACTCTGCCGCAGTCTGCCCGCTACTTGTATCCATACGCATATCCAGCGGACCTGCAGAACGAAAGCTGAATCCCCGCGAAATTTCTTCCAACTGCGGTGAGGACACCCCCAAATCCAACAGCACGCCATCAATTTTTGTGATACTCATTTCCTGCAAAATCTGCCGTATTCCGGAAAAACTGCTATGCCGGATACAAAATCGCTTGTCGGCAATCGCCTCACCTGATTTAACTGCAGCAGGATCTCTATCCAAGGCGATTAACCGGCCATGCTCACCCAGCCGCGACAGTATCAAGCGGCTATGTCCGCCACGTCCAAACGTTGCATCCACATAGACACCATCCGGTTTTATCGCCAATGCATCAACCGCTTCCTGCAACAACACCGCAATATGCATCTGCCCGTTTTACCGTTTTATCACAGCGAAAAGCCATCCAGCTCAGGCGGCATATCGCCATCCTTGAAAGCCAGTGCATTTTCTATCTGTAAATTCCATTGCGTTTCATCCCACAATTCAAATTTTGTGCCTTGACCAACCAAAACCACATCTTTGGACAAACCAGCAAACTGACGCAGCGGTGGCGACACCAGAATACGACCGGCAGCATCCATCTCGACATCACAGGCATTACCTACCAGCAACCTCTGCAAGTTGCGGGTTTTGGATTCAAAACTGGAAAGATTATTGAGTTTTTGTTCTATCGGTTCCCAGGCTGGCTGAGGATAAATCAACAAACACTTTGAAGGATCAACAGTGACTATCAAGTGTCCTGTGCAGGAAGACATCAGTTCGCCACGGTATCTTGCGGGTATCGCAAGCCTACCTTTCGCATCCAGACTGAGCTGCGTGATGCCACGGAACATGCTGTCTCCTTTTATTAAGGGAAAATTAATCGAGGCCCACCAAATTTTCCCACATTCTCCCACCAGATCCCACTTTAATCAAAAAACAGACGATAGTCAAGCAAGAATTGGGAAGTTTATAGTTATATGACAAAGACTTAATGACAAAGCCGATTGCAATCCAATAAGCAATAAAATGTTCAAATAAATAAGAGAGATAGAAGAAATACTCAATGTGAATTGTTAGTTCTATTTTGAGAATGACTCCGAACAAGCTTGTTTTACCGCTGGAAAAATCGCACACTCTCCGCGTTCAACAATCCCACTTCAGCAGAGTTATGACACCGTTATACTGGACACAAGCGATACAGGAACTGGCTGCATGCGATACAGTCATGCAGCAGTTAATCCGGCAATTTGAAGACGCCACGCTCACTTCACGGGGCTGTGCTTTCACCACCCTGGCGCGTTCCATCGTCGGGCAGCAGATTTCCGTCAAAGCTGCCGAAAGCGTTTGGCAAAAAGTAATCCGCACCATTCCGGACATGACACCGCACACGATTGCTACAGCAGAACAGGATTTATTGCGAACCTGCGGATTATCCGCACGAAAAATAACCTACCTGCAGGATTTGTCGCGGCATTTCACCGAAGGGAGTTTGAATGAAACTACATGGACTGATAGGGATGACGAAACCATCATCAAACAACTGACCGAAGTGAAAGGAATAGGGCGCTGGACCGCGGAAATGTTCCTGATTTTTCACCTGCAGCGCCCGGATGTCCTGCCGCTGGACGATATCGGATTACAACGCGCGATCAGTCAACACTATTTTGACAAGCAATCGGTAGACAAAAAAACTATGCTCGAACTCGCTAAACCTTGGCAGCCCTGGCGCTCGGTCGCGACGTGGTATTTATGGCGTAGTTTGGATCCGCTGCCGGTGGCCTACTAAGCTGCTAACTTATTTAGATCAAGCTCGGATTGGAATACCCGAGACAACAACACGATTCTCTGCATCATCAATTCCAATTTTTTTGAGAGCATGAACAAATGCATTGAACTGAACTAAAGGATACTCAGAGGGACCGATAATAAGACGATCGAAAATATTACAGAAATCTATATCCTCGATACCAACCACATTTTTATTTAAAGGCAGTTTGTGAACGATTTGTGGAACACTACCAATTACTACAATTTCTTGTTCTACAAGAGTTGATGGCCATAGTTTTGGGGAATAAAAAATCCTCCATTCGCGCTCCTCTTGAAACCCTTGATGTTTAAGACACATTACATTAACCAAGAGCATAGTGAATATATGATCGCTTAGTTCATCGGGATCAATCGATCTCAAGAACATTTGATTCTCTTCGATTCTTTCAATAATGGTATTAATTTCGCTATGTAAATCATCTTTCTCAAGATAGGACACCGGATTAAAACCAATTACTAAGTCATCAGGCAAATCCATATTCTTTGGGACTCTAAAAACAATGGCTACGCGCGTTGAGTTTCCTCCAAATGCCCTCCACATCGATAATCTACCATGCTCATCTTCTTTTTCATCATGTTCAGATACCGATGCAATATACGTTTCCAGCCGAATATTAGGACGCCATTGACTAAATTCTTTAAAAACCTTCTCGGCAATACCTGGTGAGCAAGAATCTAGCGCCTCTGAGAATTTATCTTGATTAAATTTTTCTCGAAAAAATGAATTCAGCAGCTCAAATCCATGATTTACCTCTCGATAGTCTGACATGCACATTGTGTTACGCATCCATAAACGCTTGGTATTAATAATTTTTAGCGCAGATTCTGACGATGTGTAATGTACAAATCTTGCATGATTGTTTTCGCTGTAGAAACTTTTTTTACACTTACTAGCGGTGGGTAATAAGATGCTCTCAATCTTGTGCGCGTATTCAAGTTCTTGTGTAGTCATGGTTAAAGATTCTTATCAAAAGTTATGCAGGATTGTTTAGTAACACAGTAACCAATCTTATATTCGCTATTCTATTTCTACTATCTTGTTAACATCGTGCTCCAGGATTGTAAACTCAGGAGTGGCAAGAATTTTAGATAAGTGACTTTTGTTGTTAATTTATGCAATTGTAACTAGCTCTGTGGAAGAACAAGCATAGTTTTTCCCAGTTTTAAGAAGCTGAGCTAAAATTATGGCGCGAAAAATTAAGTCAATACATACTGTTTATACGATTAGATTAGTAATCTTAAAATTAGAGATTCTAAGTTTAGGTTTTTACAAGACTTCTCCAAGATCCTAAACATTTACCCACATGAAAATTCTCATTAAGTATTATCATTCGATCTTCTTTCGTTTGATTTCTCAAAATTAATGAAACCAACCTATTTCGACCACAACGCCACCACCTGCGTCGATGATGCCGTGCTGGATGCCATGCTGCCGTACTTCCAGCAGGAATTCGGCAATGCGTCCAGCCGCCATGGTTATGGCATTACCGCCCGGCGTGCGATTGATAAAGCGCGTAAGCAGGTAGCGGATGCGGTGGGAGTGCAGCCGGTGCAGGTGATTTTTACTAGCGGCGGTTCGGAAGCCAATAACTTGTTTATTCGCGGTGCGGCGGATAGTTTGAAACCGGGGAATCTTTTCATTAGCGCGATTGAACATCCTTGTGTGTTGAAACCGGCGCAAGCGCTGGCGCGTCGTAGTTGTGATGCGTGGAGTGTGCATCAATTAGCAGTGAATCCATCGGGGCAGGTTGACTGGGATGCTGCTGGCAGCGCCATGCGTGAACACAAACCGGGATTGGTTTCTGTGATGCTGGCGAATAATGAAACCGGTGTCATTCAAGATGTCGCGGGTATTGCTGAGCTGGCGCGAGTGCAGGGCGCTACCGTGCATACCGACGCGATTCAGGGATTGGGAAAAATCCCGGTGGATTTTGCTGCGCTGAAAGTGCATGCGATGACGTTGTCCGCGCACAAGATTTATGGCCCCAAAGGCGCGGCGGCTTTGATTGTCGACAAACGGTTGTTATTAAAACCGCTGATTTATGGCGGCGGGCATGAAAACGGGTTGCGTTCCGGCACTGAGAATGTGCCCGCGATTGTGGGTTTTGGTGTTGCCTGCGAATTAGCCCGTTCCCGCTTGGCAGAAACCGCACAGCCTATTTCTCAACTGCGGGATGATCTGGAAAAAGGGCTGGTTGCCATGGGCGCGGTGATTTTTGGCGCCGGGGCTGCGCGCATCCCGAACACGTGTTATTTTGCGTTGCCGGATATCGAAGGCGACACGTTGGTGGTTAAGCTGGATAAAGCCGGTTTTGCTGTTGCCGCCGGGGCTGCCTGTTCCAGCGTCAATCCAGGGCAAAGTCATGTATTGAGCGCGATGCAGGTTGATCCGATGCTCGCGCGCTGTGCGGTGCGCATCAGCTTGGGAAGCCGCAACACACGTGAGCAAGTCGAGGATTTTCTGCGCGCAATCCAACGCATTGTTGAAGAATTGCGGCAGATCAGCAGTCTTTCCAGCTAAAGTGCCCTATAATCAATCCATCTATGACGAATAATCCAATCACACGACCGGACAGACACACCAAGGCCATCATCCTCAGCGCAGGGCAGGGGCGGCGGTTGCTGCCGCTGACCGAAAGCACGCCCAAGTGCCTGTTGCTTGTTGCCGATAAGCCTGTGCTGGCGTGGCAGATTGATGCGTTGCTGGCGGTGGGCATTGAAGAAATCACGATTGTCGCGGGTTTTCAGGTGGGTATGATCGAAACGCTGTTACAACAGCGTTATGCGAATCACCCCAAGATTAAAATATTGTTCAATCCGTTTTTTGAAGTGGCGGATAATCTCGCCAGTTGCTGGATTGCGCGTGGTGTGATGACGGGCGATTTTCTGATACTCAATGGGGATACCGTGATCGAAGCCGCGCTCATCGCGCAGGTCTTGAATTCAAAACTGGCGCCCATTACACTCAGCGTGGATTATAAAAACGCTTACGATGCCGACGATATGAAAGTGCAATTGGATTCGGATGGGTGGGTGAAACAGGTCAGCAAAATAATTCCCCCGCATCAGGTGAATGCAGAATCCATTGGTCTGATTTACTTTCGCGAACAGGGTCCAGAGCGCTTCAGTCAAGCCGTCGAATCGGCATTGCGCCATCCGGCAGAATTGAAATCATGGTATTTGTCGATTATTGATGCATTGGCCAAGCAGCATCTGGTGAATTCCTGTTCCGTCAAGGGCTATCGCTGGTGTGAAATCGATTTCATAGAGGATTTGGCGAAAGCCGGTATCCTTTTTGATGAAAACCCATCAGGAATAAACCCGTGACATCAGAATCCGCAAGCCTGAATGCCACCATGCGCAAATTTGGCGCGCCGCAAACGATTATCCGGCAATATCAATACTGGTCGGTGATGCTACGCCCGGCGCAGGCGACGCTCGGTGCGCTGGTTTTAGCCGCGCATGAACCTGCTGAAGCCTTTTCACAACTCAGTCCAGCGAGTTTTACGGAACTCCATACCATCACCGGGCATATTGAATCCGCGCTGACTAAAGCGTTTCAATATGACAAAATCAACTATCTGATGCTGATGATGGTCGATCCGGATGTGCATTTTCACGTTATTCCGCGTTATGCCCAGCCCAGGCAGTTTGCGGATAGGGAATTTATCGATGCAGGTTGGCCGGCCATGCCGAACTTGGGGCAAATCAACAAAACCGATGCGGCGATCAATCAGCGCATTATGAATTACATTCAATCCTGCTGGTCTTAAGTGAAACGATACGAGCCGCCAAGTGACTGAAGAAAAACCGCCTTACATCAAAGAATTTCCGCTCCGCGAAGCCCATCATTTGGTACGCGACCTGATGACGCCGATTCCGTGGATTTATTGGACTGATTTTCTGTTTCATATTACCTTGGGCTGGGCCGCTTTTTTCACCGCATTGTTGTCACCCGCGTTTTCTCTCTGGCAACTGGGCGGATTTGTGGTGGCGGTGCTGGCGTTGTACCGCTCGGCTGTTTTTGTGCACGAACTGGCGCATTTAAAGAAAGGCTCATTCAGGAACTTCCGCCTGGCCTGGAATATCCTCTGTGGCATTCCATTCTTGATCCCATCTTTTACCTACGACGGTGTGCATAATGATCACCATAAGCCGGATGTCTATGGCACCAGCGCGGATGGCGAATACCTTCCTTTCGCAACACGCAGACCCACGGAAATGGTTGCTTATGTCTTATTGTCCTTTTTATTGCCGGTCTTTCTGGTAGCACGATTCGTAGTGCTGACGCCCTTGTGTTACTTGATTCCACCATTACGCAAGATCGTCTGGGAACGCGCTTCGTCACTCACGATTGACCCTAATTACCGGCGCGCTGCTGACGCGATTCGCAATGATCTGAACTGGCACCAGCAGGAAATTGCGGCCTGTCTGCTTGGTGCGGCTATCATTACGCTGGTGGTGCTGGATGTACTACCTTATTCGCTGTTGGTACTCTGGTATCTGATTTCTGTAACCGTTTACTTCCTCAATTCACTGCGTACGCTGGCTGCCCATGCCTATCGTAATCCCGGCGACCGCAAAATGACACTGGCTGAACAGTATCTGGATTCAATCAATATACCCGGCAATTTTCTGATTACGCCGCTCTGGGCACCGGTCGGATTGCGTTACCATGCCACGCATCATCTATTCATGAGTATGCCCTATCATAATCTGGGCAAAGCGCAACGCCGCTTGGTCAATGGTTTGACCGATAATTCGCAATACATTAAAACCATACGCAGCGGTTTATGGGATGCACTCAGGCGCATCTGGCATGAATCATCCGTATCGGATACCACCCAACGCCAATAACCGTAATGCTTCGAGCTATTGCTTCAACAGCAAACACACAGAAAAAGATCACGCAACTTGTCCTGCTGCGCCATGGGCAAAGTGTCTGGAATCGCGATAAGATTTTTACCGGCTGGAGTGATGTTGCCTTGAGTCCCAAGGGCGAAAGAGAAGCTGGACAGGCCGCCTATTTACTGAAGCAGGCAGGTTTTACTTTTGATCTGTGTTTTTCTTCCACATTACAGCGCGCCAAATCCACATCACAAATCGTTTTGGCTTCGATGCAGTTGAACGAAATACCGGTTCACGAAAGCTGGCGATTGAACGAGCGTCATTATGGGGCACTGGAAGGGATGGAACGTTGGCAAGCCATCAAGAAATTTGGTATCTGGCCCATCCTAGGCTGCCAAATTAAATTTGATGCGGCGCCTCCGTATCTGGATTCCCAGGATCCGCGTTTTCCCGGGAATCAACCCGGTTATACCGGTATTAATACAGATGAGCTGCCTTTGGGGGAGAGCATGCAACAAACCCTTGCGCGCTTTCAGCCTTACTGGCAGGAAACCATCCAACCGGAAATACAACAAGGGCGGCGAATACTCATTGTTTCCCACAAAAATACCCTGCGCACGTTAATGATGCTATTGGATCACCTCACCCCCGGACAGGTCATGAAATTATCATTGGCCACCGGCCGGCCATTGGTTTACGAACTGGATCAGCAATACAAGGCTATTCGGCATTACTACGTGGATCATCTCAAATAATCTACCTGCAGCATGTCGAACTGCTATAGTTTTCAACCCATCGTCGACAACCATGCGAAAATCCTGATCCTTGGCAGCATGCCGGGACAGGCTTCATTAGCGGCAAACCAATATTATGCGCATCCCCGCAACGCCTTCTGGCCGATCATGGCGCAATTGCTGCAATTCAATCCGGAAGTATCGTACGCAGAGAAAATTACGGCACTAAAATCATCGCAGATAGCTTTATGGGATGTGCTCAGATCCTGTCATCGTATAGGGAGCTTGGACTCTAGTATTGAAGCCGATACGCAAACAATCAATGACTTCCAATCTTTTTTCCCGGAACATAGAGAAATTACCCATGTGTTTTTTAACGGCGGGAAAGCGGAAGCATGTTTTAAACGCTATGTCTTATCAGAAAATAACTTGGGTTTGCTGAGATTCACTCGTCTGCCCTCCACAAGCCCTGCCAATGCTCGATTATCTTTTGAAATTAAATGCAAAATATGGCATGAAATGATTCACTCGGCGTTTGGATCAGAAAAGCCATTCCAAAAATAAGGCTTCGGAAAAATACTTGACGGCAATGCATGGGATGCGTTTTACTTATATTGTGTCAGTCCGCTGTGACTATTCGATATTTAACTGAAAGGGGTCAATTCGATGAAAAAGCTTGTTATTATTGCGCTGGTTATTTTTGCAGCTGGATACATCACCTTAATGGTTCAATATTTCTAGGAAGTTCCAGGGCCAGAAATAACAAAAAATAACCTAAACTCCTGGCATAAAACTCCATGAGAGCAAATTGAAGAAGGTTTGATCTTTGCAGCGTGCCGGTTAGATGAAAAACAGCGCTTATATTTCCTAGCTCTAAAAACTTCTTAGCAGCGCTGAATCTGCTTTTTTCCGGTATCTATCTATGCCTTTGATAAAAACAAATTGTTTTCTTTTCTTTCTTCTGGCCGCTGCAACTCTAATTTCACATACATGGGTTAACCAGTACGAACAGACTGGACCTGAGCTATTAATGACCCACTGGAAATTCAAAAAAGCAGAAAGCAACCGGGTCGATATCACAGAAAATGGATTAAACCTATCAGCCAATGATGCAAAAACCGGTGTCAGTACTCGGAAAGACCTTCCGCCGGTTAATTCGGGCACTACCTTACTCATATCCGCCGATGTGAAATGTACGAATGTAGTGGCAGGCAAGAAACCCTGGAACTTGGCTAGAATTATTCTGGCACAGAATGACGGGGAAAAAGACCGGTGGGATCTGCCGAATACGGTTGTCGCTCTGACTGGAACCACTGATTGGAAACATTATCGCACAGCTTTTACCATTTCCCCGGAAACCAAAAACATCCGATTGCTTGCACAATTAAATCAATCGACAGGATCATTTCAGATAAGAAATTTACAGGTCTATCCTGTCCGTGTGAATCAGGCGTATATCGGGGCAAGAGATACTATTCTTTTTGCATGGGGTACTTTTTTCCTGCTGCTGGCTGGCTCATGTCTATTCATCCGCGGGAAGACGGTCTTCTTCCGTGTATTGTTGCTAACTACCTTCATTGTCATTGTCGCCGGGATATCGCTGCCGGGTGATTTGAAAAACCAGGTTTCTGACGAAATCAAAATTCAGATTGATGCAGAAAGCGAATCATTTAAAACGGCCATTCCATGGGATTTATCCAAGGTCTGGCATTTCTGCTTTTTTTTCTTGTTTGGCCTGGTCCTGTGTTTAATGATGACAAAGGATTCCGCCATCCAGGTGGCGGCTATTATTCTGATGCTGGCTGGCGGCACTGAGATGGCACAACTCTATATTGAAGGACGATCCCCGCTTATCACCGATTTTTTCATTGATGCGGCAGGCGGGTTGTTAGGCATTATCCTAATCAAAGTAATCGGTGCGAATAAAAATACTGTTCAATCTGCATACAATCAATGATCAGGTTTCCTGGTTTTTTCTGATAGAAAGTTACTCGCCGGTAACGGCTTGGTTGCGTCCCAGTTCTTTTGCCTTGTATAAGCGCGCATCAGCGATAGCCATATAACTGTCAATGGTGTCCATTTCATCGGGCGTCTTAGTCACGGTGCCGATAGAAACTGTCAAATGTTTAGCACCATCGCTGTAACCATTGAGAATTTTTAGCTCTTCTATACCCTTTCTTATGATCTCTGCAAATTCCACTGTCCCTTGATGATCCAAGTTAGCCGCTATTACACCGAATTCTTCCCCGCCAAGGCGAAAAGCATAATCGTCAGGGCGCTGGCAAAGTTTTTTTAATTTTCGGCTTATCTGGATCAACACTTGATCACCTTTGCTGTGGCCATAGTTATCATTAATTCTTTTGAAGAAATCGATATCCAGTATGATTAGAGCAAGATAAATGTTGTGCCGATGAGCCCTTTTAATTTCACGGGCGAATACATTCCTAAAATGGCGGCGATTAAATAAACCAGTGAGCTGATCGGTCATGGCTAGCGCCTCTAACTTTAAATTGACCTTTCGCAGCTGCTTATTGGCTTTATGCAGTTCAGCTTCGATCTTTTGGCGCTCATAGTTTTCACGCATTAGCACCAGCGTTCTTGAAGATAAGCTATCGTACATAATCATAACAGTCTCGATGAGTACTCTAATTGAACCGTTCATTTTCTTGTCTGAAACGATTTTTGCTTCTTCCAAAGACAGTCCTTTATTGACATTTTGAACGACAAAAGCCATTCGTTTGTCATTATCCAAGATGTGGAAGGCTAGCCAGCGAATGAGGAATAAAATAATACTTTCAATAATCTCATTCTGCGGCTTGTTAGTTTCCTGCTCTTTAATTTCTACCACTTTGGGTAAGAACGATGAGTGGGTTAGTTGATGAGATGATAGCCAGGAATCATCGCCGAAGTACTCTATCCAAATAGCTTCCTCAGTTTCAAAATGAAACTCAGCATATTTGGCCAATGCATCAAAAAAATAATTTATTTCTAAATGATTACCGCGTACTAAGGCCCCTGCCAGTTCATTCAAAAGAGAAATAAGTTTCTGATGCTGCACATCAATTATTTCTATCCCCGTTTCAAAATTTTTATTCCACGGAAATACTTCAAGTTGATTTATATGTTCAGTCATAAAATCTTATTGGCTAGAAATCTCATATTAAGTTTGCAAGCACACCTGATCTGATTACCAACCATTTTTCCCATAAAAGATAGTTCTGCGAGAATTAAGCATTGATACCTATTTCACTTAGGAAAAATAAGGGTGTGCATGCATTCAGTACTTCACTTGCACGCGATATTTGAGTGTGATAGAACCTTCAGCAGGTACGGCCACTTTCCACATCGCTGTGTTGCTGGCGGGTTTGCTGTGCGGTTGGCTCTCATCCACCATTTTCCAATCACCCGGGATAGGTTCTTGCACAACAACTGTGGCCAGTTCCTTTTTAGCATTTTTAAGTGTGATTTCATAGGCGCTTTCAAAGCGATTAATGCCACTGGCACCGCCGGTACTTAACTGTTTAAACTCGACTTGTTTTTTATCCGCGGTCACATCAAACGATTGTCCTAGTTTCAAGCGTATGATCTCGTTCTTAGCGGTGTGGTCTATGTGATCTTCACCAACAAACTGCGCATTGCCGGTTTTATCAAGCTTGTAAACACGTATGATGCCTTTCGGCAGCGGCATGCCTAATCGAGCCGACTCTTTATTATCAAACTGCACGAATACATCCACTTTCATTTTTTGTCCCAGATCACCATAGCTGGCTGCATAATAGTAATCGCTGCCGGCCAGAACGAGCTCTTTACTTGCAGGCACAGCGGAAGCATTGAGTAGTGCGACTTGTTTGGTTTGGTTTTCGGCGATGGTTGTTAATCGATCCAGACTATATAAATGATATTCCATCAGCGCTTCTTCACGCATTGGTGCCGCAGCGGCATCAGCCATTATCTTGGCTCTCAGTGCCCTGGGTGCGGCAAATTCTCGCTGCACCCGATTAATATCACCCGCGACTAATTGTAATTTTGCATTGGGATAGCTGGTACCGCTGGTATTGGTCAATGTTACCCAACCGGATAAATCCAGTTGATCATCTTTATCATTCAGTTCTGCGACATAATCCGCTTTCCAGGATAAGCCGCCCGTTAAGTAACTCAGCGCTATATCTTGTGTAGCTGCTCCGCGATTGTCCCCGCCAATTACTAGTGTAGGACGATCGCGTAAATTGCTCGGTACATTATCAAAGATAATGCGACCAGGAATGCCCGTTTCGATGCGATCGGCCATTTTAAGTACCATGCCATTGCTGGCCGCGAGTACGATGGCGTTTTCTTTGCTTTCAACGCCAGTCGCTGGATTGCTTTTAACGACCGACACCGTTTGCCCAATGTATTTGTTCAATAAGCTTTGTGGAGTGAGCAAATCAAAGTTAAAGTTTTGTTCCAATACATCAATGCTGCCGGGATTGGTGATACTGCGCAGCAGCGCGGTTTCTGGCCGCATTTGCGCACTGACATCGCGCCATGCCAAATTAAAATTACCGCTGACTAAAGTAACTTGCCGTAAATCCTTGATCAATGCTAAGTCATCGTTGTATATGGTCACTGCGACGGATTTTTGTTCTTTGAGGGTACTCAATTGTTCGACGCTATCCGCGGCGATTACCTTGGTGTTACTGAAAAGAAATAGGCAGCTTATCGTTAGCAGGGCTAGATTATGGGTGCGGCGTGTAGTGTGCATGGGATTTTCCTATAGTAATTACAGGCTACTACAATAGCGATAGAAGCTGCAAGGTGCAGCTGGCTAAAAGGGAGAGGGTTCAGCCCCGGCTTTACTTACCGGGTTTAGGCCGTTCAAACGATAGAATCTTGCCGACAGGCGCCTTTTCTAAGGTGCTGAGTATCTTTCTGGGCTCTTGGAGCGCATTGAGCAATCCATTTTCTCCAACCACATTGTTCCACATTTTCTGCGAAATCTGTAGACAGGCAGCCATTGGATTACTGGCTTGTTTGCGAACTTGATCGACTTGCCACTGCAAGCCGATCATCCTCTGTTTGAAATGTTCAGGTGATTGCGCTATCAAGTCATCAATCAATTGTTGACGCATGGATTCAAATTTCTCGGGTTCCTCCTGAGCCATTCTAGACCATTCGTCAAAGTCAAAATCGGATGTTTTTTCTTCTTCGTTCATTGGAATATTTTAGCATTCTTCATTAGAGCACATGTAATCGCATTCGACTTTATCTGTTGAACCCGAAAAGAGCTAATTTGTATTGTTGATCGAGTCATATCACGATGGCGCTTATATTCTTTGTATCAGCCAGATCTTGTGAAGACTAAAAATTCATGCAGAGCAACAATAGAAACGGCAACTGCAGGAAAAAGTAAGGGCAAGGTAATTTTTAGTGAGAATCTAATCTTGAATCCAGTCTTCCGGGATTAGGCGCTTTCATTGAGAGTTTCTCGTACCGGAACACGCCAGATATAAAAGGCCAATATACTGCCAATCATAACCAGCATGATCTTTTGCCATAGCTCCGGCACAATTAAAATAGAGCTGCCGAATGACAATGTCATCAATAAATAAGCCCAACGTTTGGCACGACACGGAATGCTGTGATAGAGATACCACTCTCGAATAATTGGACCGGCGATTCGATTTTCCAGTAATTTGCGATGAAAATACTCAGAACCGCGGGCAAAACAAGCAGCGGCCAGAAGCACAAAGGGCGTCGTAGGTAATACCGGTAAAAACGCGCCTAGCGCACCCAGCAACAATGCCAAAAAACCGGCTCCCAGATACAGGGCGCGGACCAACGGTGAGTCGTGCAGGCATAACAAATCAGCCATTTGCTGGTCTACTGTCTGCTGCTCATTCTGATTTGTTTCACGTTGTTCAGATGTATGCATAGCTTTGATGGATTCGGAATTCGCAGTGTAAAATTAAAAGAATTAGGCTATTTAAGTCCTTATGACCAAATTGATGTAAAAACGATCAATTCGAACACCGCCGCTGATAAAGAACGGATGTTACCAGTTATAATACCTGAGAGTTAATTGTTAGGATTAACCGGATTTAACTTTTTTCTTGAGGAAACCATGCATAAAATGAAAACACTGTTTAATTTAAGTATCATCCTGCTGGCGTTGGCACTACTGCCGCAGACAGCCTTCTCTTATAAAGAACATGCCGCTGCTGATGAATCAGCGTTTAAGAAAATCGATGTCAAAGTCGGTGCCGGAGAGGAAGCGGAAATTGGAAAAACTGTCAATGTTCATTATACCGGCTGGCTTTATGATGAAAGCGCTCCGGACAAAAAAGGTCCAAAGTTTGACAGCTCCTATGACCGTAAAGAGCATTTTTCATTCATGCTCGGCGCAGGACGTGTGATTAAAGGCTGGGATAAAGGCGTCGTCGGGATGAAGGTGGGCGGCCAACGCACGTTGATTATTCCGCCATCCATGGCTTATGGCGCACGCGGTGCGGGCAATATTATTCCTCCGGATGCAACCTTGATTTTTGATGTTGAATTAATCGGCCTGAAAGAGAGTTCACACTATTAAATCTATCATTTACCAGGTTTTTTAGGTGAATTTTATCCATTGAGCTATTCGGTTGATTACGCTGCTGCTTCTGAATAGCTCAATTTGTTTTTTGGTTCTTAATTTTCTGCAATAAACAACGTACCATCATTTAAAATGTATTGAGCACTTCGCTAACCCGCTGTAGAAATTGACAGGGACCGCTATGACTCCGACCATACAGCCACGTTTTATTCGATACAAGCGTCTGATTATCAGTCTCGGCGTGATTGCGGCCCTAATCGTCATAGTGGGGGCGCTGATTACATTTTGGTTGCCGGGTTATGCCAAATCTCAACTCGAAACTCGTCTGTCTGAGGCTCTGCAACGCTCTGTCACCGTTACATCCATTGAAATAAAACCGCGTACCCTCGAGTTGATCGTACGGGGTTTTCGTATCGACGAGAAAGCTGGCGCCAATGAAACACGGACAGCGCTTTTTTCTTTTAACAAGCTGACTGTCGATTTGAGTATTGAGTCACTCAAGCAGCGTGCGCCCGTCCTAACAGCAATCACTTTGATAGATCCGCAATTGCGCCTGGTCCGGGAAAGCAAGGAGCAACTGAATATTTCCGATCTGCTGGAAAAATTCGGCCAACCTGAGGATGAAGAAAGCGCTGCGAGTGATCAGCGTAACCAATTCTCTATCAGCAATATTCGCATTGAGGGTGGCCGCTTTGAATTTATTGATCGATACAAAAATGCTGAGCATACAATCTCAGAAATAAATCTTGGCATTCCGGTTGTCGCCAATATCAATAGCGCCACGGCTGACTGGATTGAGCCGCACTTCAGCGCAAAGATTAACGGTGCGCCTTTTTCACTCGACGGCAAGTTGCGTCCTTTTGCGGCAAATCAGGAAGCAACATTGGCTGTTAAACTCAGTAATATTGATTTAACTCAGTTTGATCAATATGCGGACCTGCCAAAGGGAATCCATCTGCTTTCAGGTTATTTCGACAGCGATCTGCTGCTTACATTTGCTCAAGAATCCACTAAAGCACCTGACATTACCTTAACCGGCGCCACCACATTCCGCCAAATGGCGATCAAAAATAGCGCAGTCGCCGCACCGTATCAGGCCGAGCTTAAGAAACTGAAAGTCGATTTGGCGCAAACCGATCTGACCGGTAAAAAACCATCGCAGGTCAAGCTGGCAATGGATCAAGTCGCCATCACCCGTGACGGCGAGAACGAACCGGCATTAGCGCTGGCAAAGTTGGCTATCGATTCCATCACGGTCAATACAGCGGCACAGCGAATCGCATTAGGCAATATCACGCTGGATCGTTTGAGCACCACGTTGCGCCGCGATGCCAGCGGCACGATTGATTTAACCCGATTGTTTAATTCCCTGGAAGCTCAGAATCCGGCGGAGTCTCAGATTCAAAGCCAAGCACGCATTCCTATTCCTGCCAGAAAACCGGGGCATGCCAATGCCGGGATTAAACTGGCTGAAAAAGAGCCGGGATTGCCCGCGCCGGCACGCGCAGACAATAAACCTTGGGTGCCGCAGATCAAGAGCATTCAACTCAAAGCTGCGACGCTACGCTATGAAGATCTCACACTGACAAAAATTACACCGATGATTGTCGATTCACTGGATCTAACCCTGGAAAGCATCGACCTGAATGGCGTCAATCCGTTGAATCTGGTGCTGCAGGCGCAGGTAAACCAACATGGCAACTTTAAAGCCAATGGCTCGCTGGCTTGGGCGCCGCTTTCGGCTGATTTAATGCTAAACCTTGATGCGGTTGACCTGGTGTCTTTACAAGGCTGGCTGGGTGATAGGCTGACGGCGCTTCTGACCAGCGGCGACATTTCCTTCACCGGAAATCTCAAAGCCAGTGGCAGTCCGCTGAAAATTCAGGCAAACGGGCAAGGGAAGCTCGCCAACTTCAATATCTTTGATAGTAAAAATGCTCATGATCTGCTGCGCTGGAAGAAGCTGGATATCAGTCATCTAAACTTTGTCAATGAGCCGTTGCTGCTGGATATCAGCACAATACACTTGAGTGATTTTTTTGCGCGCATGACGATTCTTCCGGATGGCAGCCTCAATCTCAAGCAAATTATTCAATCCGGCAAAACAGCGGAACCTGGTATTGCCGTTGCCGCTGTTGCACCCAGCGGTAACAGTTCAACCGCTTCAAAAGGCGAGACGCCCGTTCATATCGATAAGATTTTTCTGCAAAATGGCAGTATCAATTTCAATGACCGGTTTATTAAACCGAATTACCGCGCAAATCTGACCGCGCTCTCGGGCCAGGTTGGTCCATTGTATCCCGGAAAATCCGGAAAAATAGACATACACGGCATGGTCAGCAAAACAGCGCCGCTGCAAATTAGTGGAACGATAGATCCGTTCAGTGCCGAACTGCTGCTGGATATCGTTGCAAAAGTTAAAGATATCGATCTGCCGCCGTTTAGCCCTTATTCTGGAAAATACATTGGTTACGCGATTGAGAAAGGAAAATTGTCAGCCGATGTGAATTACCAAATCGAGAATGGTGCGTTGACAGCAGACAACAAAATCTTTCTGGATCAATTTACCCTGGGCGATAAAGTCGACAGTGAAGATGCCGTGTCTCTTCCGCTCAGCCTGGCGATTACGTTGCTTAAAAACAGCCGCGGTGAAATTAATCTCCATCTACCGCTCAAAGGATCTATTAATGATCCCCAATTTAACCTCGGGGATGTCATTTTCACCGCATTCACTAATCTGATCACCAAAGCGATCACCTCACCTTTTACATTACTGAGTTCCGTATTTGAAGGCGGCGAAGAATTATCCAAGATTTCCTTTACTCCCGGTTTTGCCGATATCGATGCGGAATCATTACAACGCCTGCAAACCTTATCCGAGGTTCTAAAAGATCGCCCATCACTGCAATTGGAAATTTCCGGTCACGTTGATCCGGCTGAAGACTATGAAGGACTGAAGCTTGCCATCCTGCAAAACAAAGTAAAAGCGCAGAAATTAGCCGATGACGCCAAAAAAGGCATCGCCAGCGGCGCCATAACGGATATGACATTAACCCCGGAAGAATATAGTAAATACCTTGAAATCGCCTACAAAAAAGAAGCTTTTGACAAACCCAAGAATGCGATCGGCCTAGCTAAGAGCCTTCCCGCCGCTGAAATGGAACAACTCATACTTGCGCATACCGTGATTACTGACAATGACTTACAAGTACTGGCAGAAAACCGCGCCAGCGCCGCGCGCAATTGGCTGATTGAAAAAGGGGAAATTTCCAGCGAGCGAATTTTTGTCGTGGGTATCGATGAAACGGAAGACAGCGATCAGAAGAGGGGCAGTTGGGCGGAGTTTTCATTGAAATAAGCAGGATTCTTCATGCTTGCACGAAAAGCGTCATGGACAATAACCCGGCAAACAAGGTTTTAGCGGCTTATCGATTTTCTACTAAATCGGAGCGGACGGCTGAATATTCATATTTCATCAATAGAGATCTCATTTATAAGTACAGAATAAAGCACAGTATGATTAATCATGCATAATCAATGCATCACTTAAATCCATACACCTTCACGCTTAAGGCCGATTCCAAGATTCCCTCTCTTCTGCGATGTCTGCCGTTTCGATTTCACGATCCATGCCAACAATTTCATCTTCAATCCAAGACATCACATGCACATCGAAACCTTTACTCAACCATCCACGGAACTGATCACGCCTTGCTCTTAGATGCTGACTCCTTGGTCCACTCCAGCAACCGGAGTGAAAATTACAACTGATCCCACTTATAACTCCATCAAGATTTCGGTAATTCGTAAGTAATGCTCTTGTTAAAGCACCACCAAACTGGTCATCCAGCGAGCTCGGTGCACAGTGCGCAATCATAGAAGCTCGTTCCTCCTGATCTTGTTCGATCCAATTTAGAATTAACTGGAGTGGAAATTCGGCAATTGGTGGTATTACTTTCTTTTCATCAAAACTGCCGAATCCACCTTTCAGCCAATTTAATATATCTACCCGCCATTCTGGAGCAATACTTAGCAGATGAGAAACAACAATCCCCCACGCTTCTGTCGGACTCATACGGCATAGTGATTTGGCCAATGGTTCCACATAACCGTCATAGCTCAATCGGTAGTTGCTGCCCATTTGTTGCAAAAGCACATCAAGCAATGGCAGAGCTTTCGTTGAATCATAAGCTATCAGCTTATTACATACACTATGCCAATGGTAAGTATGCATGGTATCCAATTGCTCTTCAAAGTGAGTCTGTGCTGTTGACACTTTAAAAACAAAATCAGGATTCACAGGCCAAGCATTTTTCTCCAGAACCTGATCCAAAAGATCGACTAGAACATTAGCTGAAGTTTGATCTTCACGTTTAGAAAGCAAGGTAAAAAGACGAACCAATTCATTTTGGGATACCGCCCGCCAGCTCATGCCATAACAAAGGCTGCTAAAAATATTTGATCCTATCCATCCCATTTCAAATGCATTCATGCATGCGATTAACACCTGATTGTCAAAACCGGAATACCAGACAAGATTGGCAACACGATTGGCGGTTTCTTCGTTAACCAGCAATCCAAGCAAAACCTCGCTCCATTTACTTGGATCTCGTTCCTTAAGACCAGCAAGATAGCCTCCAGCACACTGAGAATTTATGGAATCGCTTTTGAATGAAAGTAAAGATATAAGGCGCTTGTTCTCCTTGTCCGCATTACACAAGGCTTGACCAAAAGTAAACAACGCCCCAGTCCTCGCGCTGCTGCTTACAAGTTTCGGTAACAGGCATTCAAATGCATTATCGTATCCAGCTACACGTTCCGCCAACGCTCGCACAAGCTTTTTAGGTCGAGTGTGCTTGCGAAGCTCATCTTCAACGCGATAGTCTTCCCATTCATCCCACGTTGTATCCAGGACATAGCGCTGGAAACGTGATGCCAAGTTACGCCTCGTAAGACGCCCTTCAAGACGTCGCAAGCGAAAATGCATTGATGAATCTTCTTCATCGCGATACCGACGTAACCTATCAATAAAAAAGTAATTTAACTTTTGAATATCAGTAATCAAGTCATTTGCAATTTGCTCAAGTATGGAAAAAACCGCCTCACGATGAGAGGGAATTTTCAATTGCTCACCCGCTGATTTGATGATTGCCGAATTTGCTTCTCTGCGCAAAGCTTCATTCCAATCTCGTGTCTCATTGACCAAACAATCCCAGTAGCACTGAAATTCTTTACACCATTCATCATTAGTCTGGGGGCACCAAAGAACAGCTCTTTCCTTGATTCCTTGGTGCTCAGGGCCAATCATCCGAAAATGCATTCCAGATGTATGCAGCGCTGATTCCGCTACTTTTAGTCCAATACGCTTTAATTCATCATCGTCTGAAGTAAGCATTTCTTTCAAGGCAGGCAGCCGCTCGGTTGGGCTTGCTTCGGTAGCTGCCCATTCTGGACCGATCCGGAATAATGCCAATAAAGTACCTGTTGAATTGTTACTGTTCGTCGCATTCTCTGCAACCGCCAACCGAGCGAGTATTCTGGCCGCACGAACAAATGTTGGTTTCCAAACGGCAATTTTCTCCAGCGTCCAAACGAAGCTTTGACGATTTTGCTCAAAGGAATAAAGTTCTTCCCGCGACCATGTGCCAAAAGTGTGCTCGATCAGCGCAAGAGTCGCTTCTGATTCGGCTTCTGCAAGAGTGGAAAGGAAAGATGTGCCTTTGTCCGAACAGAGAAAGTTACGATTTGCATAAATACCGTTCCGACGAAGAATTTCTCGAACAACTGGTGCAGCACAGGTGTCATGGGCGTAACGGAACATATCCATAAACCAGCCATGCAATGATTCCGGCATGTTCTCAAACGCATTGACGAAATCAAAGCCACGTCCATACCAGTGCCAATATTCGCGCCACAAGTGGATGTGCAGTGCCCAGGGGACTATGAATAAAGTTCGTGATCCTTGAAGAATTCGGCGTTCGCGTAATGACTGAACAATTTCCTGAAATCTGGACCAACTAACTGCCGAATCAGAGTGTGCGACAAGTTCTGAAATATACTTTGCCTCGGCACCCACCGGATCTTCAAAACCAAAACGGGAAAACAAAGCGATGTGCCTCATCACCAATGCAACTTGGCGAGCTTCATCGCTCTGTTGTTTCGCATAACCAAAAAGAAAGCGATCCCAGATAGGTACAGTTGCAGGAGGTTTGAGAATATCATCTGGATTCGCTGCCAGATTCTCGCCAACTGCCTGAGCAACTCGAGGTGAACCTTCGCATATAGCCACCCAACGATCAAGATCCTTGTTTTTTCCAACGCAGTTTTCAAGGATTAATTTAATTGCTGGATCGGGAAGACGGGGGACTGAAACATATTCAATTTCCGAATCGCTACTTCTATTGCGCTCGTGATCAAGACTGATTAACTTCAATGACCCGCAGCGATTCTTTAGATGTCCCCATATTTCTGACATTTCCTGTTCAGAAAGCTCGTCCAGAATCAAAATAAGCGGATATTTTGGGTTTTCACGCAACAATTCGCGAAACAATTTTGTTTGTGAAAACTTGGAACCATGTTGAACGTAAAGAACACTGGGCGCGATTTCTTCCGAGCGCACTGCTTCTAATACTAGGCGAGTTTTCCCAATTCCCGGCTCACCCAATATCCGTATATGCTTTGTTTCTCCCTGCAATTTCTCTCGAAGCGAATTGATAAGCTGGGATTGATCTTCCGAAAGCGCAATTTGATTGCTCATATGTGCATGTTGCGACCACTCGGATACTGACAAGAAATCATCATCGCTGCCTCCCACTAAGGAAAGACGTAACGATGGGTAGCGTTCAAAATACGATGCAATTTGGGATTGCCCGAAAATTTCAATTTGCGCGCTTTTATCGGAAAACCCAGATTTCGCAAAAAGTTCCGAAATTAAGGATTGGCTATCATTTCTTTGCTTAGGTGTCAGGTCAAGGCCAAAACAAACCAATAAATAGTGGCCGTCAAGCTCAAGAGTTCGCCTAACCTCGGATACCAATTCTCCTGATTTGGATAACAATTCTTTTTCCAATGAGCTTCGCTGCCATGGCTTAAATGTTGTACCGGTTTTAAGCTGAAATCCATTTCTACCTACTTTCAAGAAAGTATCTTGAGGCAAGCTATGAGCTGATTCTACTTGGGCATCAATTCCACCATCAGAGACATTAAGGTTTGCTGAAATAGTTACAGCATCAGGCCGTAAGCCAGCATACCTTGCTTCGCAATGAAGTAATTCTCGAAACTTTGCAATAGCGGCTTCAGCACTGAGATTTCCTGTTAAATTTGGATTAAACGGCCCAGCTATACTCATATAGTTTTTAATCCGTATATAAACTAAGCCAAAGCACACCAAATTTTATTTTTTCCAATCTCCTCATGCATCCACACAGGATCAAGATCCGCGCCATTCGGCCAAGTGAGTGCGCCCAATTCTATTCGGACCTGAGTGAATAATTGTTTATCTTTCAGTGCGGCGAATATACCCGCCTGTTCACCGGAGATTAACTGCGTCATATCAACGGTACCGGTGGTGCCATCGTTGCAAGTCACGGAAAGGCAATAATTGGGCAGTACAGTCATTGAACGAATACGCCATGGTGCAACTGCTATTCCTTCGATGAAATCTTGTTTAAAAATTGTGTCAAGTGATTGCCTGGTCATCGTGTATCAAGATTCTCTTGGAATATTTTCATCTTTCAGGTTTCTTCTCTGGTGCACTACAGCGAGTACAAAAATTACTTCGTCTTTTATCTCATAGATGATGCGATAGGAATACAGGAACAGCTCTCTCACATCTTCTTCATTGAGCTCCGGAACGACTCTTCCCATTTTTGGTAACCCGTTTAATTCATCGACTGCCTGCTGCGCCCAGATTACCACGCATCAATTTCCCGTTTAAGTTGTTCGCTTGTCAGCGTTTCAGCTTGTGCGACGGCTTCTTGACCTTTTTTAATCTTATCCAGTACATAAAGCCGGTACATGATTTCATCCATGTCAGCATCCTCAGGCAACTGATTAATGACTTTCAGTACCTCCTGTTTTATTGCCAGCATATCGTTCACCTCCCTTGATAAAAGAACTCAGCAATTTGATACCCGTTACCTACTAATCGGCTTATACCGTATCCGCTTCGGTTTCGCGCCTTCTTCGCCCAGGCGTTTTTTCTTGTCGGCTTCGTATTCTTGATAGTTACCGTTGAAGAAGGTCCATTGCGATTCGCCTTCCGCGGCGAGGATGTGCGTGGCGATGCGGTCGAGGAACCAGCGATCGTGCGAGATGACCAGTACGCAACCGGCAAATTCCAGCAACGCATCTTCCAGTGCGCGGAGCGTTTCCACGTCGAGGTCGTTGGAAGGTTCGTCCAGCAGCAGCACGTTGCCGCCGGAAATCAGTGTTTGCGCCAGGTGCAAGCGGCCGCGTTCGCCGCCGGACAGTTGACCGATGATTTTTTGCTGATCGCCGCCTTTGAAGTTAAATCGTCCCAAGTAAGCACGTGCTGGCGTCGTGTATTTGCCTACGACCAGGAGGTCATTGCCGCCGGAAATGGCATCGAACACGGTCTTGTCGTTTTGCAGCGAGTCGCGCGCTTGATCGACGTGCGCTATCTGGACCGTGTGACCGATTTTCACTTCGCCGGAATCCGGTTGTTCCTTGCCGGTAATCAGTTTGAACAGGGTGGATTTACCCGCGCCGTTCGGGCCGATGATACCGACGATGGCACCCGGCGGCACGATGAAGCTGAGATTGTCGATTAGCAAGCGGTCGCCAAATGATTTCGAGACACCGTTAAACTCAATCACTTCATTACCCAGGCGCTCGCCGACGGGGATGAAAATTTCCTGGGTTTCATTGCGTTTCTGATATTCCTGCGAGTTGAGTTCTTCAAAGCGGGCGAGTCGTGCTTTGGATTTCGCTTGGCGTCCTTTCGGATTTTGCCGCACCCACTCCAGCTCTTTCTTCATCGATTTCATATGTTCATCGATCTGTTTGTTTTCCTGTTCCAGCCGGGCTTCTTTCTGCTCCAGCCAGTTGGAATAATTTCCTTTCCACGGGATGCCGTGACCGCGGTCGAGTTCCAGTATCCATTCAGCCGCGTTGTCGAGGAAGTAGCGGTCGTGGGTCACCGCCACCACGGTACCGGGGAAGCGCACCAGGAATTGCTCCAGCCATTCCACCGATTCGGCATCCAGATGGTTGGTCGGCTCGTCCAGTAACAACATATCCGGTTTTTCCAGTAACAGCTTGCACAGCGCAACGCGGCGTTTTTCACCGCCGGAAAGATTTTTGATCACCGCATCCCACGGCGGTAAACGCAATGCATCGGCGGCTATTTCCATTTGGTTTGAGGTATCGCTGCCGGCAGTTGCCAGAATGGCCTCCAGCCGCGCTTGTTCGGTCGCCAATGCGTCAAAGTCGGCACCTTCTTCGGCGTAAGCGGCGTACACTTCGTCCAGTTTTTTCTGTGCCTGCATCACCTCGCCCAAGGATTCTTCCACCTCCTGGCGCACGGTTGACTCGGGATTCAGTTGCGGTTCTTGCGGGAGATAACCGATGCGGATGTTGGGCAGACGCTGCACCTCACCGTCAAATTCCTTATCCACACCAGCCATGATGCGCAGCACGGTGGACTTACCGGAGCCATTCAATCCGAGCAAACCGATTTTTGCACCGGGGAAAAAGCTGAGCGAAATATCTTTGATAATTTGACGCTTGGGAGGAACCATTTTGCTCACGCGGAGCATAGACATTACATATTGGGCCATGGGTTTAATCTTTGTTTGATAGGTAAAAATTGATAGATAGAGAGTTTAACGCACGTCTTCCGGCAATGAAAGCCAATCCGCGTAGATTAGGGTTTATCATTGATGCGGGTGATGGATACAAATTTATGGTTTTCATCAAAAACCAATTCAAACTTGCCATACACGCCATGACTTTGCACCACTGAACGCAAGATATTTGCGGGAAAGCGGAGGATGCGCCCATCGGTTGTTTTCGCTACGACGACGTCGACTTCGCCTTCGTAATAATACAACAGTTGGTGCGAAGGGATTTTAAGGACAACGTGCAAACGCTGATACATGGGAGAACATACGATTTATGGCCGTTGAAGATAGATGCAGCCCATGGGATAAAGATCTTCAAAAATGGATCGCAATTCCAATCGGATTTTTTGCTCACTGGCACCGCATTTCATTTTTACTTTGCGAATAATACTGCTAATGGGCGTTTTTCCATCCATATAGCGGAAGCAAGCTTTATTGATTTTATTGCCCATTAACTGAAAAACTGTTTTTTCATTGTTAATCGTAAAAGTAATGCTAAGCGTTTCCTCTGGTTTTATCGCGTCATGGATGGCCATATTTTGATTCGCAAGCTCGTGCTCAAGAATAATCGCATTGTCTTCATCGTCTATGGAAGCCGTACAAGACGCTTGTCGAGAAAGGTAAAACTGATGCTTGATATGATTGGAAAACAGTTTTTCTGCAAGGGATTGCTGTTCTTGGATATTTTTTTCACGCCATAACGATCGAATACTTTGATCGGCGACCAGATGAGCCGGATCGTAAAATCGTTTATTTGGCCCAAGAAAGGTCACCAGCTTTAATTCTGCCGCTGCGGCAAGTGCATAGACTTCATTGACGTTATAACACCGGTCAACGCTATGCAGCAGCAAATCATACAAGCCTGAATCTCCGTATCCGCTGGCAGTAATCTCATTCGCCCATTTTTCCAAATCTTTGATAAAGGCATGATCGATAGGCAAAGCGCCGATAATGCGGCGCGCTAGGATCACTTTTTCCGGAATGCTCACGTGTTGCGGAATCATTTCGCGAAATAAAGTCTGCAGTAAATAAATGGAGTGCCTGCCGTACTCGGCATACAACATCAGATAAATAGCACCATCGTCCTTCAGCGCACTTACGAGCGAGCGCGCGCCTTCCAGAGGATCATCTAAATGATGCAAAACTCCCGAGCAGTTAATGTAATCAAACTGTCCAATGTCCAGTTCCGGGATGGATAATAAGGATTCGGTTAGCCAGGTAATATTGTTCAATCCGCGAGCTGCGGCACGCTGTTCGGCAATGCTGCGCGATGCCGCAGACATATCCAGATAAACGATTTCCGCCGAAGTCTCGCGCAGTTGTTCAGCCAGGTTAATGACACTGTCTCCTGTTCCGCCGCCGGCGACCAGGCAACGGAAATCCTGGTTAAAATTTCGTTGCCCCCTGAAACAGCAATGATTCAACTCACTCAGTGTATCGCCCACGGTGCGCAACAATCGGACTTTCTCATCTTCCGGGTTTCTGGGAGGGTACGGCAATGCCTCATACTGCTGCTTTACCGAGGAAATCATTTTTGATTCGTCCATCGCCTATCCTCGCAAGAAAAAAATTAATGAGATTCTTAGCCCGGATATTGCATGAATTGCACACGCCCTCACTTGTCTCTTGATTCCACAAGGGATTTGTCTCAGTCAGGTGTATAAATAACTACACCGTTTCTTCGAAAAATCCCTTGTGAAACCAATATCATGCGTGATCATCGTGCGAATTCATGCAATATCCGGGTTAGAAATTACGGTAAAGGCTAAAATACCATACTAAAAATTCTCACCATCTTGCAAATAACGCCACTTTCCTTCCGGTAAATCCCGCAATCCAATGTTGCCGATACGCACCCGTTTCAAGCCGATTACTTTTAGATTCACCAGCTCGCACATGCGGCGGATCTGGCGTTTTTTGCCTTCCTGCAGGATAAAGCGCAATTGATTTTGATTTTGCCAGCTTACTTGCGCCGGTTTTAACGCCTTGCCGTCCAGACTTAGCCCATGATTCAGCAACGCCAGCTTATCTTTCGGCAAAGCGCCTTCGACTCGCACCAGATATTCTTTTTCAATTTCAGAGTCCGCACCGATCAATTGTTTCGCAATACGGCCATCCTGCGTCAGGATCAGCAAGCCTTGGGAATCAATATCCAGCCGCCCGGCTGGCGCCAGATTTTTCAAATGCGCAGGTTGAAAGCGCTTGGTGGATTGCGGATTGATAAACTGATTTTCCGGTTTGATCAACACAACTGCGGGGCGGTAGCCCGGTTCTGGCTGTCCCGAAACATAACCGATGGGCTTGTTGAGTATTAGCGTAACCAAGCTGGTCTGCTGCGATTGTGCCGCTCTGTTCAGTTTGATTTTCTGCGTGGGATAAATTTTTGTTCCCAGCTCAGAAATCTGTATGCCATCGACAAACACCCAGCCCAGCTCGATATAGCGATCCGCTTCCCGGCGCGAGCATATGCCTTGTTCAGACATTAGTTTAGATAAACGAATTTTTTCCATGAAGCAGCTATAATATTGGGAAATACAAAGAATAAGTGCGAGGTTGGCATTACGCCTATTATAAAGGGAATCAACAGATCATTTTTATTAACATCACCAGGATCATTTTATGGAAACTACCGCAGCTATACTGGAAAAGGCGCAACAACGCGCCGAAGAAATGGAGCTTCCCTACAAGGGTGCATTGCTTCCCATTGAAGCGTATCGCGTCTTACAAGAATCTGCCCAGGCGCAATTAGTAGATGTACGATCCCGTGCTGAACTGGATTGGGTCGGGCGCATTCCCGGTGCAACGGAAATCGAGTTGCGTTCATATCCCGGTATGCAACCCAATCCCGGTTTCCTCGATCAAGTGGCGGGGCAGGTCGATAAAAAACTACCTGTGTTGTTCATCTGTCGCAGCGGATCACGCTCGAACCAAGCCGCTATAATGGCCAGTCAGACCGGTTTTACTGATTGTTACAATATTTTAGAAGGCTTTGAGGGAGATAAAGATGAAAACGGCCAGCGGGGTAAAATTTCCGGCTGGAAGGCGGACGGACTGCCGTGGGTACAGAGTTAAAGATGTTTTGAGCGATTTTTTAGTGCGAATTGTACTACAAATGCTTTTTACCACAGATACCGATTGAGCAAGAAAAAACCCGGAAACACCAGCTCCCGGGTTTTTATTTTAACTACAAAATGATTACATCTTAGCCAATACTTCCGCCACTGTCTGACCCATCAACGACGGTGTCGGGCAAATAGTGACGCCGAGTTCTTTCAATATCGCAACCTTTTCAGCCGCACTTTCCCCCACGGAAGAAATGATGGCACCGGCATGTCCCATGCGCCGTCCTTCCGGAGCAGTCAGGCCGGCGATATAAGCCACCAACGGCTTGGTCATATTTTCTTTGGCGAACCTACCGGCTTCCACTTCCTGCGGACCGCCGATTTCGCCGATCATCAGCGCTACCTTGGTTTCAGGGTCCTGCTCCAATCTTTCCAGAATGTCACGGTGTGAGCTACCGGTGATTGGATCGCCGCCAATGCCCACAGAGGTTGAAATCCCGATTCCCAGCAAGCGCATTTGATCGGCGGCTTCATACCCCAGTGTGCCGGAACGGCCAACCACACCGACATTTCCACGGATATAAATATGCCCGGGCATGATTCCCAGCATGGCACGGCCTGGGCTGATGGTGCCGGCACAATTCGGACCTGCCAGCAGCATGCGTTCTTCCTTGGGGAAACGACGCAGGAAATTCTTCACCGTCATCATGTCTTGCGTCGGAATGCCATCGGTGATGGATACGCAATATTTGATACCGGCATCGGCGGCTTCCATGATGGAATCTGCAGCAAATGCGGGCGGCACAAAAACAATGCTGGCTTCTGCACCGACTTGATCGACTGCTTCTTTGACCGTATTGAATACCGGCAATCCCAGGTGGGTTTGTCCACCTTTACCAGGAGTGACGCCACCCACCACATTGGAACCATAGTCAATCATTTCCTGTGCATGGAAGGTGCCGATTTTTCCGGTAAAACCTTGAACAATAATTCGTGTATTTTCGTTGATTAAAATCGCCATTTTATACTCCTAGGCTTTTTTTGCGACGACTTCGTTACGTGCGCGTACGACTTTCTCCGCGGCATCTGCTAACGTATCGGCTGTGATAATCGGCAAGCCGCTATCCGCAATAATGCGGCGGCCTTCTTCTACATTGGTTCCCGACAGACGAACCACCAACGGTATTTTCATATCGATGTTTTTGACCGCATGTACAACCCCTTCTGCGATCCAATCACAGCGGTTGATACCGGCAAAAATGTTCACCAGCATCGCTTTAACACCGGCATCTGCCAACACCAAACGAAAAGCTTTTTCTGTACGCTCGGCTGACGCGCCACCACCGACGTCAAGAAAGTTGGCAGGCTCGCCGCCAGCCAGTTTAATCATATCCATGGTCGCCATCGCCAGACCTGCGCCATTAATCATACAGCCGATATCCCCATCCAGGCCGACATAGCTCAAGCCTGCTTCCGCGGCAGCGACTTCACGATTGTCTACTTGCGTGTTGTCACGCAACTCTGCAATCTTGTGGCGGCGGAACAATGCGTTCTCGTCAAAAGCCATTTTTGCATCGAGTGCAACGATTTCGTTGTTGGTGGTCAACACCAATGGATTGATTTCCAGAACGTTGGCATCCAGATCGCGCAAGGCGCGGTAGCAGCCTTTGATCGTTTTAACCGCGTGATTCAGTTGCGCACTGTCGATATTCAAGGCAAAAGCCATTTTTCTCGCCTGGAAATCCTGCAACCCGACTGCCGGTTCGATATAAATCTTGAGGATCGCTTCCGGATTGGTTTCAGCCAGTTTCTCAATTTCCATGCCGCCTTGCGCTGAACCGACCATGATGACGCGCTCGCTGCTGCGATCAATCATGAATGACAGATACATTTCTTTGGCGATACTGGTTCCTGCTTCAATATATAGCCTGGAACAGATTTTTCCGGCAGGTCCGGTTTGATGTGTCACCAGATTCTTTCCCAGCAATGCTTCGGCAGCTTGTTCCACTTCAGCATGTGTTCTGCAAACCTTGATTCCGCCCGCTTTACCGCGCGCTCCGGAATGAATCTGTGCTTTGACAACCCATACGTCGCCATCAATTTCTCTGGCGCGTTGTACGGCTTCCACTACGCTATAGGCTAAACCGCCTTCAGCAATTTTGACGCCGTATTCAGCCAAAATTTCCTTTGCTTGATATTCGTGAATATTCACTTCAATTTCCTCAATAATCGCATTAAATTCAATTCGATAATTTTATATTGTCTCAATACACCGAGCCATAAAGATTAAGGCCGCTCAGTGCGGCCTTATCCATTTTTTGCTGCAATCGCTTCAGCGACTTTCACCACATTATTGGCCATTCTTTCAGAGGCGGCGTCGATTAAGCGACCATCCAGCGCAGCAGCACCCTTACCTTGCGCTGCAGCTTCTTTGAGTGCAGCCAGAATTCGTTTTGCTTTTTCAATTTCTCGGGCTGGCGGTGTAAATACGTCATTCGCCAATTCGATCTGCGTGGGATGAATCGCCCACTTTCCTTCACAGCCCAATGCGGCCGCACGCTTGGCAGCCAATACGTAGCCATCCGGATCCTTGATATCGCCAAAAGGACCATCGATAGGACGTAAGCCATAGGCACGGCACGCCACGATCATGCGACTGATGGCAAAATGCCATTGATCGCCAGGATAATCCGGATTCAGACCGCCGATATTGGTGGTTCTGGCCCGGTTACTGGCGGCATAATCGGCCACGCCAAAGTGCAATGCTTCCAGCCGTCCTAACGTGCCATTACGCGCTATATCTTCCACATTGGCCATCCCCAGCGCTGTTTCGATCAATGCTTCCAGGCCGATTCTGTTTTTCAGGCCTTGCTGCATTTCGAGCTGGGTAACCATGGCTTGAACCATATAAATATCTGCATAAACCCCGGCTTTAGGGATTAACAGCGTATCAATCTTATGCCCGGCCTGCTCCACCAGATCAACGACATCCCGCACCATATACTGGGTATCCAAGCCATTAATGCGCACTGAAACCGTGATGCCATGACCTTTCCAATCCAGATCGTTGAGCGCCTGGATGACATTCTTACGTGCTTGTACTTTGTCATCGGGCGCTACGGCATCTTCCAAATCGAGGAAAACAAAGTCTACGCCGCTATTGAGTGCTTTCTCAAACATCCCCGGATTGGAACCTGGAACGGCTAATTCACAGCGTTGTACCCGCTGAATAGTGGTTTCGTATAGCGTGTGACTCATTTTTTCTCCAGAATTAATAAATATTTATAGTAATGAAAAGGCCAATAGACGAACATGCCGGATGCGCTATTTGTTTTTTAGTGTCATCTCACCTGATCTGCTTATGTAGCAGGCATGGAATTAAGGCATTCTTTAGTTCTTGATTTTGCAACGCAGGTAATCTTGTTGACGTGAATGGTTAGAATGATTGGTTAATTTTGGTTCGTCTTTTAAAGACTGACTAATTATTCAGTAAATTATATCCATTCTCCGAGAATTTATCCACTGACTCTCAGAGTTGCGCGCAAGCATGCGCCGCGACGGATAGCTTTTGGTAGCGTGCAGCCCACTCAAACGGAATAACGGAGTGCTGTTCACTGTGCTGCGCTGTATACGCCGCCATGATGGCGCCGAGCATGATGGCACGGCCACAGCTGTCGCCGCCGATGCGGATATTTTCTTCGATGGCAGCACGATAATCAGGTGCATATTGAGCAATGTGCGCAATCACTGGTAACCCCTCCAGAACGTGACAGGCTGAACCAAAGCGTTTTGCCACTGCAACACTATCGAGTTGGCGGGTTTGCAAAGCTTCTTCAAGCAAGGGTATCAATTTCTCTCCAGCGTGCGGTAGCACGCCTGTAAGTGCTTGGGTGATGGATTTGCCGTTCAATACTTCCAGCAAAACGCAACCCGCATACTGCGCGGCTGCAACCGCTGTGTCATTATGATTGGTCAGTCGCACGACCTGCTCAATTTTAGCTTTCAGCGCTGCTTGCGACCCGGTATGCGTAGCTACTACCACCGGTATTGCTGCCAATGCGGCAAACTGATCGTCATCAGCGCCGGAATTTTCCGGGAATTCTTCAGGTTTAAGGGGTAATAGTGTTTGTAGGGTTTGGCGTGTGGGTGAATCGACATAACCGATATAAGCGCCGCCCGGACCAAAATGACTGCGGTATTCCGTCTGGTACGCAACGCGATCAAATTGGCCATGCTGCGCAAAATGTCGCAACATCAGCAGGCATATCTCACCATACCCGGATGAATCACCCGCTGATTTATTGCCATGCGCAAAATATCCGCTAGTACCGGCAAAATCATTGGCATCGGGCTGCAAAAAAACCAATCCTTTAATTTTTTCGATCTGTGCAATACGCTCGGAATCATAAAGCCAATGCAAACCCAATGCCGCAGAATCTGCAATCAATGCGCCTAAAATAGCCGCCACACGGGGCTCAAGCCGAATACTAGAATTCATCGTATTTTATAAAATTGGGATTTATTTAATTTCAACTTCGTCCGGTATCCTGCGCGCTTCTTCTGCCAGCATGATTGGAATACCGTCTTTGATCGCAAATGCAAGCCGATCAGGCTTGCAGATCAGTTCCTTGTCATCTTTTTTGTAGATCAGCGGCCCTTTACACAGGGGACATACCAAAATATCCAGCAATCTTGCATCCATAATTTTCCTTGTTCACACTAATGTTGATGGACTATTTTATAACTTACTCAGAATATCATCCAATTGATCCAAGCTGGTATAGTGAATGACAATATTGCCTTGACCATTCTTCTTCGGCTTAATCGCCACCTGCGCACCAAGACGCTCGGAAACATCTTCCTGTAATCGCAACAGATCTCTATTGGGTTTTTTTATCTGTTTAAGTGCAGGATGTTCTATCTGATTGACGATCTTTTCCGTTTCGCGCACGGAAAGCTGTTTTTGCACGATCACATTGGCAATTTTAATTTGTTGCACAGGCGATAATGACAATAACGCACGTCCATGTCCCATATCAATTTTACCCTGCATCATCAATTCCTGTACCGGTGCAGACAAATTGAGCAAACGCAACAGGTTGGAAATCGTGCTGCGTGAATTGCCTAGTGCTTCACCGGCGGTTTGATGCGTCATACCAAATTCATTAATCAAACGCTGAATGCCCATGGCTTCTTCCAATGGATTAAGATTTTCACGTTGTATATTTTCAATCAATGACATGGCGAGCGCGGATTCATCAGAAACTTTTCGTATCAGCGCCGGCACTTCGGTCAATCCAGCCAACTGGGCTGCGCGCCATCTTCGTTCGCCCGCGATAATTTCGTATTGATCCGCATTGATGGGCCGCACCAGAATCGGCTGCATGACACCTTGCGCTTTGATCGATTCAGCTAGCTCTGCCAAAGCCACCTGATCCATATTGGTTCTGGGTTGGTATTTACCGGGCTGAAGCTTGTCTATTTCAAGGCTTTGCAGTGATTCTTCCGCAAAATCGGCATTTCCATTGCCCGACAATAAGGCATCCAAACCTCTTCCCAATCCTTTTTGTTTTGTCATTTTACCGATTCCTTAATTTTGCAATCATGCGCCAAGTATTTCTTTAGCAAGTTCAAGATAAGCCAGGGCGCCTTTTGATTGTGCATCGTGATACAAAACGGGCAAGCCAAAACCGGGCGCTTCGGCCAGGCGGATATTGCGCGGGATCACGGTACGATAAACTTTATCGCCAAAGTGTTTTTGTAATTGGTCAGAAACCTGCTGTGCCAATATATTGCGCGGATCAAACATGGTTCGTAGGAGACCTTCAATCTGTAATGTCGGGTTAAAATTATTACGCACGCGCTTAATGGTATTGACCAAATCACTGAGTCCTTCCAGCGCATAATATTCGCACTGCATCGGGATCATCACCGCCTGTGCCGCGCATAAGCCATTGAGTGTCAACAAGTTTAAAGCAGGAGGGCAATCGATCAGAATATAATCATAGTCGTGTTCGATGGCTTCGAGTGCCGTTTTCAGCCGCGCTTCCCGCTGGGGCAAATCAACCATTTCAACTTCTGCGCCCGCCAAATCGCGGTTGGCTGGAATCAAGTCATATTTACCTTGCGTGCCGGTAATGCGTGCCGCTTGTATCGCCGCATCACCGAGCAAAACATGATAAACCGTGATCTTCACCGTTTGTTTGTTGGTGCCGCTGCCCATTGTGGCGTTGGCTTGCGGATCGAGATCAACCAATAGAATACGTTTACCCGAAGCAGCCAAGCTGGCGGCCAGATTAACACTGGTCGTGGTTTTTCCTACACCACCTTTTTGATTGGTAATGGCGAGAATTTTCGTCACGGGTTTAGCTCCTGCATTCATTAGGTTGAATCAAAGCTGCCAAGTGTTCTAATCCGGAATTATTGTTTTTCTAATGATAATCAATTGCCTGTCTGCATTGAGTCCCGGGACAACCAGCGATACGCTTTTTTCAATACGAAAAGGGGCGTGGATTTGCTTCAGTTCACTGTCTGCACAATTTGCTTTCATCGCGACCCAGCGGCAATTGTCATTTTTTTCCGCAGCCAATTGCCGGGTTAAATCAATAAATTCACCCAGCTCGGAAAATGCACGCGTAATAATGGTATTCACTTTTTTATCCGAATGAATAGCTTCGATGCGTTGCCCGATAACTTCAACATTCTGCAATGCCAATTCAATCTTAACCTGCTGCAAAAAAGATGCTTTCTTTTGATTGCTTTCAACCAACGATACCTGCCAATCCGGTCTTGCCAGTGCAATCGGTATGCCCGGCAAACCGGCACCGCTGCCGACATCAATGATTTGCGGGCCATTGATATGAGGCAACACAGCCAGGCTATCCATCACATGCTGATACAGCATGTCTTGCAGATTCCGGATAGCGGTTAAATTATGTATTTTGTTCCATTTCTCGATCAGCAATAAATACCGTTCGATCAGTCCGGGAAGCAGCTTTTCCTGAGCTGCAAAATCATAACCCAGCGCCCGTAAACTTTGCGTAATTTGCTGTAACAAACTCATGCGCTCTGCTTCTTGTCTCCAAATCCACGCTTTAAATGCACCAGTAACAATGAGATCGCGGCCGGTGTCACACCGGAAATTCGCGAAGCCTGGCCCATGGTTTCCGGCTTATGCTGATTCAATTTTTGTTGTACTTCATTGGAAAGACCATTAACCGCCTTATAGTCAATATCTTTTGGCAGTAAAGTATTCTCATATTGCGCCTGACGCGACACTTCTTCCTGCTGCCGCTGGATATAACCGTGATACTTAGTCTGTATTTCAACTTGCTCAGCCACTTGCACATTGTCTACCGGTTCGCCCGCGCCAGGTAGCGTCATCAACGTTGCATAGGTCACATCAGGGCGTTTTAACAGTTCCATCAGCGTATATTCCCGCTCTATTCCTTTTCCTAGAACGCGCATGGCCTCATCATCCGGCAACGTGCCGGGCAGCAAACGTACCGAATTAAGCCTTTGCTGCTCCTTCTCAATTGCTTCCTGCTTATCAGTAAAGGCAGCCCAGCGCTGATCATCGATCAAGCCAAGCTTTCTGCCCATTCCAGTCAAGCGCAAATCGGCATTGTCTTCGCGGAGTTGCAAACGATACTCCGCACGGCTGGTAAACATCCGGTAAGGCTCCGTCACGCCGGAAGTTATTAGATCATCGACCAGAACGCCTAAGTAGGCTTCATTGCGCTGTGGTAGCCACGATTCTTTTCCCTGAATTTTCAGTGCGGCATTAATGCCGGCCAATAAGCCTTGGGCAGCGGCTTCTTCGTATCCGGTTGTGCCGTTGATTTGTCCGGCAAAGAACAGGTTCTCGATGGTTTTTGTCTCCAGCGAACGCTTCAGATTGCGCGGATCAAAATAATCATATTCGATCGCATAGCCCGGCCGCGTGATATGCGCATTTTCCAACCCAGATATCGAATGAATCAGCTCAATCTGTACTTCAAACGGCAGACTGGTTGATATGCCGTTGGGGTATATTTCATGGGTACCCAGACCCTCCGGCTCGAGAAATATCTGGTGCGATCCCCGGGCGGAAAAACGCACCACTTTATCTTCGATTGAAGGGCAATAACGGGGTCCTATCCCTTCAATTTTTCCAGTGTACATCGGTGAATCCACCAGACCGCCGCGAATGATATCGTGCGTGATCGCATTGGTATGGGTAATCCAACACGATATCTGCGGTGGATGCTTAATGCCGGAATCGATCAATGAGAACACCGGTATCGGCTGATCACCGGGTTGCTCCAAAAGTTTTGTATAATCCATGCTGCGGCCGTCGATGCGCGGCGGTGTGCCAGTCTTCAATCGTCCGGCTGGAAATTCCATTTCGCGCAGTCTTTGCGCGAGCATCACGGAAGGCGGATCACCGGCTCGGCCTGCTTTGAAATTGGTTTTGCCGATATGTGCCATTCCCGCCAGGAATGTGCCGACGGTCAATATCACCGCGCGTGCGTAAATTCTGATATTAAGTTGTGTGATAACACCAATCACTTGATCTTTTTCAATAATCAGATCATCCACCGCCTGTTGCATGACATGAAGATTAGATTGATTCTCGATACGCTTACGGATTGCTTGCCGGTAAAGCACTCGATCTGCTTGGGCTCTTGTGGCCCTGACGGCAGGACCTTTGCTTGAATTGAGGATGCGGAACTGAATTCCGGCTTCATCAGCGGCCATCCCCATCGCACCACCCAAAGCATCAATTTCCTTGACCAGATGACTTTTTCCTATGCCACCGATAGATGGGTTGCACGACATCTGGCCTATTGTTTCGATATTGTGCGTCAGCAACAATGTTTTGTGCCCCATGCGTGCAGCCGCCAATGCCGCTTCAGTTCCGGCATGACCGCCACCAACAACGATAATCTCAAAATCTGTGTGATTGCTCATAGTGCCAAAGCCTGCGATTGTTAGAGTTACTAAATTTCTTGGTGATGCGAGAGGGTTTTATCAGAGATGTTTCACGTGAAACCTTTTTGCTGCATTCGCTGAAAAGGCGTGATTTCCAGGGTGCGATTATAGGTGTAGCTGATAAATGAACGCAAGTTTATGTTTTGTGGTTGCACAAATTTTTTGATCAGTTACCAAAAACAATCCTAGGTAAATCATCTGAACCGGAAAACAAGAAGTAAGCAAAGGTAGCTCTGTACTTACAAATCCAATAAAGTGAGAAGGTTTTTATTTCGACTACTTAATAAAATTTTATGAACAACTCGGATGGCATCGGTTTTCCAAAGTGGTAGCCTTGCAATTGATCGCAACCAAATTCTTCTAGCAACTCAACTGCACCGGCTGTTTCTACTCCTTCCGCAATAACTTTTAAGCCAAGGTTATGCGCCAGATCAATCGTCGAGCGCACAATAACTTTGTCATTTTCATTGGTAACCATATGCGTAATGAATGATTGATCAATTTTGATCTTATCTAAATGCAGCATACGCAGATAGGATAAATTAGAATAGCCAGTGCCGAAATCATCGATAGAAAATTTTATACCCAATTGTTTTAGTCGAGAAAGTACTTTCCGCATGGTCTCGGTATCGTGAATGAGTATCGACTCAGTCAGTTCAATTTCTAATAGACTGGGATCTAATTGATGCCGTTCAAGCGCTGTTGAGACTAGCTCGATAATATTTCCTCGCTTGAATTGCGATGCGGATATATTGACGGCAACCACTAAGGGCGTCCCCGCATCTTGCCAGATTTTAGCCTGATGACAAGCTGCATTAACAACCCATGCGTCGACCTCAAGGATGATCCCAGAATTCTCAGCCACAGGAATAAATTTTCCTGGAGGAATAAAACCATCCGGTGTTTCCCAACGTATCAGAGCCTCACAGGCGATGATTTTCCTAGTTATCGTATCAACTTGTGATTGGTAATAAAGTTTGAATTGATTGAATCCAAGGGCCTGGCGAATGTGATTCAGTATATGTAATCGTTCTTTAGAGCTGGCTGCCATCTCTTCATTAAAAAATTGGTAACCATTCCCACCCGAATCTTTGGCATGATACATCGCCGTATCTGCATATTGCAGAAGCTGGCTAAGGTCATTGCCGTCTTTTGGAAATAGTACAATGCCTAAGCTTGCGGTTATTTTGACACTATCGCCATCAATCAAAAAGGGTTTATTAAGTATTTCAAGAATCTTTTGAGCAACAATAGTCACATCTTTCGCTTCGTGAATGTCCGGCAGGAGAATAATAAATTGATCACCACCCTGGCGACTGATGGTATCCACATCGCGGACACAGGTTTTAAGCCGGGCAACGACTGCTTTGAGCAGGAAATCTCCCGCGTGGTGGCCAAAAGAATCGTTGACTACCTTAAAGTGATCCAGATTGAGGGATATCAAACCGACCGAGACGTCTTCTCGCTTAACCGATGCAATCGCTAACTTAAAACGCTCAATCAGTAGAATACGGTTAGGTAATTCGGTCAGAATATCGTGGTGCGCAAGGAATTCAATCCGCTGCTGAGATGCTTTAACCGACTGAATATGCTCTTGACGTTCAATCTCCATACCAATGCGCTGACCAAATATTCTAAGTATTTCTATATCCTCTTCAGTGTACTCACGGGGTCTATCGTCAAGGAGACAAGTTACCGCTTTGACTTTTCCATCGTTCCCCAAGCAAGGAAAACCGCAATAGGAATGGGCATTGTGTTGCTGAAGGAATAGTGCATCGGGAAACCGCTCTTTAACGTGATCGTATATCCTCACATCTTGGGTCATTTCTACTGTTGCGCACGGTGTAATGGCGAGATTGCACGAACCTCCATCGGTGAAAATCTGGCCCTCATGGTAGATCGCCAGAAGATCGAGCTGATCACCGTTTATTTTTGAAAGGCATACAATTTTTAGTTCGAAGAGCTCACCAATAATTTTTGCAATATGCTTGAATACTTCAACGGAATCACCCGAAATAGTCATGCTCAATTCATAGAGTTTTTTTAACCTAACTAATTCATTGGATAAATCTTTTTGCATAGCAAGCTTGCTTTCTCAGCAGATTCTAGTTTGGATTATAACAATTAATGGGTCTATGTGAAATACCGTGGGTAAGAGAAAGTCAATCTTCCGCACAAGAAATAGATCATGTTGATGTAGTTCTTGGTGTTTCTAAAACCGCTAGGACGTCGTTTGGTCGGTAGGGTTTTGCTGTTGATGCTCTCCAATATTGCGTTGGAAATGTTCGATTCGACGAAGTGAATAATCCCTGACCGATGTGTACTGAGTGTATTGGTAAGCTTCTGAAAGGCTCAGATTTTTGCCTTCCAAACCTGAGCGCACCAGTCGTTCAGAAAGGTATCCGCCGCAGGCTTGCCTGACATCGTCCATAAATCGTTGAATAACGACTTCAATCGATAAGCTACGCCCAGTGTGGGATACAGCGTAATCATTTCTTCAAGCACCTGTCTTTTCTTGTCGGACAGAGCCGCTTTATTTTTTAGAAACGTGTACTTGTGATTCTTTAGCGCAGCATGCTCCTTGCGCTCATCAATACGCACCTTGTTCATGTCATCTAAGAGCAGTTTGACAACATGAAAATGATCAAAAGTGATTGATGCTTTGGGAAATGATTCGCTCGCTCCGGCAATCAATGCAAGGGGATAAGCCCATACTGAGTTGTTCGATTTGCTCCGGTGACACGCCTTTCTTTATCAAATGCCAGGCGACGCTCTGCATACATAGCTTGCCCTTGCCCTTGCCCTTGCCCTCGGTGTCATGAATGACGCCTGCTGTGCCAATCCAGTGATTAAAGATTGTCCAGATGCGCTGTGGATGAACGCCGAGTATTTGAGCTACGCGGGTCACGGGCATTTCACGCTTAATCAATGCCAAGGCAAATGCTTCGAATAGAAGCGTGAAGCAACTTTGCGCCCGTGTCCACGGCGCTTGTAATCCCAATGCCGAACCAAATAGCGCATCGCTGTTTATATCGAGATCTCTAGTTTATCCACTCAAAGTCACATAGACCTCAAATTTATTACCGTGAGCATCTGTCGATCAATGATACTCAAAGAAGTACAAGTCTTTTACGGAATACGATAAAGAAGTGGCTGAAAACACCCAGAAGTAGTGCTTTAAGTATCAAAGAGCAAAACAGAAAGTTTCCGAATATATCGAAGTCTTTCATAACTGGCAGAAAAACAAGAAAGATTGGGATATTTATCACCAGCAGAATTCATACAACAATACTATGCAAATCCACTCGCTACCTAATCAAAAGGACTCCATATTTTAACAACACACCTCTGTTGCATTTATTTTATTAATTTCTTTCTCACCCAATTCATCACGCTATCAAGCGCTGCAGGGAGTTGATCCAGTTGTGTACCCCCAGCTTGCGCCATATCCGGCCGACCACCGCCTTTGCCACCGACTTGTTGTGCAACAAAATTCACCAGCTCGCCCGCTTTGATCTGCCCGGTCAGGTCAGCACTCACACCAGCAATCAGCGTTATTTTCCCGTCTTCAGCGGTACTCAGTACGATGGCACAGGTTTTCAGTTTATCTTTAAGCTGATCCAGCGTTTCACGCAAGGTTTTAGCATCGGCATTCTCCAGATTGGCGGCCAAAACTTTGATGCCTTTTATATCCTGTGCTTGCACAGCCAGATCATCGCCTTGTGAGCTCGCAAGTTTGGTTTTTAACCGCGTCAGTTCTTTTTCGGTTTGCCGCACATTGTCGATGATTTGGGCGATTTTTTGTGTGACTTCCTGAGGGTTGGTTTTTAAGCTTTGCGCGATTTCCAGCAATTGTGCTTCGCGTTGCTGCACATATTCAACGGCTGCTTTTCCGGTGACTGCTTCAACACGCCGGATGCCTGCGGCCACACCCGATTCTATTACAATTTTAAAGAAACCGATTTGTCCGATTTGCGCTACGTGCGTCCCGCCACATAATTCCGTAGAAAATTCACCCATACCAATGACGCGTACGACATCCGAATATTTCTCGCCAAACAGCGCCATAGCACCACGTTTGATCGCATCATCGTATTTCATGGTTTCAGATGCAACGACCCAGTTGTGTCGGATCTGTTCGTTGACCAGGCGCTCTGTTTCGCGTAACTCATCTACTGTCAGAGGCGCATTATGGGAAAAGTCGAAACGTGCACGATTGGCATCCACTAATGAGCCTTTCTGCGTTACATGAGTGCCCAGCACCTTGCGTAGCGCAGCATGCAATAGATGCGTGGCAGAATGATTGTTGGCAGTGCTGGTGCGGGTTAACGGATTAACCTTTGCCAGCACACTATCTTTGATCACCAACCGTCCACTGCGCAATAAGCCTTTGTGACCAAACACGCCGGCTTGTATTTTCTGGGTATCCGCTACGGCAAAGGTGCCATTGGCTGCCAGTAACTCGCCACTATCGCCGACTTGTCCGCCGGATTCCGCGTAAAAGGGTGACTGATCCAGAACAACTAAAGCCTCGTCACCAGCTTCGATAAAATCTACCGCGCTGCCCTGTTTATAAATGGCCAGAACTTGTCCTTCATGCTGCAGGGAATCATAGCCATAGAAAGTGGTTTGACTGCCATTGTATTCAATACCCTCTTGCATGGTGAACTTGTTAGCTGCACGCGCCTGTTCACGCTGACGCGCCATAGCCTGCTCAAATCCAGCATGATCGATGGTAATGCCGCGCTCACGGCCTATGTCGGCAGTCAAATCCAGCGGAAAACCAAACGTATCGTAGAGCCGGAATGCTGTTTCGCCATCGAGTATTTTTATTTTACGGCTCAATGCTTCTTCCAAAACTTGCATGCCGTGTTCCAATGTTTCAGCAAAACGTTCTTCTTCTTGTCGTAATACGGCTGCGACACGTGCCTTTGCTGCAACTAATTCCGGATAGGCTTGGCCCATGACTTTACTTAAATCTTCTACCAGTTCATAGAAGAAAGGCTGTTTCTGTCCCAATTGATAGCCATGGCGAATGGCGCGACGGATGATGCGCCTTAATACATACCCACGACCTTCACTGCCTGGAATGACGCCATCAGTAATCAGAAATGAACAGGCGCGGATGTGATCGGAAATGACTTTTAATGAGTTATCGGCAAGATCTTTCGTGTGGGTAGCACGCGCGGCAGCTTGAATTAAACTTTGGAATAAATCAATTTCGTAGTTACTGTGAACCTGCTGCATGACTGCAGAAATTCGTTCCAAACCCATGCCGGTATCCACTGATGGTTTGGGCAGCGGGTGGAGTGTGCCCGCGCTGTCACGGTTATACTGCATAAACACCAGATTCCAGATTTCAATGTAACGATCACCATCGGCATCGGCAGAACCAGGCGGTCCGCCTTTCACCTCTGGGCCATGATCATAAAAAATCTCGGAGCAAGGACCGCAGGGACCGGTATCGCCCATTTGCCAGAAATTATCCATGGTAGCAATGCGCACAACTCGGGACGGATCGACACCGATTTCATTCAACCAAATATCTGCAGCTTCATCGTCCTCTGCATACACGGTTACCCATAGTTTTTCGCGTGGGATTTTGAGTGAAACGGTGAGAAATTCCCAGGCAAAATGAATGGCATTGCGCTTAAAATAGTCGCCAAAACTAAAATTGCCCAGCATTTCAAAGAATGTATGATGTCGTGCGGTATAGCCAACATTTTCCAGGTCGTTATGTTTTCCGCCCGCTCGGACACAGCGTTGCGAACTGACTGCGCGGACATAAGGCCGTTTATCCTGACCTAGGAACACATCTTTGAATTGCACCATACCCGCGTTGGTAAACAAAAGAGTCGGATCATTACCCGGCACTAAGGTGCTGGATGCGACGATGGTGTGGCCGTGAGATTCAAAAAATTCGAGAAATTTTTGTCGTATTTCGCTGCTTTTCATATTCTTTGCTGTTGCTCGTATCGTTTCAATTCGGTTACTGTCAAGCCCACCGCTTCGCCTTTGACGATTGCCAGACTTTGGACTCTAACCCGAATAGTAATTTCTTCATTCATCTTGGGTAAATTGAATTCTGTCAGAACTGTAATTTCCCCGCTTTTATCTTCCAGCACATAGGATTTCAGATTGACCAGCGGCAGGCGTGTGGGGTTTTTTGCAATGCCTTTCAGCTTAACTTCTTTGCCGTCAAAATTCACTGGCGATGTATTGATATCGTTAATGGATACTATTTCATCAGCACTGGCATGATTACCTAGCAATACGATCGCCAGTATGAGCGTCATCTGCACAAGCAGCTTTTTCATGAATTCTCCTCTTCAGCTTGCGATAAAACTTGTTGTATTATTTCCATTGAGAAGCCTCTACTCATCATGAAACGCATTTGCTTACCCCGTTCTTCTCTTGTATTGGGTAATTGGTCAAATTTCTTTTGCCAGATTTTAAACGCTGCATCCAATTCAGTTTCTTTAAGCGTTGGCAAAATATTGTCAACTAACTGCTCGTCAATGCCTTTTTCTTTCAACTCATAAATGATACGTTGGCTACCAAACCGCGATCTGCGTGTGCGTATAACTTGTTCAACCACTCGTTCAGCCGATAACAAACCGTTTTGCTCCAGCTTATCTAATACGTTGGATATAGCTTCCGGTGTGGAAAATCGCGCGTGAGAAGAAAGTTTCTGTTCGAGCTCTAAACGAGAATGCTCTCGTTGTGCCAGATAACGTAACGCACGCAATTCTAGAGAAGACCGAGTATTCACACAGTTTATTTCTCTTTATCTGTTTTTTCTTTTTCGATTTTCTCTTTTACAGGTCTCGCCTGATCCACAATGCCTACAATCGACCGAATCTTCTGTTCAATTTCATGGGCTATCTCTTTATGATCCTTCAGATACTCACGCACATTGTCTTTACCTTGGCCGATTTTTTCACCTTTGTAGGCATACCAAGCACCCGCTTTGTCGATGAGTTTATGCAATACACCTAATTCGATAATTTCACTATCACGGGAAATACCTTCACCATACAGAATATCAAAATCGGCCTGTTTGAACGGCGGCGCTACTTTATTTTTGACTACTTTTACGCGCGTTTCATTGCCAATGACCTCTTCACCTTTTTTGATCGATCCGGTACGGCGAATATCAAGGCGGACTGACGCATAAAATTTTAATGCATTGCCACCCGTCGTTGTTTCGGGATTGCCGAACATGACGCCGATTTTCATGCGAATTTGGTTAATGAAAATAACCATGGTATTGCTGCGTTTGATATTTGCGGTCAGTTTGCGTAACGCTTGTGACATTAATCGTGCCTGCAATCCCATCTGAGGATCGCCCATGTCGCCTTCTATTTCTGCACGTGGCGTGAGTGCTGCGACTGAATCCACTACAACAATATCAACCGACCCCGAACGCACCAGCATGTCAGCTATTTCTAGTGCTTGCTCTCCATTGTCGGGCTGAGAAATCAACAGTTCTTTAACATTGACACCAATTTTCTGCGCATATTGTGGATCCAATGCATGTTCTGCATCAATAAACGCTGCGGTACCGCCAATTTTTTGCATTTCTGCAATGACTTGCAATGTCAGCGTAGTTTTACCCGAGGATTCAGGTCCATAAATTTCAATGACCCGGCCGCGTGGCAATCCCCCCACGCCCAGTGCAATATCAAGTCCCAACGAACCGGTAGAAACAACCTGTATATCATAGGCGACATCGTTTGCGCCCAGTCGCATGATTGAGCCTTTACCAAACTGCTTCTCGATTTGAGCTAGCGCAGCATCAAGCGCTTTACTTCTATTTTCGTCCATGATTTTTCCTGTTAAGAGTCAATCAAATTATCGCATAAGCTGCACTGGTTCAACGTAACTTGTTACAAAGATGTTCAGCTCCGCAAAAATTACCGCAGTAAAAAACTCGAGTATCTGGCCAGCCTACGATATAATTGCATGATGTCTTTGAAGTGGCAGATATAAATACGTCACTGCATTCAGTAATTTTAATTGGTAACAAAGGGAGAATAGCTATCCGAGTCATTTTATTAGGTGGCCCTGGTGCGGGGAAAGGCACTCAGGCCAATTATATTAAGGAACATTTTGGTGTTCCACAAATTTCTACAGGTGATATGTTGCGTGGCGCTGTTAAAGCAGGCACTGAATTGGGTGTCATGGCAAAAAAAATAATGGATTCAGGTGGATTGGTTTCTGATGATATTATCATTAATTTAGTCAAAGAGCGTATCGCGCAACCTGATTGTGTAAATGGTTTTTTGTTTGACGGATTTCCACGCACGATCCCCCAAGCCGATGCCATGAAAGCGGCCGGTGTCCCGGTTGATTTTGTGGTTGAGATTGATGTTGCAGACGCCGAAATTGTGAAGCGTATGTCGGGCCGCAGAGTCCATCAGGCTTCAGGTCGTACTTATCATGTGGATTTTAATCCACCCAAAGCACATGGCCAGGATGATGTCACAGGGGAGCCGCTCATACAACGCGATGACGACAAGGAAGAAACGGTCAGAAAACGACTAGAAGTCTATCATGAGCAAACTGAACCTTTGATTGACTATTATTCAAAGTGGTCGGCAAATGGCGAAACAGGTGCGCCGCACTATATCAAAATAGCTGGCATAGGTACGGTTGAAGAAATACGTGATCTGATTTTTGCAGCATTAAAATAAATAAATAAATAAATAAATAAATAAACCAACCGCATTCTTTGGTTCAAAGAACAGAATTGAAAACTCAGGAGAGCGATGAGTCGTGCCTGGGTTTTTGTACGTACAGAAGAGTAGGACACAAATAGTTTACTTACGATTTGATCAATCAGGAGAAAAAAATGGCAATTAAAAATGCATTTTATGCCCAATCCGGTGGCGTTACGGCAGTAATCAACGCTTCTGCGGCGGGTGTTTTAGAAACAGCGCGTCAGCACGCTGATAAAATTGGCAATGTCTATGCTGGTCGCAATGGGATTATCGGTGCATTGACCGAAGATCTGATTGATACCAATGCTGACTCAGCAGCAGCGATTGCTGCGCTACGTCATACCCCATCAGGTGCTTTTGGATCTTGCCGCTACAAATTAAAGAGTTTGGAGCAGAATCGACGTGAATACGAGCGGCTGATCGAAGTATTCAAAGCACATAATATAGGTTATTTCTTTTATAATGGCGGCGGTGATTCTGCGGATACCTGTCTTAAGGTTTCACAACTATCCGATACGCTTGGCTATCCCCTTCAGGCGATTCACGTTCCAAAAACGGTTGATAACGATTTGCCAATCACAGATTGTTGCCCTGGTTTTGGTTCTGTCGCAAAATATATCGCGGTATCCACACGCGAAGCGAGCTTCGATGTAGCCAGCATGTCCAAAACATCAACTAAAGTTTTTGTGCTGGAAGTAATGGGCCGCCACGCAGGATGGATTGCCGCAGCGGGTGGATTGGCCTCGAGTCCAGATTGCGAGATTCCAATCATCATCCTGTTTCCAGAAATCACATTCAACAAAGAAAAGTTTCTTGCCAAAGTGGATCGCTATGTTAAGGAATATGGCTATTGCTCGGTTGTCGTATCTGAAGGTGTTAAGGGAGAGGATGGTAATTTTCTTTCCGACCAGGGACTGCGGGATGCCTTTGGTCATGCGCAACTAGGCGGTGTTGCGCCGGTAGTAGCCAATATCATCAAAGATGGTCTGGGATTAAAATATCATTGGGGTGTGGCAGATTATTTACAGCGCGCTGCACGCCACATTGCGTCTAAAACCGATGTGGAACAAGCTTATGCAATGGGTAAAGCGGCGGTGGAATATGCTATTGCAGGACATAACTCAGTCATGCCAACGATAGTCCGTCAATCCAATACACCTTATAGCTGGAAGGTGGGTATGGCTAAGCTTGCTAATGTGGCCAATGTCGAGAAAATGATGCCGGCTGATTATATCAGTGAAGACGGATTTGGCATTAGTCAGTCATGTCGCGAATACTTATTGCCATTGATTGAAGGTGAAGACTACCCGCCCTATAAGAATGGGTTGCCTGACTATGTGCGGTTAAAAAATATAGCGGTTGAGAAGAAATTGGGAGAGTTCAAAATTTAAGGAATAATTTGGATTGAAACTGCTCGGGTGTTGTAATAGAGTCAAACAATAATGCGCAAGTCACGTAACAATCTAAATTTCATTAATATTTGATACATTCTGAGGGCAAGAACAGATAAAATACGCCCTGATTGTATTTAGGTTTTGAATAAGTGAAGTGTCTAATAATGTGGAATTAAATTAGGCCAAGATTCCACATACGATTTTGATGGTCTGACTTTAATTGGAGTTCTTTATGGCTAACGGTTTTATTATCGCAATAGGTAGCGCGATCATAGCCCTGATATTCAGTGGTATCTGGATTAGGGGCATTTATGTTCAATCAACTGGTAATCAGCGTATGCAGGAAATTGCTGCTGCCATCCAAGAAGGGGCATCTGCATATCTTAAGCGCCAATACATGACTATTGGTGCCGTTGGTGCAGTTTTATTTGTTGCCCTTGCAATAGCGATTAGTTGGGATACAGCCATTGGTTTTGCTTTGGGTGCTGTGCTCTCTGGTGCCGCTGGTTTTCTTGGTATGAATGTTTCAGTTCAATCGAACGTACGTACGGCACAAGCTGCGACTGTCGGGTTGAATGAGGCGCTTGCAATTGCCTTCCGCGGCGGTGCTGTCACTGGAATGTTAGTAGTAGGCTTAGGCTTACTGGGTGTCGCCGGTTATTGCGCCACATTGTTTGATGGCGCAGATCCCAGCCAACCGATTAGCGATGTGATTAAACCTTTAATCGGTTTTGCATTTGGCGGATCACTGATCTCTATTTTTGCTCGTTTGGGTGGAGGTATTTTCACTAAAGGCGCTGACGTAGGTGCTGATCTGGTTGGAAAGGTAGAAGCCGGTATTCCAGAAGATGATCCACGGAATCCAGCGGTTATTGCCGATAATGTGGGCGATAATGTCGGTGATTGTGCAGGTATGGCTGCTGACTTGTTTGAAACCTATGCGGTAACAATCATCGCCACCATGATTTTGGGTGCCTTACTGTTTTCAGCAAATACCATTGATGCAGTGATTTACCCATTAATGTTAGGCGCCGTTTCCATTATTGCTTCAATTATTGGTTGCTACTACGTCAAGATGCGCGAAGGCGGCAAGATTATGAATGCGCTCTATCGTGGTTTGGCAGTAGCGGGGGGCATTGCTTTATTTGCTTATCTCCCTGTGACTGTTTGGTTTATGGGCGATATGTCTCTTGATATTGATGGCACTGAAGTAGCTGGCGGCATGCTGGTTATGCGTATATTCCTGGCCGCAACGATCGGGCTGGTGCTTACGGGGCTTATGGTTGTCATTACTGAGTACTACACTTCAACGGATTATCCACCTGTACAGCATGTTGCTGAAGCATCAACTACAGGGCATGCAACTAATATTATTGCTGGTTTGGGTGTTTCAATGCGTTCAACCGCTGCGCCTGTATTGGCTGTTTGTATTAGTATTTTGCTGGCCTATTCTCTAGCAGGCTTGTACGGTATTGCTATCGCTGCAACTGCGATGTTATCCATGACGGGTATTATTGTAGCGCTGGATGCCTATGGTCCAATTACTGACAATGCTGGCGGTATTGCCGAAATGTCAGAAATGCCAGATTCAGTTCGCGCCATTACTGATCCACTGGATGCAGTTGGCAATACGACCAAAGCAGTTACCAAAGGTTATGCAATTGGTTCTGCTGGTTTAGCCGCCTTGGTATTATTTGCTGACTATACGCATGCATTGGAACATGCTGGACATTCAATAACCTTTGATTTATCCAATCACATGGTTATTATTGGCCTGTTTATCGGCGGCATGATTCCTTATTTATTTGGTGCCATGTCGATGGAAGCTGTTGGACGCGCAGCAAGTTCAGTAGTTATTGAAGTGCGTCGTCAGTTCAAAGAAATTCCTGGCATCATGGAAGGCACAGCCAAGCCGGATTATTCACGTGCAGTGGATATGCTGACCCAATCAGCTATCAAGGAAATGATGATTCCTTCATTATTGCCTGTACTGATTCCGCTCCTAGTGGGTGTGATCCTAGGGCCACAAGCTTTAGGCGGGGTATTGATGGGTTCTATCGTAACCGGTCTGTTTGTGGCAATCTCCATGACAACCGGTGGCGGTGCTTGGGATAATGCAAAGAAATATATCGAAGATGGACACTATGGCGGTAAAGGTAGTGATGCCCACAAAGCATCGGTAACTGGTGACACGGTTGGTGATCCTTATAAAGACACCGCTGGGCCAGCGATTAACCCACTGATCAAGATTATTAACATCGTGGCTTTGTTGATTATTCCACTGTTGTAAATATACTTTTTAGCTTTAGACATCCAGTCACCCCCAGTTGTGTCACCATTTGGTGACACAACTGGGGGTGAAACGAAGGATTTATACTGCTTACAGTTGTTGTGCTGCTATACCCGCAGTCTTGAGTCGCTGCGCTGTGCGTTGTTTGGGCAAGGTGAATAGAAGAACTTTGGTTGAATCGTCTGCAAGTCTGATAAATTCCATGCGTATAACCGCTGTGCTAAGAGACCGCCGGTCAGAGCTTGTTTGTTGCACCCACGGTGTCACAAAACAGTGATCGGAAAGACTGCTCAATAACTGAAACAGTTTCCACGCTGATTAGCGAATCTGTATCCATACTCCAGCATACTGCGTTTCTGCTGCCACAAGTTTGTTTATGTCCCCACCAGCTTCAGATTGTGAAACAGGGGTTCGGTGTTCCAGCGGCATGGTATAGATGCAAACCTTCTCGGCACGCAAATCCGTTTTGATCACTAATATAGCCACGTGCTTTTGACCAATGTTGTTTGTCCGCATCGTAGAAGTCGCACAAGAACCCCTTTGAAAAATGCGTCATTGTTACCACGGTGTTAGCTCGCAACACCTGCAAGCCTACCTCAATGAATATTCACGTTTCGATCCAACCCGTTTCTATCCACTCAATGTGCTCCGTTCCTTGCTTGGCATTGCTGGCGATGCCGCTGCGCCGGCCTATGCTGAACTTTATGCAAAAAATCACGGCCTACTACTACATCTAGCAACCTTGGGAATTAACCGGATAAACACGATTAATTCTATGCGTAAATTCAGCAGCGAAAAAAGCACCGGAATAAAAGTCACAACGTTGAAAGAACTCAGTGTTATGATTTATCCAGCACCATCACTGATGGAAGAATCGGTTACAGAAAGGTTAGCTAAATCTTAACAAAACGCTAACTGTAGCCAAAGACAAACAAAAAGGCGGTATCAGCAATGACGCCAGATAATTTTTATAAGGGATAAGAAAATGACTACTATTCGAGTCGATGATGTTTTTGTGGATGAAACCAATGCAACCGCAAATTTTATTGTGTGGTTGGATGTTGCTAATGCCGCGCCGGTGACTGTCAATTACGCCACTTCAGCCAATACCGCTGCATTTAATTCAGATTATTTACATATTACAGGCGCTTTGACCTTCGTTCCCGGTGAGTTGTCTAAGACCGTCAGCGTTTCTATCATCAACAATGCAGTAGCCGAAGTGACAGAGAATTTTTTCCTCGTATTATCGTCACCCAGTGCCAATGCCACCATCGCCGATAGTTTTGGGCTTGCCACCATTATCGACAATGATGCGCCTTCTGGCACACCGGTGGTTTCAATCAACGACTTCGTCGTCGATGAAGCCAGCAAGGAAGCCTCGTTTGTCATTACGTTGGATCGGCCTTCCACCAGCGCGGTTACTATGAACTATGCCACGCAGAATGGTACGGCAGTTGCCGGTGCGGATTTTGTCACCAAAACCGGTTCGCTGAGCTTCGCTCCGGGTGAGACCGCCAAAACCGTCAAAGTCACCATCACTAATGACGCCGCGTTTGAGAACGCTGAAGCCTTCAATCTGGCATTGTCCGCCATTACCAACGCCACCACGCTTGACGGCATTGGTACCGCCACTATTTTTGAGAACGATGCGGCGCTGGTAGGTAATTCCAGGGTTTCTGTGGACGACGTGGTGGTCGATGAATCACAAACTTACGCCGACTTTCTGGTGCGCCTGGACGCGCCCAATACGGCTGCGGTGACAGTCAATTACGCCACCTCAGCCAATACCGCGGCGTTTAATTCGGATTATCTGCATCTCACCGGTAGCCTGATGTTTGCTCCTGGCGAGATGGTTAAAACCGTGCGTGTCAGTTTGCTTGGCGGCACAACTGCTGAAGCTGCAGAGAATCTTTTCCTGGTGTTGTCGTCACCCAGTGCCAATGCCACCATCGCCGATAGTTTTGGGCTTGCCACCATTATCGACAATGATGCGCCTTCTGG
>NZ_JAIEME010000011.1 GCF_019752415.1 Nitrosomonas sp.
TGGATTGCGTTTTGCAATACGTGAAGGTGGAAGAACGGTTGGTGCCGGTGTTGTTGCTAAAATTATTGAGTGATTTAGAAATATTATAAAAAGTAAAGAACATTAAATATCTATGAAGATTGATAGTGAATTTACAAAATCAGGATCGAATAAATGCAAAAACAGAAAATAAGAATCCGCCTTAAGGCCTTCGATTATCGGTTAATAGATAAATCAGCACTTGAGATTGTTGAAACGGCAAAAAGAACAGGAGCGGTTGTTAAAGGCCCAATCCCATTGCCAACCAGAATTGAGCGGTTTGATGTTTTGCGATCACCCCACGTAAATAAGACATCACGTGATCAATTTGAAATAAGAACGCACCTGAGATTAATGGATATTATTGATCCAACAGATAAAACAGTCGATGCACTTATGAAGTTAGATTTGCCAGCTGGTGTGGATGTTGAAATTAAATTATAAATAACCTGTATTATCAATAATAGAAAAAGGATATTTTTTTAGTTTAAGAAATTCTCGAAATAGACTGAAATAAATAATTCCTTATAAGAGGATAAAAATGCGCTTAGGACTAGTCGGTCGGAAGATCGGTATGACACGAATCTTCACAGAAAATGGGGATAGTCTTCCAGTGACTGTAATTGATGTTTCTAATAATCGCGTAACTCAGATAAAGAAAACTGAGAAAGATGGTTATTCAGCTGTTCAGCTTTCTTTTGGGGAAAAAAGATCAAGTAGGGTGAACAAAGCTAGTGCAGGTCATTTTGCAAAAGCGGGTGTTGAAGCTGGGAGCATTTCAAGAGAGTTTCGGCTAACTAAAGATGAAGATCTTAATCACCTTGAAAATGGAATGGTAATTAAGAATGATATTTTTTCAGTGGGACAAAAAGTTGACGTATCTGGCATAACGATTGGGAAAGGATATGCGGGCGTCATTAAACGACATCATTTTTCTTCCAATAGAGCAAGTCACGGTAATTCAAAAGCACATAATAAGCCTGGGTCTATTGGAATGGCGCAAGATCCAGGACGTATTTTTCCAGGCAAACGTATGTCTGGCCACCTAGGGAATGTTAAAAGAACTACCCAGAACCTTGAAGTAATAAGAGTTGACACTGAAAGAAGTCTATTACTGATAAAAGGTGCAATACCGGGTGCAAGAAATGGAAATGTTATTGTGCGTCCATGTATAAAAGAAAAAAAGTAAATCAGTTGCTAAAATAAACAGTAATAAGGTGAACAGGTAATGGAATTAAAGCTTATCGGTAAAAAGAATCAGAAAACAGATAGTATTATCGTTTCTGATGAGCTTTTTAATAGGGATTACAATGAGGCACTTGTTCATCAAGTCATAACATCATATTTATCGAATGCGCGTGGTGCGACACGAGCGCAAAAAGGGCGATCAGATGTAGCAAAATCTACACGTAAGCCGTGGAGACAGAAAGGTACAGGACGTGCGCGTGTAGGGATGGCTTCAAGTCCGATTTGGCGTGGTGGTGGAAAGGTTTTTCCAAGTAGTCCTGATGAAAATTTTAGAAAAAAATTAAATAGAAAGATGTATAGAGCCGGTGTTAGTGTGATTGTATCTCAATTAATAAGGGATAATCGATTGCTAGTCACAGATACATTTGATATTGATACACATAAAACAAGGGTTCTAGTAGAGAAATTGGAAGCACTTGGATTAGGTGAGGTTATGCTGATAACTCATGAGATTGATGATAATTTGTATTTGTCGTCACGTAATATTCCAGGTATTTCTGTTGTTGAAGTGAAGAATGTTGACCCTGTTAGTCTTTTAAGATATGAAAAAACTCTTATTACAACTGAAGGATTGAAGAAATTTGAGGAACTTCTCTCATGAATAATGTAAATATGACCCATGAACGTTTATTGAAAATAATATTAGCTCCGCATATTTCAGAGAAAACAACATTCCTGGGAGAAAAAAATAATCAATCAGTATTCCGCGTAGCGACAAGCGCGACAAAAAAAGAGATAAAAGCTGCTGTTGAATTATTGTGGAAAGAACAAAAAATAGAAGTTAAACATGTTCGAACTATCAATGTAAAAGGAAAGCGAAAAAGATTTGGACGTTTTATGGGATCTAGAACGGACTGGAAAAAAGCTGTTGTTAGTATCAAGGAAGGGCAGGAGTTAAATTTTACTAATTTTTCTAAGACAGAGGCTAAGTGATGGCGCTAGTAAAATTAAAACCAACTTCACCAGGACGAAGATCTGTAGTTAGACTGATTAATAAGGATTTGCATAAAGGTGATCCACATAGAAGTTTGATTGAAAAACAATCAAAAACTGCTGGCCGTAATCATCATGGTCGAATTACGACAAGACATCGTGGTGGTGGTCATAAGCAGCATTATAGATTGATTGATTTTAAGCGTGATAAAGATGACATCCCAGCTGTCGTAGAGCGTATTGAGTACGATCCAAATCGAACAGCAAACATTGCGTTAATTTGTTATATGGATGGTGAGAGAAGATACATAATTGCACCCAAAGGGTTGAGTGTTGGTGCAAGAATTAGCAGTGGTAGAAATGCGCAGATTAAAGTAGGAGAAACTTTACCATTACGTAATATTCCTATGGGAACAGTAATACACTGCGTTGAATTATTACCAGGTAAAGGTGCTCAGCTGGCACGTTCTGCAGGAACCTCGGTTCAACTACAAGCGCGCGAGGGGAATTATGCGCAAATTAAACTTCGCTCAGGTGAGATGCGAAAGGTTCATATTGATTGTCGTGCAACAATTGGAGAAGTTGGCAATTCCGAGCATAACTTGAGATCTATTGGTAAAGCAGGTGCTGTACGTTGGAGAGGAATTCGTCCGACAGTTCGTGGAGTTGCCATGAATCCAATTGATCATCCGCATGGTGGAGGTGAGGGTAGAACATCAGCCGGACGCCATCCGGTAAGTCCATGGGGAACTCCAGCGAAAGGCTATAGAACTAGAAATAATAAAAGAACCGATGTGATGATAATCCGTCATCGTTATTCAAAGAAAGGATGATTGTTAAATGGCACGTTCAGTAAAAAAAGGCCCGTTTGTAGATACTCATTTATCGGCAAAAATAGAAAAAGCACGAGGTACAAATGATAAAAGGCCTATAAAAACATGGTCTAGAAGATCGACGATTCTGCCTGATTTTATTGGATTGACTGTTGCTGTTCATAATGGTAAGCAACATATACCAATTTACATAACAGAGAATATGGTTGGTCATAAATTTGGTGAATTTTCACTGACTCGTACTTTTAAAGGCCATGCTGGCGACAAAAAAGCTGTTACGAAGAGATAGGAACAATCATGGAAACAACTGCAATTTTACGTGGCGTCCGCTTATCAGCACAAAAAGGACGTCTAGTGGCTGACCAAATCAGAGGACTTTCTGTAGATAAAGCATTAAATATCTTGAAGTTTAGTCCAAAGAAAGGGGCTGAAATATTACGAAAGCTTTTAGAGTCCGCCATTGCTAATGCAGAGCACAATGACGGAGCTGATATTGATGAACTTAAAATTTCGACAATATATATTGATCGCGGAACATCAATGAAAAGAACTAGTGCGCGCGCGAAAGGGCGCGGTAATAGAATAGTAAAACCTACATGCCATATATTGCTTACAGTGGGCGATAGTGATGGCCAGACTAAATAAAGGCATTGATTGATATGGGTCAGAAAATACATCCAACCGGATTTCGTCTATCAGTTCAAAAAAATTGGTTATCTAGATGGTATGCAAATAGTAATAATTTTGCCACTATGCTAAATGAAGATATTAAAGTTCGCGAATTTCTTCATGATAGATTAAAGAATGCTTCGGTTGGTAGAGTCTTAATTGAAAGGCCCTCTAAGAATGCAAGAATTACAATTTTTAGTTCACGCCCCGGTGTAGTGATTGGAAAAAAAGGTGAAGACATAGAAGTGTTGCGAAATGAACTTCAAAAGCGAATGGGGGTACCTGTTCATGTGAATATTGAAGAGATAAGAAAACCTGAACTAGATGCGCAATTAATAGCTGATAATATAGCTCAACAATTGGAAAAACGAATAATGTTTCGTAGAGCAATGAAGCGAGCGATGCAGAATGCTATGCGACTAGGTGCACAAGGGATTAAAATAATGAGTTCTGGAAGATTAAATGGAATAGAAATCGCCCGTACAGAGTGGTATCGCGAAGGAAGAGTACCCCTTCATACGCTAAGAGCTGATTTGGATTATGGAACATCAGAAGCTAAGACAACATATGGAATTATTGGTATAAAAGTATGGATCTTTAAAGGCGAAGTACTTGGAAAGGGCGAGCAGGCTAGTTTTACGACACCTAACTCGAATGTAGAAAATGAAAGAAAGAAGCCTTCTAAGAAATCATCTGCTGTTTTTACAAAATCCGCGAGTATTAAAGGTGTAAAAGAAACCATAGGATATTCTGAAACGGAATTAATAAGTACAACGAATACTGAAAATTCAGCAAACACAGAAGTTAATATGATTTCTGGAGAGAAAAATGCTTCAGCCAGCTAGAACAAAATATAGAAAGCAACAAAAAGGTAGAAATACTGGAGTAGCTACACGTGGGTCTAAAGTAAGCTTTGGCGAGTTTGGACTTAAAGCTATTGGAAGAGGTCGGATAACAGCGCGCCAAATCGAAGCAGCCCGTCGAGCAATGACAAGGCATATTAAAAGGGGTGGCCGTATTTGGATACGAATATTCCCTGACAAGCCAATTTCACATAAACCAGCAGAAGTAAGAATGGGTAAAGGGAAAGGAAATCCAGAGTATTATGTGGCTGAAATACAACCTGGCAAAATGTTGTATGAAATGGATGGTGTTAATGAAGAAATGGCAAAAGAAGCATTCCGACTTGCAGCTGCTAAATTGCCAATAAAGACAATGTTTACAATACGACAAATTGGCGGATAGTTATGAAAGCAAGCGATCTAAGAGGAAAGAAATTAACTGATTTAAATCAAGAACTTGTTTCTTTACTAAAAGCACATTTTGGTTTGAGGATGCAATTAGCTACTCAGCAACTATCAAATACAAGACAATTGAAAATAATTAAAAGAGATATTGCAAGAGTAAAAACTGTTATAACTCAGAAGCTATCAAATCATGATTAATGAAAAACTAAAGCGTACATTAAATGGTCGTGTTACAAGCAATAAAATGGATAAAACAGTTACAGTTCTTGTTGAACGAAGATTGAAGCATCCTTTATATGGAAAATTTATAACGCGAACGAAGAAATACCATGCACATAACGATAATAATCAATTGTCAATTGGAGATCTTGTTGAAATTGTTGAATGTAGACCTTTATCAAGAACTAAGAGTTGGAAAGTTACTGGAATTCTGAATGAAGAATCAAGTATTAAGATTTAGTTGTAGTTTATAATTAATTTTTCTTATTGCAATTGATTAGGTATAATTGCAGGCTTATCAAAGTTCATAATTTGTCCAATAATTATTGAGGCATAAAATTTTATGCTTCGATTGCTAGTAAAAGGGTTTTAAAAGACACCAGTTTTTTATTAATATCAAAAGCGAATAAAAATGATTCAAATGCAGTCAATATTAAAAGTGGCGGATAATACTGGTGCACGATCACTTATGTGCATAAAAGTTCTCGGCGGCTCAAAAAGACAATATGCCGGAATTGGTGACGTAATCAAAGTAAGCATTAAAGATGCAGCTCCAAGAGGACGTGTAAAAAAAGGTGAAGTGTATAATGCTGTCGTAGTTCGAACCGCAAAAGGGGTAAGACGGCAGGATGGTTCATTATTAAAATTCGATGAAAATGCAGCAGTTTTGTTGAATAATAAATTTGAGCCTATAGGAACACGTATTTTTGGACCGGTAACTCGAGAATTGCGTAATGCGCGATTCATGAAAATTGTATCACTGGCGCCTGAGGTTTTGTAGTAGTAAAAAGGAACAATTATGCGAAAAATTAGAAAAGGTGATGACGTCATAGTTATTGCAGGAAAGGATAAAGGGAAAAGAGGATCTGTTCTAAGAACATCTGGAATTGATCGCATTGTAGTTCAAGGTATTAATTCTGTAAAAAAGCATCAGAAACCTAATCCAACAATTGGCAATGCTGGTGGTATTGTCGATTTAGAAATGTCAATCCATATTTCGAATGTTGCAATTTATAATTTCTCATCTAAAAAATCGGATAGAGTAGGATTTAAAGTAGATATTGATAACAATAAAACTCGTATATTTAAATCTACTGGTGATTTAATTAAAACTTAATATGGGATCGTAATTTATGGCGCGCTTGCAAGAATATTATCGTAACACTGTTACTAAGCAGTTGATCGATCAATTTAGTTACCAATCCGTCATGGAGGTACCTTGTATTAGTAAAATAACTCTAAATATCGGATTAGGTGAAGCAACTGTTGATAAAAAAATTGTTGAACATGCAATTTCCGATTTGAAGAAGATTTGCGGACAGCAACCAGTTATTACAAAGGCAAAGAAGTCAATAGCAACTTTTAAGGTGAGGCAGGATTATCCTATCGGATGCATGGTAACGCTCCGTCGAATAAAAATGTACGAGTTTTTAGATAGATTAATCACAGTTGCTATTCCGAGGATTCGTGACTTTCGGGGAATTTCTGGTAAATCATTCGACGGAAGAGGTAATTACAATATGGGTATAAAAGAGCAGATTATTTTCCCAGAAATTGATTATGATAAAATTGACGCTTTGCGTGGCATGAATATATCGATTACTACAACAGCAAAGAATGATATTGAAGCAAAAGCTTTATTATCTGCGTTTAATTTCCCATTTAAGAATTGAGGTTAGAATGGCAAAGCTTTCAATTATTAATAGAAATTTGAAAAGAATAAAGATAGTAAAAAAATTCTCACAACAACGTCTTTCATTATTTAAAATAATAAATGATAATAAAATCAATGATGAAGAACGTTTTAATGCGCGTGTGATTTTGCAAAATATGCCAAGAGATGCAAGTCCTGTACGCCTAAGAAATAGATGCACTTTGACCGGTAGACCTCGTGGAGTTTACTCAAAATTTGGTTTAGGTAGGAATAAGTTAAGGGAAATTGCTATGAGTGGCAAAATTCCTGGGATTATTAAAGCAAGTTGGTAGCTTGATTATATAAATTAATCAAAAGAATTTCTTTATATTAACAAATTTATTTATTTTACAAATAGTAGGTACTGACATGAGTATGAGCGATCCAATTGCAGATATGTTAACTCGAATAAGGAATGCGCAATTGGCAAACAAACGATCTGTTAAAATGCCAAGTTCGAATATTAAGTTATCGATAGCGATCGTTCTTAAAGATGAGGGATATATTAATGATTACAGTGTGATATGTGATAATGATAAAAACACTTTAGAAATATCTCTCAAATATTATTCTGATTATCCTGTAATTGAACAAATTAAACGTATCAGTAAACCAGGACTTAGAATATACAAATCTAGTAAAAATCTACCTGATATTATGAATGGACTAGGGATAGCCATTGTTTCTACCTCAAAAGGCGTAATGACCGTTCGTAAGGCTCGATCAGTTGGTGTCGGTGGTGAACTTTTGTGCACTGTTGTTTAGTTTAAAGGATTTTTTAAATGTCTCGAGTAAGCAAGAACCCGATAACAATACCAGCTAATGTCGAAATTAAAATATTGCCATTTCAAGTTTCAGTTAAAGGACCTTTAGGAACACTGCAGCAATCATTAACTAATGATGTTAAATTAGAGCTTAATCAAAATATTTTAAAGGTTCAAACAACTAACGACTCAAAGCATGCTAACGCACTGTCAGGAACTATACGGTCATTAGTTGCGAATATGGTTCGTGGTGTATCAGTAGGTTTTGAAAAAAAATTGCAATTGGTTGGTGTGGGATATAGAGCTCAAGCTGGTTTAAATAAAATTAATTTAACTTTAGGTTTTTCGCATCCGATTGATTATGTGGTGCCGGATGGGATAAATATTGAAACACCTTCTCAGACTGAAATAATTATAAAAGGTATAGACAAGCAGAAGGTAGGTCAAATTGCTGCAGATATTAGAGCTTATAGAAAACCTGAACCATACAAAGGTAAAGGTGTAAGATATCATGATGAGGTTATTCTTCTCAAAGAAACGAAGAAAAAATAATTGAGATTAAAATGTTGAATTTAAAAGAAAAAAGAATTAGACGATCATTAAAAACGCGAATAAAAATAGCAGAATTAGATGTAGTAAGATTGACGGTGCATCGTACAAATTCTCATATTTATGCTCAGCTCATCGATGATAAAAATAATAAAGTTATTACTTTTGCATCTACTTTAGAGCCAGATGTACGTAAATATTTTGCTACCGGAAGTAATATTGCGGCAGCGACTTTTATTGGTAAAAGAATCGCTGAGAAAGGTAAGCATTGTGGTATATCGAATATTGCTTTTGATAGATCTGGTTATAGATACCATGGGCGAGTTAAAGCATTAGCTGAAGCTGCACGTGAGAATGGCTTAAAATTTTAATTTAAGGTTTGATAATGGCTAAAATCAACAAGACCAATGGTAAGTCAGCAAGTACAGAAGAAAGCGGTGATGATTTACGTGAGAAAATGGTTGCTATTAATAGAGTTACAAAAGTTGTTAAGGGAGGTCGCATTTTAGGATTTGCGGCACTTACTGTGGTTGGTGATGGAGATGGTAGTGTTGGCATGGGAAAGGGAAAGTCACGAGAAGTTCCCGTTGCTGTACAGAAAGCAATGGATGAGGCTCGAAGAAGAATTACTAAAATTAAAATAAAGAACGGAACGATTTATCATCCTATAACTGCTTCGCATGGGGCAGCAAAAGTTTATATGCAACCTGCTCCAGAGGGCACTGGAATTATTGCCGGAGGACCGATGCGTGCGATATTTGAAGTTATGGGTATGACAAATATTTTGGCTAAATGCATTGGTTCCACAAATCCTTATAATGTTGTCAGAGCTACACTTAAAGGTCTAAATTCTATGAACACGCCAGCAAATATTGCTGCTAAAAGAGGTAAAACAGTAAAAGAAATCCTAGGGCATGATAATGGATAATATCAATAATTCAAAAACAATAAAAATTACTCTTGTGAGAAGCCCAATTGGAACAAAACAATCACACAGAGCGACAGTACGCGGATTAGGATTACGTAAAATGAATAGTTTTTCAAAGCTTCCTGATACCCCTGAGATACGTGGCATGATTCATAAAATTAATTACTTAGTAAAGTGTGAATAAATTATTATGTTTTTAAATTCAATTAAAGCAGCGAAGGGATCTAAAAAAACTAGATTAAGAGTTGGAAGAGGTATTGGGTCAGGAATTGGAAAAACATGTGGTAGAGGTCATAAGGGCCAGAAATCACGAGCTGGTGGTTTTCATAAAATCGGCTTCGAAGGAGGACAAATGCCAATCCAAAGAAGACTACCAAAACGAGGTTTTTGTATAATAAATAGATGCAAAGCTTCCGAATTGAATTTTTACGATTTAACTTCTTTGTCTGACAATGATGTCTCACTGGCTACATTAAAGAAACATAAACTAATTTCAAATCGAATAACCAAAGTTAAGATTTTAAATACTGGAATTTGTAATAAATTATTTAATATAAATGGATTACATGTTACTGACAAAGCTAAATTGGCAATCGAAGAAAATGGTGGATCTGTTACATAGAAGTATAAGGATATAAATTGTCTATAAAAGGAACATCAGTTAAACCAGTTGATAAATTTGCTGATCTGAAACGTCGCTTATGGTTTCTATTGCTAGCATTGATTGTTTATAGAATAGGAGCGCATGTCCCTGTACCTGGCATTGACCCTGTCACTCTGAAAGAGCTATTTGATGCACAGGAAAGTAGTGTGTTAGGTATGTTTAATATGTTTTCTGGGGGGGCGCTTTCTAGGTTTTCTATCTTTGCTCTTGGTATAATGCCGTATATTTCAGCTTCAATCATCATGCAATTAGGAACAGTAGCAATTCCTTACCTTGAGGCGTTGAAGAAAGAGGGGGAAAGTGGTCGAAGAAAAATAACTCAATATACTCGATATGGAACATTAGCATTAGCGTTAGTGCAAAGCTATGGAATTTCTATTGCCCTTCAATCACAACCTGGTTTAGTTATTCAACCTGATGGTATGTTTGTACTTACAACTGTTATTACATTGGTTACAGGTACAATTTTTTTAATGTGGTTAGGTGAGCAAATTACAGAGCGTGGTATCGGAAATGGTATTTCGTTAATAATATTTGCTGGAATTGCTGCTGGATTGCCGAGCGCAATTGGTGGAACTTTAGACCTAGTTAGCACTGGCTCTATGCATTTTCTTGTAGCGCTAGGTATTTTTCTTGCAGCAGCTTTGGTTACTTCATTTGTTGTCTTTGTTGAAAAAGGTCAAAGACGAATTTTAGTTAATTACGCTAAACGTCAGGTTGGACAAAAAATATATGGTGGACAGAGCTCACATTTGCCTTTAAAACTTAATATGGCAGGTGTCATACCCCCAATTTTCGCTTCAAGTATTATTTTATTTCCTGCTACTTTAGCCGGATGGTTTGCAAGTGGAGAATCAATGGCATGGTTAAAGGACATTAGTGGAGCACTATCTCCCGGACAACCTATATACGTAATACTTTATGCAGTAATGATTATATTCTTTTGTTTTTTTTACACAGCTCTTGTTTTTAATCCAAAAGAAACAGGTGATAACCTTAAGAAAAGTGGAGCTTTTATACCAGGAATTAGACCCGGTGATCAGACTACGAAGTATATAGAGAAAATTATGTTGCGCTTAACTCTTTCTGGATCTATATATGTAACCCTCGTTTGTTTGTTACCTGAATTCTTAATCCTTAAATGGAATGTACCTTTCTATTTTGGTGGTACTTCTTTATTAATTATTGTTATAGTAACTATGGACTTTATGTCACAAGTTCAATCTCACGTGATGTCTTCACAATATGATAGCTTGTTAAAGAAAGCTAATTTTAAAACAGGTAGTGGAAAACTACCTACTAGATAATTTAATTATGATAATTAATGGCTAAAGAAGACACGATACAGATGCAAGGTGAGATAATCGAAACACTCCCTAACGCAACGTTTAAAGTAAAATTAGAGAATGGACATATAGTGCTTGGTCATATTTCTGGAAAAATGAGGATGCACTATATACGAATATTGCCAGGTGATAAAGTGACAGTAGACCTTACACCATATGACTTAACGAGAGCAAGAATAACATTTAGAGCTAAATAAAATCAATTATTAGTTCTATCCATTTTAGAAATACAAAATTATTGATTTATAGGATTAAATAATGAAAGTAAATGCATCTGTAAAGAAATTTTGTAGAAACTGTAAAATAATACGACGTAATCGGATCGTTCGAGTGATTTGTATTGATCCTCGACATAAGCAAAGACAAGGATAATTGTAATAACTTTGTATATACACAGACAGGAAAATTAAATGGCGCGTATAGCTGGCGTAAATATACCAAATCATCAACATGTCGGAATCGCTCTTACAGCAATTTATGGTATTGGTAGATCCAGTTCAAGAAGCATATGTAGTGTAGTTGGCATCGAAACTGATAAAAAAATAAAAGATTTATCTGAAGAACAGATTGACAAATTGCGAGATCATATTTCAAAGATTATTATCGAGGGTGATTTGCGTCGAGAAATATCTATGAATATTAAGAGATTAATGGATCTTGGTTGTTATAGAGGATTGCGACACAGACGAGGCTTGCCTGTACGAGGTCAACGTACTCGAACTAATGCAAGAACAAGGAAAGGACCACGTAAAGCTGTGCGAGCAAGATAAATTTTAAGTTTATTTAAGGTATGTAATATTAAAAAGGAATTCTTTTTTCATGGTTAAGGTCGCTACAAGAGTTCGTAAGAAAATAAAGAAAAATGTGTCTGAAGGAATAGCACATATTCATGCTTCATTTAATAATACAATTATTACAATAACTGATAGGCAAGGTAATGCATTATCATGGGCAACTTCAGGCGGAGCAGGTTTTAAAGGTTCACGAAAAAGCACACCGTTTGCTGCTCAGGTTGCTGCAGAAAATGCAAGTAAAATCGCAATAGAATGTGGCGTGAAGAATCTTGAGGTCAGGGTCAAGGGACCTGGACCTGGTCGTGATTCAGCAGTAAGAGCTTTAAATTCAGCCGGATTTAAAATTACAAGTATTTCGGATGTAACACCAGTTCCGCATAATGGTTGTCGTCCACCAAAAAAACGTCGTATCTGAGGAGAGTACGTTGGCTAGAAATCTTGAACCAAAATGTAAACAATGTCGACGCGAAGGCGAAAAGCTTTTCTTAAAAGGCGAAAAATGTTTTACTGATAAGTGTGCAATTGAGAGAAGAAGTTATCCGCCAGGTCAGCATGGTCAGAAGAAAGGCAGACTATCTGATTATGGTGGTCAGTTACGTGAGAAACAGAAAATTAGAAGAATATATGGAATTCTAGAAAAGCAATTCCGTAATATTTATAAATCAGCTGACAGGAAACGCGGTGTAACTGGAGATAATTTACTTCAGTTATTGGAAAGTCGTCTTGATAATGTTGCTTTTCATATGGGTTTTGGCTCATCTCGATCAGAAGCAAGACAAATTGTTAGACACAACTGTATTCTTGTGAATGGGCTACGTGTAAATATCCCAAGTTATTTAGTTAGGGCAGGCGATACTATCGAAATTGCTAAGAATGCTAAGGAACAATTACGAATAAAATCTTCTATAGCTGCAGCTGATAGACGAAATTTTCCTGTTTGGATTGAAATGAATGTTACAGAGATGAAAGGAATTTTCAAATCTAAACCTGAACGATCTGATCTACCTGCAACAATTAATGAATCCTTAGTTGTAGAATTATATTCTAAATAAAATAAACTATTAGCTAGCTATTACCTAAAGGACATTACTATGCACGGTAATGAATTATTAACACCACGTATTATTGATGTTCAAAATATTTCCCCTTTACATGCTAAAGTGATTATGGAGCCTTTTGAAAGAGGATATGGTCATACTTTAGGAAATGCGTTAAGGCGGATACTATTGTCCTCTATGACAGGATTTGCACCTACTGAGGTTAAAATCGCTGGTGTAGTCCATGAATACTCTGCACTAGATGGTGTGCAAGAAGATGTGGTAGATATATTGTTGAATATTAAGGGAATAGTATTAAAGCTTCACAATAATGATGAAGCTATCATTTCATTAAGAAAAGCTGGAAAATGTGTTGTAACGGCAGGTGATATTGATGTTGGTCATGATGTAGAGATACTCAACCCCGATCATGTAATTGCACATCTAACAGCTGATGGAAAGATTGATATTCAACTAAAAATAGAAAGAGGGATAGGGTATGTTCCTGCTACGGCGCGAAAAATTAATAATGGTGAGACCAGCATTGGTACGATTTTACTTGATGCTTCATTTAGCCCGATAAGACGCGTTAGTTATACGGTTGAAAGTGCCCGTGTTGAACAACGAACTGATCTTGATAAATTAGTGATGGATTTGGAAACTAATGGAGTAGTTGAGCCCGAAGAGGCTATACGTTTTGCATCACGTGTTTTAGTACAGCAATTATCGGTTTTTGCTGATCTAGAAAGCACACCTATTCCTAAAGAACAGCCACAAATTCCACAAATTGATCCGATATTGTTGCGTCCTGTTGACGACCTGGAGCTCACTGTAAGATCAGCCAACTGCCTAAAGGTTGAGAATATTTATTATATTGGGGACCTAATACAGCGAACGGAAGCTGAACTTTTACGAACACCTAATTTAGGAAGAAAATCTTTAAATGAAATAAAAGAGGTTCTTGCTTCTCGAGAGCTGACCCTCGGAATGAAACTGGACAATTGGCCCCCGTCCAATCTTGATAATCTTGTTAAGGATTCAAATCATGCGCCACAATAATGCATTAAGGAAATTAAATCGTTCAAGTAGTCATAGGGCTGCTATGTTTCGCAATATGACTAACTCTCTTTTGCGACATGAAGTTATTAAAACAACTCTTCCAAAGGCTAAAGAACTAAGAAGATATGTTGAACCTGTTATTACCCTAGCTAAATATCCATCTCTTTCAAATCGACGTTTAGCTTTTAATAGACTGCGTGATCGTGAAAATGTTACTAAACTTTTTATTGAGTTAGGCCCTCGTTATATTGCAAGACCAGGGGGATATATTAGAATTCTAAAATTCGGATATAGAAAGGGCGATAATGCCCCTATGGCGCTTGTAGAGCTTGTTGATAGACCGGTAGAAAAGCTAATGGATAACCCTGGTGAAATCGAGAGTTTGTAATTAATTTTTTCAATAAATTTGTTATTAATTGTTTGAACTATAATAATTTAATTAGTTTTAATTATTTTATTGCCTTTGTCATGTATGAATCAGAGTGCATTATCTATTCTTAGGCTTTTAAATGACGGACAATATTGGAGTGGTGAATCTTTAGAGAAAAAACTTTTTTGTAAACGTGCAAAAATTTTAAATTCACTAAAAGATATTGATTCTTATGGAATTAAAATTGTTAATACTCGTGGTCTAGGTTTTCGCTGGATCAATCCAATTTCTTATCTGAACAAAAACTTAATACTTGGTTATAACTCAATAGATCTCAGAAATTTCAATATAACTCTTTTTGATACCCTCGATTCAACTAATACTTTTCTATTAGATAACCTAAAAAATGGAGTGGTAGATAATAGATGTATACCAGTTGTTGCTACTGAGTATCAAACAAACGGACGTGGCCGTGCAGGAAGATTATGGTATAGTGGATTTGGAGATAGCCTTACTTTTTCTTTTGGATGGCGGTTTGATAAAGGCGTATCTGCGCTATCGGGCATTAGTTTAATAATCGGAATTGCTATAATTCGTGTTCTACGAACTTTCTCAATTACTTGTGCAAGTATTAAATGGCCAAATGATATTTTGGTCGGTAATAAGAAGTTAGCAGGCATATTAATTGAACTTCGTGGTGAAATATGTGGCCCATCTTATGCGGTAATTGGTGTTGGCTTTAATTATAAGCTCTCTGATAATATTAAATCCATTATAAATCAAAAAACTACTGATTTTTTATCAATCTCTGATGTTTATTTTGATCGTAATCAAATTTTAAGTGCACTACTCACTGAATTTCAGAATATTTTACCTGTATTCGTAAACCATGGCTTCGCATATTTTAAGAAGGAATGGATCAGCTATCATGCTTTTGAACGTCATCAGGTTAGTTTGATATTGCCTAATGATAGTGTCATCGTAGGCACTGTTGATGGTGTGAAGGAAGATGGTTCTATTTGTTTAATGACTTCTTCGGGACGAAAATCATACCACGTAGGCGATATTTCTATCCGTTTGAACTCCCTTTGAGTAATTGATGTCGTATATCCTAGCGATTGACTCTGGTAATTCATTCATAAAATGGGGTTTGTTCAATCATGGTTGTTGTTTAAAACTTGGCAAGATACAGTACGATAAAATACAAGATGTTAAAAATGATTTCAAAGTTCTGCAGGCTCCAGAATCTATAATTATTTCTCATGTTTCTCGTGAGGCAACAAAAAATCAAATCTGTGAGCAAATTTCACGTTGGCCGGTAAAACCTCATTGGATTCGCTCCTGCGCTTTCCAATGTGGAGTTACTAATAGTTATTCCAATCCTGCTCAATTAGGATGTGATCGCTGGGCCTCTTTGATAGCTGCTTGGGAAATGCAACAGCAAGCTTGTTTAGTCATTAATATAGGTACTGCAGTGACGATAGATGCACTATCTGAGTCTGGAGAATTTCTTGGTGGAATTATTCTACCTGGTTTTCACTTGATGCTTAATAGTCTCCAACGCGGTACTCAATTATTTAATGCTGGTATGAGTACTTATGAAGACTTTCCTATTAACACGAACAGTGCGATACAAAGCGGTATTATACATTCTGTCATTGGTGCTATTGAACGTATGTATAATTTACTGTCATTGAAGATAAATCACCCTGTAAAAACAAGTATTGTCAGCGGGGGGGGAGTATCTTTATTATCTCCTTTTATCACGATTCCAATCAAAACGATTGATAATTTGGTGCTGAAAGGGCTCGTTTTGATCGCTGAAGATTCTTTCTGATACATATAGAGTTGTTGTCTTATGAAAAGTTTATGTCTCGATTTAACAATATAACCTTCTACACATCAGTCAATGATGTTCGAGATTTACCACTACATACAGGTATTGAGATTGCTTTTGCCGGGCGATCTAATGCTGGAAAATCTAGCGCTATTAATACACTTACAAATCGAAGTCGTTTGGCTTTTGTTAGTAAAACACCTGGGCGCACACAATTAATTAATTATTTTCAATTAAATTCAGACCAATTCTTTGTCGATTTACCTGGCTATGGATATGCGAAGGTTCCAGATTCCATCCGACAACACTGGCAAAGTTTATTGAGTCGCTATTTACAAACACGTGAGCCACTCAAAGGCTTAGTTTTAATAATGGATATTCGCCATCCTTTAAAACCGCTTGATATCGAAATGCTTGATTGGTTTGCACCTACTGGGAAAGCAATCCATATTTTACTCACAAAATCTGATAAATTGAGCACGCAGAGGGCAAATATTACCTTAAAGGACGTAACTCTATATTTAAAGAGTGCTTACCCGCAATGCAGTGTTCAGTTATTTTCCAGCTTATCAGCCACAGGCGTTGAAGATGCAACTACTGTCATTAGTGATTGGTTAGAAACTAAAATTAGTAGCTAAGCGATAAACTTTTTGCTTCGCTCTATGGGTTCATGGAGAAGAAAAAAAGCCCCCGGTTAAAGGGGAGAAAAACCGGGGGAACCGCCTTAATATCACTTAAGACTCTGCCTCAGAGAGGAAAGACAGGGGGACACAATTAAAATATCCATGTATAAGAGTGTGCAATAACTGAGTTAGTTCCCGAACAGTATTGTTTTTTTAATTTATTTTTTCTATCCTATTTATTATGTTTTCTTATAGCCAATTTCCTCAAAGACGCATGAGACGTATGCGTCGCGACATGTTTTCCCGTCGTCTCATGCAAGAAACTCATCTTCAGATTAATGATCTGATTTATCCAGTTTTTGTTTTGGATGGGAAAAACCGTACTGAGAATGTCAAGTCTATGCCAGGTGTAGTAAGACAGAGCGCTGATCTCTTGATGACTCAGGCGGAGGATTGTTTACAATTAGGTATTCCGGCGATCGCTATTTTCCCGGTAATAGAAGCTAAACTTAAGAATCTGACAGCGAGTGAAGCATATAATCCTGATGGTTTGGTGCCCAGCATGATCAGGAAATTAAAGACGAATTTCCCTGACTTGGGGGTGATTACTGATGTAGCTTTGGATCCCTATACAAGTCATGGTCAAGATGGCTTGATTGACCAATCAGGATATGTTCTAAACGATGAAACAGTAAATGCTCTTTGTCAGCAAGCATTGATGCATGCACAAGCTGGTGCTGATGTTGTAGCACCTTCTGATATGATGGACGGACGCATTGCGGCAATTCGAAACAGTTTGGATAGCCAACATTTTATTCATACGAGAATTCTGGCTTATTCTGCAAAATATGCCTCAAGTTTTTATGGACCATTTCGTGATGCAGTTGGTTCGTCTGCAAACCTTGGCGCTGGCAATAAGTATACGTATCAAATGGATCCAGCAAATTCAGATGAAGCTCTATGGGAAGTTGGGTTGGATTTAAATGAAGGCGCCGACATGGTGATGATTAAACCTGGAATGCCCTATTTGGATATTGTGCGCCGGGTGAAGGATCAATACGGTGCACCTACTTTTGTATATCAGGTCAGTGGCGAGTATGCAATGCTTAAAGCTGCTGCAATGAATGGATGGCTAGATGAAGAAGCCTGCGTGTTGGAATCTTTGCTTGCTTTTAAACGCGCAGGTGCTGATGGAATTCTAACGTACTATGCAATAGAAGCAGCGAATTGGTTAAAAAAGAATTCATAATGCAATAAAGAGTAGGAGTGATACTAGAATAACTGGTCTTTTAAATCTCTTGTTACTTTGGGCGCATCATCAACAGAAATCTCAGTGACCGGTGGTAGTTGTTCATTATAGAAGTATTCTGTAATATCTCCGGCGGGATCTCTGAATCCCGTTGCTGAATTAATTCTTGTTGCAAGAACACCATTGGGAATTTTGTATTCTGCCATGGGAATATCTTTTAGGGCTGGGCCCATATAATCCATCCAAATAGGCAGTGCGACACGCCCCCCTGTTTCATTATTTCCAAGTGATCGAGGCTCATCGTATCCTGCCCAGGCGATTGTGACCAAGTCTTTTTGGAAACCACAAAACCAGGCATCAATAAAATTACTGGTGGTTCCGGTTTTTCCTGCTAAATCATTACGTCCTAGTTGTTTAGCTTTAATGGCTGTGCCGTGATTGATGACATCTTTCATCATGCTTGTCATGATGTAGGCATTACGGGGATCAATGACGCGTTTGGCGCCATTTAATGCTGTTACGGGATGAAATTGTTCGATCGTGCTGCCTTTTTCATCTTCAATTCGCTTTATAAAGTAGGGTGTGACACGGAAACCGCCATTTGCAAAAATCGCATATCCAGTGGCCATTTGCATTGGTGTAACCGAGCCAGATCCTAATGCCAGGGGTAAATAGGGTGGGTGGCGATTTGCATCAAAACCAAATCGGGTAATGTAATCCTGCGCATAGCGTATGCCGATAGCCTGCAATATGCGGATAGACACAAGATTTTTTGATTTTACTAGTGCTGTTCGCAAGCGCATAGGTCCTTCAAATTTTCCATCAAAATTCTTCGGTTCCCATAATTGACTACCTGTTTGAGCTGCACTGAATGATAGCGGCGCATCATTAATGATTGTGGCCGTGGTGAAACCCTTTTCTAAAGCCGCAGAATAAATAAAAGGCTTGAAACTGGAACCAGGTTGCCGCCAAGCTTGGGTGACATGATTAAATTGATTTTTATGAAAATCAAATCCGCCGATTAAAGCACGGATAGCGCCATCATTGGGATCAAGGGAAACAAGTGCAGCTTCTATTTCGGGAAGCTGGGCGATATGCCAACTGCTTTTTTGGTCTTTTTGTATACGAATTAATGTACCAGGCGTAATGTATTTTTTCCCAGCTTCTTTTTTATCAGCCAGAAATTTCTGTGCAAACTTCAGTCCTTCACCGGTAATTTCAATGATTTCTCCACCTTTACGATAAGCCTGCACTAAATTATGTTTAACACTTAATACGATAGCGGCATAGATATCGCCACTTTCATTGATTTCTTCCAAGGCATCATCAAGCGTTTTTTCCTGATTACTGCCATGTTTTAGTAAGTTAATCTGTGCTTCCGGGCCACGATAACCACGACGCTTATCATATTCGACGATATTTTTTCGTAGAGCCTGATAGGCAGCCATCTGATCTAACTGGCGGATAGTTGTATAGACTTTGATACCTTTGCTATAGGTTTCTTCTTGGTATCGATCATATATCACCTGACGAACCATTTCAGCAACATAATCAGCTGGCATTGCTAATGCGGTCGACTGTTTCTTGACAAGAATAGGTTGTTTTTCTAATTCGCGTAATTCTTCGCTTGATATGTAGTTAAGTTTGTGTAATCGGCCTAGTACATAAAGTTGCCGGCTTTTAGCGCGCTTAGGATTGCTGATCGGGTTATAGCTCGAAGGGGCTTTGGGTAACCCTGCCAACATGGCAGCCTCAGCAATATTAATTTCTTGCAGTGATTTCCCGAAATATGTTTGTGCTGCTGCTGCAAAACCATAGCTGCGCTGGCCGAGGTAAATTTGGTTGACATAAAGTTCTAAGATGTTGTCTTTGCTAAGATTGCTCTCAATCTTGAAAGCCAAAAGGGCTTCACTGAATTTTCTCGTCAGTGTTTTTTCTCTGGTCAGAAAAAAATTCCGAGCTACCTGCATTGTTATGGTACTGGCACCCTGGCGCGCACTGCCTGCAGAAAAATTTGAATAAGCTGCACGTAATACGCCCAAGTAATCAACACCGCCATGTTCATAAAAGCGATCATCTTCTGCAGCAAGGATCGACTGTTTAAGCTGTGCCGGTACTTCGGAAATATTGACAACATTTCTACGCTCCGCACCAAACTCCCCAATTAATAGACCCTCATCACTATAAATGCGCAATGGTATTTTAGGGCGATAATCCGTCAGTGTCTCTAATGATGGTAAATTGGAATGGATGACCAGAGCAGCAAACCCAGCTAGCAACACGCCAATCAGACCTAACGCAGAGAATGTGACAAAAAAGTAATACAGCCAACGTGCTAACATGAATTTTTTTTGATTAATTGATACGGTCGTTAAGGTACGCAGTTATAGGGGGTATATCTATTGTTTTTCTTTGAATAAGATTTTTTGGATTCTGTCAGAATCAGCATCAATCATTTATTCTGTTGAGTAACTATATTGAATTAATGCGGATAATTAGTATCTTACATATATTCAGTATTAAGTAGTTTATTTATAATTTGCGAGTATCGCTTCTAATAAGCCAATGTTCAAGGGAAATTTTTCTATCAATTTAGACTTCTTTAAGATGAAGTCACCACCACTAATAGGCGTGGACATTAGTTCTTCTTCTGTAAAAATGGTCGAATTATCATTGATAGATAAAGAGAGTAAAGCCTATCGGATTGAGCGTTATGCGATTGAATCCATGCCAGCAGATGCAATGTTGGATGGTGCAATCGAAAACATGGAGGCAGTCAGTGAATGCCTGAGGCGTGGATGGAAACGTATGGGAACACGCCAGAAGAATGTGGTTCTTGCACTGCCTGCTACAGATGTTATTACCAAAAAAATTGTGGTTCCAGATGGGCAACGCGAAGATGACTTGGTGTTTCAAGTCGAGAATGAAGCCAGTCAATATATTCCTTTTCCTTTAGATGAAGTTGATTTGGACTTTCAAGTAACCAGGCCAGCACCTAATAATCCAGAAGAAGTTGAAGTGCTTATTGCTGCATCGCGAAAAGAGAAGGTGGAAGACCGTGTGGCTGTTGCACTTGCGGCAAGTCTTAAAACAGTCATTATGGATGTTGAGCCCTATGCAGCGCAGGCTGCATTCGAATTAACGTTGAGTCAATTACCCGAAGGCGGAAAAGATCAGGTAATGGCACTGGTTGACATTGGTGCGACAATCATGAAAATTAATGTACTTCTTAACGGTGAGTCATTATATACGCGAGATCAGCCATTTGGGGGGAACCAACTGACTCAGGAGATTCAGAATCAATTTAATCTTTCGTTGGAAGATTCCGAGACCGCTAAAAGAAATGGCGGCCTACCCGAAAACTATAATACGGATGTTTTGCAGCCATTTTGCGAGACACTAGCTATTGAAGTGATGCGTGCTATTCAGTTTTTTTACACATCGACGCAGTATACCGAAGTTAATTATATTTTTATTGCCGGGGGGTCCGCAGCTATTCCTGGGCTAGATGCAATCATCGCAGCACGTACGCAAGTAAGCACCCTCGTTGTGAATCCTTTTTCAACCATGGAGTTGTCAAGTCGGATCATTCCAAGGCAACTTAATCTGGACGCACCTTCTCTGTTGATTGCCTGTGGTTTGGCACTGCGTAGTTTTGATCCATCATGATTCGAATTAATCTACTACCGCATCGCGAACTTAGGCGTAAAGCGAGACAACAACTGATTGTAATTCTGGCAGGATTGGTTGGTTTACTAGCGATCGTTGTTGTTATGAGCATTCAAACAATTGGCGCTGGGGAAATAGATTACCAGAATGGCCGCAATCAATACTTAACTGACCAGATTGCTATTTTGGATACGGAAATTGCAGAAATAAAAGAAATAAAAGCGCAGACTAAGGAGTTAATAGCACGTAAGCAAGTTGTTGAGACATTACAAAGCAGCCGATCTGAAGTCGTTGTTTTGCTGGATCAGTTGGTCAGACTGCTTCCGGATGGCGTATATTTACAGAGTGTCAAACAAGACGATCATAACATTACTTTAGTTGGGTATGCGCAATCCAATGCCTGGGTTTCAGTGTTGATGCGCAACCTTGAATCATCCCAGTGGCTTGAGTCACCTTTATTGATAGAAATTAAGGCGATGACTGTGAATAATGTGCGTCAAAATGAATTTAACATGAAAATAAAGCCCAAGCGGGCAACGATGGACGCTGTGCAAAATTTACTTCCTGCTGCTGCGAAATCTTAAGACCGCGGTTGCGATGAACAAACTACTTCTTGAATTACGCCAGCTCGATATCAACCAGGCAGGAAACTGGCCAATAGCATTTAAGGCTGCCGCTTTGACAATTTTATTTGTTGCTATTATCGTGGCGGGGCATTTCCTGGTTTGGCAGGAGCAAATTGAAACACTGGAAAATATTAAAGCGCAAGAAGAAACTTTAAAAGATACCTATCTTACAAAAAAAAGAAATGCTGTTAATTTACCTGCTTTGCGTCTGCAATTAAATGAGATTGAGCAATCTCTCCGTGCCTTGTTGAAACAACTGCCAGATAAGTCAGAAATGGAAGCATTATTAGTAGACATTAATCAGGCTGGTTTAGGGCGTGGATTACAATTTGAATTATTTAAGCCAGCGACGAATGAAACGATACACGCGTTTTATGCCGAACTCCCGGTTTCTATCCGTGTGACTGGCAGCTATCATGATATTGGGGCTTTTACCAGCGATGTAGCACAGTTATCACGTATCGTGACATTAAATGACATTAGCGTAACCCACGGAACTGATGGAAAATTAGTATTGGATGCTGTTGCAAAAACATTCCGCTATCTGGATGAAGAAGAAATAACAAAGCAGACTAAGGACAAATGATTTATGATAAGACACATTTTCCTGCTAGCGTTGTTTATGATTCCTTTAACTATGATGACTGCTTGTACTCAAAATGACTATGCTGACTTGGAAGCATTTATTCAGAGTTCCGGGGATGGCCTGCATGGACAGATTGATCCATTGCCAGAAGTTAAACCGCAGCAGTATTTTACTTATGAGGCGTTTGATATATCCAGTCCATTTGTTCCGCGTAAAAATGATCAAGCGCAAACTATTACAAGTGGTATTCAACCTGATTTAAACCGGCATAAGGAAGTATTAGAGTCTTATCCGCTGGAAAGTTTATCGATGGTTGGCTCGTTGCAACGACACAATATGATATTTGCTTTAATTAAATCTCCAGATGGTACATTACATCGGGTGAAAATTGGCAATCACTTAGGCGAGAATTTCGGGAAAATTAACCAGATTTCAGAAGCAGAAGTTAAACTGTCGGAAATTATGCAGGATGGTGTGAATGAATGGACTGAACGGACGAGTGTGCTTATGCTGAAAAATTAGGAATAAAGCCATGAAGCTACTAATAATGAGAAGATATGGCCTAAGCGTGGTTATGCTAGCACTGTTAGTTTGTTTTACAACGGCAATTTTTGCTGAATCAACTGTAACTGAAGAAACAGCCCAGAACAGTATCCGCTCTATTGATATTTCTACCTTCCGGAATGGCCAAGTAATCGCCAAACTCACTTTAGATCACCCCATAGGCACGCTTCCAACGGGTGTCGCGCTGGACAATCCCTACCGTATTTATTTTGACTTCTATCAAGTTTCTAATGGTGTGGGTAAGAACATCCAAGAAGCTGTCGATGGAGATTTACGCAGTATTAATATCGTGCAGGTCGGGGATCGAACCCGGCTGGTGCTGAATTTATCGAAACTAATGCGGCACGATATCCAGGTGCAAGAGAATGTACTGTTAATCAATTTGGTTAGTGTGGCGGAGAATCAAACAGTCAATACAGTGGTTCGTTTTGCCGAAGAGACGCCCAATAAAAAATTGAATAGTCTGCAAGATATTGATTTTCGGCGTGGCGCGAATGGTGAAGGTCGCGTAGAAATTGATATGACAAAAGCGGGCTCAGTCGTTGATGTGCAGCAGCAGGGGGATGATATTTTTGTCGAGTTCGTGGACACGCTATTGCCTGATAGCTTGAGAAGACGATTCGATGTGGTGGATTTCGCCACGCCAGTGCATACCATTGAAACTTCCAAGAAGGGAGATAACGTTCGAATGGTGGTGAAATCAAGAGGCCGCTGGGAGCACTCTGCACGTCAGACTGGTACACGGTTTATTCTGGAAGTGAGAGCTCTGACTTTGGATGAGGAAGAACTGGCGAGAAAAAAACGAGTTGATGGCGGATATATGGGTGAGAGACTTTCGCTTAATTTTCAGGATGTGGAAGTGCGAGCGGTACTACAAGTTATCGCTGATTTTACCAATTTTAATATCATTGCCAGCGATTCCGTTTCTGGAAATCTCACCTTACGTTTAAAAGATGTTCCTTGGGATCAAGCGCTTGATATTGTGTTACAAGCACATGACTTGGATAAGCGAAAGACAGGCAATATTATTTTTGTGGCACCGCGTAAAGAAATGGCCGACAGAGAGTTACTGGACTTGGAAGCACAACTGCAGGTAACTGAAATGGAGCCTGTGCGCTCAGAAATTTTTCAGTTGAATCATCGTAGGGTTAATTCTTTATCGTTTGAAGGAATGCTGAGCAAGCGAGGTACGATTAATTTGGATGAGATAAGCAATACAGTAACGGTTACAGATATTCCCGTTAGATTAAGTGAGATTAAGAAGCGGATACAGCGGTTAGATGTTTTTGAGAGGCAGGTTATGATTGAGGCGCGTATCGTTGAAGCGATTGATACATTTAGTCGAAGTTTGGGCGCGCGTTTTGGTGTGCAAAATTCAACAGGTGTGGGTGGTCAGGGGCTGGGAATCTCAGGTAATCTGGCTGGTTCAAGTGCTCTAGCTGGTGGCGGTGGCGCGGCAGGCGCTAACAATCTGAATGTTAATTTGCCAGCTGCGGCTGCGACTGGATTACTAGGCGGGCCAGCTGCACTGGGGCTCAGTTTGATGAAGTTTAATAATGGTCGGTTAATCAATCTCGAATTATCTGCATTAGAAACTGATAACAAAGGAAGAGTGATCGCAAGTCCCCGTGTTGTGACTGCACATGGAATAGAAGCCACTATCGAACAAGGTGATCGGGTACCCTTTCAGCAAGCAACCAGTAGCGGTGCTACAAGCATTCGTTTTATGGATGCGACACTCAGGTTAAAGGTTAAACCATTGATTACCTACAATGGTCAGATAGATATGGAATTAAATGTGAATCAAGATAAGATTGGCACACCTATTAATCAATTTCTGCCGCCACCGATTAATACCAAACAAGTAACGACTAAGGTTCTGGTAGAAAATGGCGGAACTGTGGTGATTGGTGGTATTTTTGATCGAACTGAGAATCAAGTGGTTAATAAAGTACCGCTTTTGGGTGACATTCCTGTGCTGGGCAGTATTTTTCGTAATACAGTTAAAGTAGATAATAAACGCGAATTGTTGATTTTTGTGACACCGCGTATCTTAAGCGAGAATCTTAATCTACAGTGACAATCCTCTATTGTCCTGATGGGAACTTAGCTTGGCGCCATGCCTCATAAGCAACAATGGCAACGGCATTGGATAAGTTCAAACTGCGGCTGGTCGCGATCATCGGTACTCGAATACGGTGTGGTTCCGGGAAAGATTCTATGATGTGGATAGGCAATCCGCAGCTTTCTGCGCCAAACACAAAAGCATCTCCGGTCTTGTATATCACTTTGTCATAGCGCTGTTTTCCCTTCGTGGTGATCGCAAACATGCGATGTCCTGGCAAATTCTGACAGCAATCTGCCCAATTCTCATGCACTTTTATTTGTGCAAATTCATGATAATCCAGACCAGCACGTAATAACTGCTTGTCTTGTAGTGGAAAACCTAAAGGTTTAACCAGATGCAAATGCATGCCGGTGTTGGCGCAGAGGCGGATGATATTGCCCGTATTGGGCGGGATTTCCGGTTGGTGAAGAATGATGTTAAACATGCGGATAGTGTGGATTAAGTATTTGTCACAGCCTATGAGAGCCGATCTGATTTATCTCTGGTAAAGTTCTCGCGATAACCCAGTTACTGATTTCAGCAGCACCTTGCTTACGTAATATTTTAGCCAATTCGTTTAATGTAGCGCCCGTTGTCATCACGTCATCGACTAGCGCGATGTGTTTGCCAGACAACTCTATTTTACAGCTAAATGCCTTACGGATATTTTTCTGGCGATCCTTCCAGGGTAATCCGGTTTGCGGCGGTGTATGTTTGATACGCTGACAACTATCGGGTAGTAAAACAATCCCCATACGCTTCGAGATATATCGACTGATTTCCATAGCCTGATTAAATCCGCGCTCACGCAACCTGATCGGATGTAGCGGCATCGGTATGATGATATCCGGTATTATCTTCTCTGTTGCCTGAAATCGTGTGATGAAGAAGTTGGCAAGAATCGGTGCGATAGCGAGATCGGTTTGATATTTTAACGCATGAATCATTGTATCGACAGGAAAGGTATAGCGAAGTGCTGCGATGGTGCGTGTGAATGCAGGCGGTTTTGTCAAACAAGCACCACAGATTTCCGCTGTTGGCACTGGCCACAGGCAAATAGGACAATGGTTAAGCGGCAATTGCGGTAAGTGATTATAACAAGGTTCGCATAAATCCTGTTTTGTGGGGGTGTCGCACAACACACAATTTTTCTGACTGAAGATCTGCACGATAATTAATCCATTGTATAAAAATGGGGTATGGAAAAATTGACAATGTCCATTGAATCCTTGATCATCCAAATTTATCGGCAACTGGCGCGAATGATACGCCACTTAAACAAAACGACAGGTAAATTGGTATGAATTTAGATTCTCTCACAATCAGCGAAACACAAAATGACGCAAGCAGAATAACCGGGAAATCAGATGATTCAGTCTATTGGAGTGTGGCAGAAGTTCAGTCGTTACTGGATACGCCATTTAACGATCTGATTTACCGCGCACAATCTATTCACCGCCAGCATCACGATGCCAATGGGGTGCAATTATCCACATTGATTTCAGTCAAAACAGGCGGTTGTCCGGAAGACTGCGGTTATTGTCCGCAAGCAGCGCGGTATCATACCGGGGTCGATAATCAGGACATGCTGTCGCTGGAGGAAGTCGTATCGGCAGCGGCTGCAGCAAAAGCTAACGGCGCGTCGCGGTTTTGTATGGGTGCGGCGTGGCGTGGGCCAAAGCAGCGTGATATGGACAAAATGACTGAAATGGTGCGCGCGGTTAAATCGTTGGGGATGGAAACCTGTGCGACGTTGGGATTATTAAAACCCGGCCAGGCGCAACAACTCGGTGATGCCGGTTTGGATTATTACAATCACAATCTCGATACCGCACCGGAATTTTATGAAGAAATCATCACTACGCGACAGTATGAGGATCGCTTGGATACATTGCAGCAAGTGCGCAATGCCGGAATTAACGTGTGTTGTGGCGGTATTGTCGGGATGGGAGAAACGCGTCTGTCGCGCGCCGGATTGATCGCGCAATTAGCCAATCTGAATCCTTATCCGGAATCCGTTCCGATCAATCATCTGGTGCAAGTTCAGGGTACGCCACTGTATGGCACTGCAGTATTGGATCCGTTGGAGTTTGTGCGTACGATTGCAGCAGCCCGAATTACCATGCCGAAAGCTATGGTGCGTTTGTCTGCAGGCAGACAGGAAATGTCCGACGCCGTGCAAGCACTGTGTTTTCTGGCCGGCGCCAATTCGATTTTTTATGGCGATAAGTTGTTGACTACGGGAAATCCGGAATCAGATCGTGATCGGGCGTTATTGGATAAATTAGGGTTACACGCGCTGTAACGCATGTTTCCAGATTTGGCTGATCAACTGCGCGCCCGCGAGCAGAAAGGGCTGCGGCGCTTCCGGCAAATCGTGGAAAGTCCGCAAGCAAGCCATATCACCATTGATGGCCATGATTATCTGGCATTCAGCAGTAATGATTATCTGGGGTTGGCCAATCATCCGGACTTGATTCATGCGGCTTGCGAAGGTGCACAGCACTACGGTGTGGGTGCAGGCGCTTCGCACCTCATCAATGGCCATTCTGTCGCGCATCATATTCTGGAAGAAACTCTGGCTCAGTTTACCGGTTTTCCAAGAGCATTGCTGTTTTCTACCGGGTATATGGCAAATATCGGTGTGGTTACAGCCTTGGTGGGACGTGAAGATGCGATTTTTGCGGATAAGCTGAACCACGCTTCGCTGAACGATGCGGCTTTACTGTCACGGGCTAAATTTATCCGCTATTCGCATCTTGATCTTGCTACTTTGGAACAGCGTTTGGCGGATTCCAATTCCCGGCGCAAGCTGGTCATCTCTGACGCCGTGTTCAGTATGGAAGGCGATATCGCACCGATCAAGCAGCTGATTGCACTGTGTGAAAAATATCATGCGCTGTTGTTATTGGATGATGCCCATGGTTTTGGTGTATTAGGGCAACAGGGACGAGGTAGCTTATTCTTGCCGGATAACACTAGTGTGCATTCACCGAACATCGTGTATATGGCAACGCTGGGTAAAGCTGCCGGTGTATTTGGTGCATTTGTTGCCGCGCAAGCCGATGTGGTCGAAACTCTGATCCAGTCTGCGCGCAGTTATATCTACACAACAGCGGCACCGCCATTGCTCTCGCACGCACTATTAACGAGTCTGAAACTGATTGAATTAGATGAATGGCGGCGTGACGCTTTGCTACAAAACATTGCACAATTAAAAAATGACTTACTGTCTTCATCCTGGAAATTACTGCCTTCCAGCACGCCGATTCAACCCTTGTTGATTGGTGAAAGCCATGAAGCAGTGCGGGTTAGTCAGACATTACGAGAACGCGGAATTTTAGTTCCGGCGATTCGCCCGCCGACGGTGCCGCAAGGTAAGGCGCGATTACGTATTTCTTTATCCACCACGCATCAGCCGCACGATATTCTGCGCCTGACGCAGGCATTGAATGAATTGGCACTCGATTCATGACATATCTGCATGTCGAATCGATGGGGGATGGTCCTGATCTCGTTTTATTGCACGGTTGGGCCATGCACAGTGGTATCTGGAGCGGCGTTCAAGAACAACTGAGTCAACAGTTCCGGTTACATTTGATCGATCTGCCCGGGCATGGACTCAGCCCCGCGAGTGAACCGGGAACACTGAATCACCTTGTTGAGATCATCACGAAAATTCTGCCAGAGCATTGCATAGTTGGCGGTTGGTCACTGGGCGGGCAGATTGCGATGGAATTGGCGCTGCGTGAACCGGAGCGTGTGAAGCAACTGATTTTGATTTCGACTACGCCCTGTTTTGCCAAACGCGACGATTGGAAGTGGGGCATGGAACACAAATTGTTGCAGCTGTTTTTGGAAAATTTGAAACTCAATTATGCAACCACGATTAACCGCTTCCTGACGCTGCAGATGAGCGGAGACCGGGATGCGAGCAAGATTCTGTTACAACTGCGCAAGCACTTTTTTCAACGCGCTGAACCGGATCCGGATGCATTGCTAAAGGGACTCAGAATCCTGCAGGAAAGTGACTTACGCGATCGCATGGGGGCTATCAAGCAGCCGGTTTTATTATTGCATGGTGAAAATGACGTGATTACGCATCCCGCCGCTGCCGACTGGATGTATCAGCAATTAGCGAAATCGCAACGGATGATGTTTCCGCATTGCGGACATGCACCGTTTCTATCTTACCCCGATCAATTTGTGACTTATCTCAATGAATTCCGAACATACGCTTGATAAAAAACAATTGCGCACTGCGTTTGAACGCGCAGCGAGCAGCTACGACCAAGCGGCTGTGCTGCAACGTGAAATCAGTAACCGCATGCTATCGCGCCTGGAATACATCAAATATCAGCCGGATGTAATTCTCGATGCTGGCAGCGGAACGGGTTACGGCAGTCAGCAATTGGCTAAACGCTATCCAAATAGTCAATTGATTGCGATGGATATCGCCTGGGCGATGTTATCGCACGCGCGGCCGAACACGGTTTGGTGGCAGCGCTTGCTGCCATTGTTGCAACAGCGCTCTTACTATGTGTGTGCCGATGTTGAGCAAATTCCGGTTAAAAATGAGAGTGTCGGCATGATATGGTCGAACCTCGCGCTACAATGGTGTAATGATCTTGAGCACACATTTTCCGAGATGCATCGCATTTTGCGTACTGATGGTTTGGTGATGTTTAGCACTTTTGGCCCGGATACCTTAAAGGAATTACGCCAGTCTTTTGCGCAAGTGGATGCGTTCAGTCACGTTAATCGCTTTATTGATATGCATGACATCGGCGATCTGCTGGTGCACAATGGCTTCTCTACGCCGGTGATGGACATGGAATATATTACCCTGACTTACCCGGATGTCACCAGTGTGATGCGCGATTTAAAAGCCATTGGCGCGCATAACGTGACACAAGGACGGCAGCAAGGGCTGATGGGGAAAAACAAATGGCAGAAAGCCATCTCGGAATATGAAAAATTGCGCCGCGACGGTAAATTGCCCGCCACATATGAAGTGGTGTACGGCCATGCCTGGAAACCGCAATCGCGCCAATCCGTGTTGACGCCGGAAACACGCAGGCAACTGGGTTTAATGGGGTAAGTCGGCTTCTCTATGGCTAGAGGTTTTTTTGTCACCGGAACCGATACCGGAATCGGTAAGACCACCGTCAGTTGCGCATTGCTGCGGGCGTTTGCCGCACAAGGAAAAAAGGTAATCGGTATGAAGCCGATTGTGGCCGGTAGCGAAAATGGTCAGTGGATGGATGTGGAACAGTTATTCGCTGCCAGCAACGTGAACGTTACCCGTCAGCAAATCAATCCTTATGCATTCGATCCGCCCATTTCCCCGCACCTTGCCGCACAACAATCGGGAGTGGAAATTGATTTGTTGGTGATTCATTACGCTTATCAGCAACTCAGTGCAAAAGCGGATCTTGTCATCGTCGAAGGCGCCGGCGGGTTTCTGGTGCCGGTCAATGAAAAACAGAATGGCTCGGATCTGGCGAAAACGTTGAATCTACCGGTGATTCTGGTGGTTGGCATGCGCTTGGGTTGTTTGAATCACGCCTTGTTAACGGCTCAGGCAATACAGGCTGCCGGTTTGACCTTGGCGGGGTGGGTGGCGAATTGTATAGATCCGCAGATGAGCGTGGTTGCCGAGAATATTGCGGCATTGGAACAGCGGTTGGATTGCCAATTGCTAGGGACTCTGCCATTTCTCAGTGAAACTAATATTGCGCACAATGCTGGCTTATTGGATACCAGGATTTTGACAAATAATCATATCGTTACACAGATAATGAATCCTGGTTGATGGCTTCTTGGATGTCCGTATTAATTTTGACGTCGGCTATCCAACTGTGCGAAATGTCATATCCGGGAATGCCGTCTTATAGATATGCTTGTCTATCTTTTTAATGGCTGATCAATCATTAGTGAGTGTGACAGTGAATAAGTCATTCAGTCGATTTCGTTTTTATAAAAAATAATCATTAATTTACCAATGAGTTACTTAGATCTAACAGATAATCAACTCAACCCCATCGGCTATTGGGATCAACCGCTTGACAGGTTGTGTCCGCCCTTGGCCTGCGATTTGGCGCTTTTTGATCAAAACGGTTACGATTTAACCGATTTGGAGCAATGTTTTGCGGCGATAAACTTGACGCCTGTCCACGCGCATCGAGAACATCGGCATGCTTTAAAGGCGCCTTGGTTCACACAACCGGACAGGGTGGAAGGCGCAGTGCTTAACCACAGCTTGTTATTCGAACGTAAAGGGTATGCCGGAAAAGCACTTGAACAGCTCGAACGCTGGGCGCAAATAAATCCCCTGGTCTACAAAATCATCAAAATGCGCCCCAAGTGGGGGCTGGATTTCAGCATGGACTATGCGGATCGCGCAGGCAATGTCTTTGAAGTGCTGCATTGGGAATACGACGGTTTTGATTTTGAGGAAGTAGCGGAACGTAAGCGCCAGCTAGAGGTGAAATTTGCAGCCACGGATTGGGACGATGCCGCAATCCGTATCCTGAAACAAAAAGACCAATGGCATCACTTGGATTTCTTTGCGCAAAGCGATTGGAAGTGTAACTACTTTGGCATCGTTAAGGAACGCTTCAAAATGGTGATTTGGGAGTAAAAGTCTGCCGGACTTGAGACAAGTTATTGAGAGATACCTGTCGTGATGTACGGGACATAGCAAGCCGTACCAAGCGATATCGTAAAGTGGATCTCATTCGACATGTTATGATGAAATGCAAATCATGCGTCATTTCAGAATCTAATTCTAGTCCTACGAATAAGAGAGAGTATGTCAGACCTCAAAGATCCTAGAGTTCTCTTCGCGGCAGAGCGCACTTTACTGGCATGGAACCGTACCAGTCTTGCTCTGATTGCTTTCGGCTTTCTGGTTGAGCGTGCCGGTCTTCTGCTGAATGCCATTGCGCCAAGCCAGGCGCACGCTGCTAGTATGGTGCTGACATTTTGGCTGGGTTTGGCCTTCGTCGCTTTGGGTGCATTGTCTGCGGTGTTTTCTTCCCGTCAGTATGCGGCCGTTCTGAAAACCCTGAGTCCAGCCGAATTTCCTGAGGGATACGAAGCGCGATGGGGCATGCTGGTTAATGTCGTCGTGGCAATCTTGGGTGTGGGGCTCATCGTGGTTCTCTACATTGCACGCTCCTAATTTGCTCTCACCTTGTTGTCAGACAAATTTCTTTGTCATCAGGGCCGTAGGGTGCAATAGTGATCCTCCGCGTATTGCACCGCATGAGTTACATGTAGCGCAATACGGCTATCGCCTATTATGCCCTACTTATGAATGTGGATTACGAGTTTACTAATCCGCATTTGTCATTCCGAATGTGGCTATAAATATCTTATAATCAACAGGATAGACTTATCACTGTGCTTGCAATGACTGTTATTCAGCGAAGAAGAACAAAGGGGTTATGTTTTACAAAGAGATTTTAAGCGGTGTTGCGATCGGGCTCACATTGATGGCGTTTGTTCCGTATATCCGCGCAATCCTGAGGGGCACAGTGAAGCCACATGTTTTTTCCTGGGTCATTTGGGGTGCGACCACCTTTTTGGCTTTTCTGGCGCAGTTGGAAGGCAAAGGCGGCGTAGGTGCGTGGCCGATCGGTGTTTCGGGTAGCATTACGATATTTATTGCATTTCTGGCTTACTTGAAGCGTGCCGATGTGACTATCACAAAAACGGATTGGCTGTTTTTTGTTTCGGCATTGTCTTCTTTGCCACTCTGGTATCTCACGTCAGATCCATTATGGGCGGTCGTTTTTCTGACTACTGTGGATGTAATCGGATTCGGACCTACAATCCGGAAGGCCTATCACTTCCCGTACTCGGAATCGTTGCTGTTTTTTGGGCTGTTCACGGTGCGTAATCTGTTGGTCATGATAGCGTTTGAGAACTACTCGGTGACAACCCTATTATTTCCTGCTGTCATTGCGGCAGTGTGCTTGTTGTTAATGGGGATGATCGCGTATCGCAGGCGAGTCCTCGCAACTCAAGGAATGGGAGTGGTATGATTTTGAGAAGTTGCTGGAGTGCCGTGCCAGTTAAGGAAGCTCTGATTAAGTTGATTACATTCATGGTTCGACAAGCTCACCACGAACGTAATCAATATATTACCGTTCGTCCTGAGCCTGTCGAAGGACTTAATCAGAGATTCCTTAATGACACGCAGGGTTCGAAGAATTTATTTTCTGAATGGACTTCATTCTGATTAAACCACAGGAGGTTGAAGGATGGCTTATAAGGAATACAAAGTGTTACATGTGACAGAAGGCGGAATTGGAACGATTTTTCTGGGCGCATCCGGGATCCCGATAAAACGGCTGGAAATGACGCTCAACAAGGAAGCCGCAGATGGCTGGACGTTGGTGTTTCAGTTTGTCGAGCAGAAGCGGTTTATGCTTTTCTGGAAACGGGAAGCGGTCATTATTACGCTGGCCCGCTGACAGTCAAGCGGATACGCAGCAAGGTGAAAACGAAAGAAGCAATCCAAGAAGAGGAAGAGCATATCCGAAAACTGGTGCGCGAATTGCCGGATGAGAAAAGATTGTTGTTTTTCCAGCAAGCAGAAAAAGAACTGAAAGATCCGGATACCTACGCGGCGTTAAATGCTCTGTTTGTCGCCGGGCTTCATCATTTTTATCTGGGTCAATGGGTTCGCGGTTCGATTAATTTATTCATTTTTGTGGCTGGGATGGTTTTTTTGTTTGCTGGACACGTGACAGTTGGGATCGGGTTACTGATCGCGATCAGCCTGGTTGAGCTAAAGGCTTTGTTTGCCGCGCAGATCTTGGTTCAGGATTACAACAATGCGGTGATGGAAAGAATCTATCGTGCAGTGATCAAAGATTGATTAAACTTGAGTTCCGCTCGTGATTGCCATGTATGTACCTTATAACCGGGTTGTTGATATAAAAACTGCATCTTAGGAAATCTCCAATGCAAGAGTTGCTACGCTTAATTTTATCCAAGGGCGCTTATGTCGTACTGTTCGTTGCCGGGGCGCTATTTCTGCAAAATGCAGGAGCCGAGAAGATATGGAACTGGACCTACAGGGGAGGCAGTATTGTTGCTAGCGGGACTTTTACGACGTCCGAAAACGTCGATTCGCTGGGTTTTTATCAAATCTCCAGCATCGCCGGTCATCGCAATGGTGATCCCATTAAAAAGTTGCATCCGACCGGTAGCGCGATTCCAGGTAACGAGCCCCATACGTTGGATAATTTGATCCGTATTGATACGAAAGGTCAGATTACCGTGCATGGATTCGGTTTTTCTACCGCATCAGGAAACTATGTCAACACCTTCTTTTCCGATTCTCTTGCAACACCGGGCTATATGGAAGTGTTTACAACGGTATCGACTTTCAGTGAGCTACCGGTCACATTCTTAGCCACGCCAGTGACAGAACCTGAAATCAATGTTGAGCCGACAGCCAGAGAATCAAAGGATAGAGATTAATAAAGTGCGATGATGCATTCTTTCCTCAACCGTGAACCAATATCCCTTGCATCATAAGAATACAATCCGATGTGATTCACCGTGAGTTCGATAGGTTCTTCTTTCAGATCTATAATCATGGTTGCTATTGATGCAACGGCATGATTGGCGTTATAAATACCAAGGGTAACATGGGGAATATAGTGCGTATTTCTGAAATCCTGTCTGTCGTCAATCAAAGTATGCCGGATGATTTCGAGCGATTTTGATGGGTCCATTACTTCAAGAAAGGGTGCTGACGAAAAGCTGTTGATGCCGCCGATTGATACGATAAAGGGTGCCAATTTCAGGGTATGAAGCGCTGCCTGCTGTTTTGTGATGGCAGCTTGTGTGATGTCGTCATTATGAATGATGTGCTCGCTTAAAAAACCGCTGATGGCAAGCGTAATATGCGCCTGTCGCTCATAGGGACGCAAAAGTAGATCCTTGAAAAGGGGATGGTGTTTTTGCAAGCGCTTATTGACTAATACGGTGTCACTATCGATAGCCCATAAATAATAGCGCGGACGGTTTTTATGCCATTCTGGGTATTCGCGTCTCTCAGTTGCATGGGTGTGTTGCTGCTGTATGAACGATTGCCAGGTATCGATGTAGTACACGGGTCTGTATGCGGATGAATGTGATGAGTGCTCTATCGCCTTGAGCTTACTCCTGTTTGGCATGTTGTTGGCGCTTTCATGCTGGTTGGGGCCGGAAATGGGTCTCGCATTGCCGATTCCTCGGTTTGCGCACATCATTTATCAGCGGTGGTGCAGGTGAAAATGCAGCATTTTCACTATCCTGATCAAATAGCTGCTGGGTTGAAGCGAACCGAGGTACAAATCAGTGCGATTTGTTGCGTTCTGGTTCGTGACAGATCATTTGAGGATTAAGGCAAAGACAGTCCTTTGCCTAATCTCTTCAGTCAACTATCCCAGCACTTTGCGGATAGCTCCGGCCAACTCCTCAGCTGCAAATTTGGCGACGTAGGCATCAGCGCCCACCGACTTCACGTGATTCTCGTTAGCTTCACCTGTCAGCGAGGAATGAATCACCACAGGAATTGATTTGAATCGCTGGTCATTCTTGATGTTGCGGGTGAGTGTGAATCCATCCATTTCCGGCATTTCCAGGTCGGTTAATACCAGAGCTACCTTATCCTGTATTGTTTTGCCTTCGGATATTGCTGCATCCGACATAGACTGGATGCGGGTCCAGGCCTCAAGCCCAGTCTTGGTCATCACACAAGGGACATTTAGCGCTTTAAGCCCGTTTTCGATCAGGCTGCGCGCGAGCGGTGAATCATCGGCAGCCAAGACAACCGTTCCAGCGGGAATTTTTATTTGTGGGCCAACATTTTCCGGTACTAGATCTCCAGTCGAGCTAGGTAATACATCACGCAGTATTTGTTCAACATCAAGCACCTGAGCCAACCGTGAATCTTCTGTATTACCATCGAGCCGTGCAATGCTGGTGACCAGATTACCACCATTATTTTCTGCAGCAATCACCTGATTCCAGTCCAAGCGCGCAATCTCACTGACTTCCTCAACTGCGAAAGCTTGGGTCGAACGTGCATATTCGGTGACCAAGAGAATAGGCGTTCCCCTTTTCGGTGTACAACCCACAACCTTTGGCAAGTTAATGACCGTAATGATTTGGCCACGAATATTGGCGACACCCATCACATTGTCCGGAGCATTGGCTACGGCAGTGATGGTTGGCATGACCAGGATTTCACGTACTTTGAAAACGTTAATGCCATATAACTCGCGGTGATCGGTACCAGGTGCTTCGCCTAAACGGAACAGTAATAATTCAAACTTGTTGTTGGATGTTAAATTGGTGCGTTCGTCAATCTCGTGCAATGCTGTGTTCATGGAGTTCTCCTCCCGCTGTCGTTAAATAGGAAATCGCAGTGTATCGTATTGATTGAATTTGAAGCATGCTATAAGCGAGATGAAATGGCCGCTTTTCTGCGGATTTAAAATGGAGGTATGTGCGCTAGCCTTGTGTGGTGCCATTTTAATAGTAGTCCGGGGAAATGAGGAAAAACGAATTTCTGAGTGCTTGTTGAGCATACATAAACTGCGCTTCTTCACCTGTTCTTGACTTGTGTCGGTTGCCGCGATTACATTTTTGAGAGGATCTGCTAGTTCCAGTTAGTTCACTGTTTCTTCAAGGCGATTAGCCCATCCTATAGCTTGTGTTTCTATATTTGATAATTCATCCAGACTCAGAAAATCCAGTTCGGATAAAATGGAATGAATGGAAGTGATTTCGTCTTTTTCTTTGGCTTCAATTAATTTCAGCGCTTGACCTAAACGTCCACGGCGAGTCATTAAAGCTTGGTTTATGTCGTCGGAGACCCCTAGTTTCTCGACTATTTGCTGCATTTCAATGCCCAGTAATTCGTCCAGTAACGATAGAATTCCAACCATAAATGCTCTTTCTTGATAATTCTTATCATGCGGACGTTCAATGGTTGCAATTAACTCCATCAATTTGCCACGTGCGACGGTAGTCTGTTTTAAAGCATTGGATAGGTTGTCTTCCGATTGATTTGAAGAATAAAGCAGAAGTTGTATCCATCTTTGCAGTTGCTTGTGTCCCATTAACTTGATGGCGTGCTTGATGGAATTTATTTTCTGGGGCAAGCCGTCCGAACCTGAGTTCACCATGCGGAGCAAGTTGTAACTTAAGCCGGGTTGACGTTTAAACTCGTTTTCGATTTCACCGATGCTGCTATCACTATCATTGTCACCTGCGTCATCGTGATTGCGCATAACCAATGCCAGTAGCTTCAATAATGATACCTTCCCTAGTTCAGCACGCTTTACTGACATGACTTCAGGTTTTGCAAAATAATAACCTTGAAACATTTGAAAGCCCAGCAATCTGCAATGTGCTTCTTGTTCGCGATTCTCAACCTTTAGGGCCAAAAGCAAGACTGGCCAACGATTGAGTTCACTGACCAGCTTAGTAAGTTCATCTTGACTCAGTGCAAGGATATCCACTTTTACTACGCTAACCAGTGGCAATAAGCGTTCAACTTTGCTATTGATAGCAATGATATTATCAAGTGCAAATTGATATCCTTTTTGTTTTAATTCGTTACAACGGAGTAAAAATTCTGGTGTTATTGATGCCGATTCTTTAACTTCTAGGACAATGTGTTTACTAGGTAGCAAACTAATAATGTCACTCATAATGAGATCAGGGTCAGCGTTGATGAAGCCACGCTGGTGTCCCAGGACATTGTGGATGCCGAACTTACCGTAAGCATTAACGATAACATTCGCTGATGCAGATAAGTCGCTTGTGACATTCGCTGTATCCTCAGTTTCTTCTTGTCTGAAAAGTAACTCAAATGCGACTAGATTGTGATTACGATCTAGAATTGGTTGCCGACCAAGACAAAAACCGCCCATATGCACCTCCGCATGTACCAATTTGCTCACATAAAATACCCGTCCTCACCAGCTGTATGAAGTATTTCTTAACAATTGTTTGAATTGATAAGAATGAAGGTGAGGAATTCTCTTCACTTGGGGGAGCATACAACAAAGCGGACAATGGCTTTAAAGTAAGAAAGCGGGTTTTTGAGGCCTTAATAGCTAATTTGATCAAATATCCGGCTTTATGTATATTCCACTTTAACGAAAGCAGCGTCTATAGTTGCTACAGACAAGTGATTATCTCAATTTTGAGTCGAGTTTCATTTGTTGAAGTAATGATTGAGCCTGCTTTATGGAAACTATAAAAGGCACTCTTACTCCTTAATAACCATTCTCACTTTACCTTTTTGCATGACAACTATTCTTTCGTATCTGCGAGGATATGCTGCGACGCTTGATGAAGCACTGTGGCTTTTTTGTTTGATCTGGATGAGCATTCTAATCACCCTAAACTATACATTGGGGATTGAGAGTGAATTGATTAAAGGGCTCGATTCCCGTTTTGATCAATTATTAGCGCTTTTTCTGGTTTATTGCAGTGCTTTTGTGATCCCGTATTTATTTGCCATGACATACCGGAAACATCTAATTACTGCTACGCCGATGTTTTGGTTGCTACTGCTGATTGCACCCGCTTTGTTTGCGCTCAAAGTGAGTGTCGCTAATCCGTTGGAGAATAGCATGGACGGGATATGGGGCAGTTATGTAATAAGTATCACAACGCTACCCTTTAAGTTTTTAGTCGTACTTGTTCCATTAGTCGTTTTATATAAAATTCTTCCTGTGGAGCAAAATTATTGGGGAATGACACTGAAAAATGTTCAGTGGCGGCCTTACTGTCTGATGTTGGTTTTGATGGTGCCCTTGATCATCTTTGCCAGTACTCAACCGGATTTCTTGAGCGCTTATCCTAGATTTAAGCAAGTGGCTTTTATTGTGCCGTACACAGAAAATCCGCTGTGGTATCAATTTCTTTATGAAATAAGTTATGGTATAGATTTTATTACGATAGAATTATTCTTCCGAGGATTTTTGGTGTTTGCATTTATCCGTTATGCTGGGCCGTCAGCTATTTTGCCAATGGCCACATTCTATTGCAGTATTCATTTCGGTAAGCCGCTGCTTGAGTGCATATCTTCTTTCTTTGGCGGATTGATACTAGGTATAATCGCCCATAAAACACACTCCATCGTGGGTGGCTTGTCTGTCCATCTGGGTATCGCTTGGATGATGGAAATTGGGGGTTATGTCGGAAATCTAGTGATGAAATAATTTTTATAATGCAATTAAAGAATGAGTAAATAACATGTCTAAAGTAGCGCCTGTAATTCAGAGCCCCAGCAACAGTGCAGGCTTAAGTGCACAAGCCATCAGTGAATTAAATCAGCATTACCGCCCGCTTAATTTTGAAGCGCGATTACGTAAGCTTTACACCGATTTCCAGTCGGAAAGAATCATGGTGACATCTTCCTTCGCAGCAACTTCTGCGTATTTTCTGCATATCATTTCCTGTATTCGGCCGCAACAGGTTATATTTTTTATTGATACGGGATTTCATTTTCCAGAAACTTTGTTATACCGGGATTATCTGGTAGGGCTTTATCATTTGAAAGTCGAGGACGTGAGAGCAGATGACTATCAGCATCAATACAGTAAAAAAGAAAAACTGTATGAGACCGATCCGGATTTTTGCTGCACGATTAACAAGATTAATCCGCTGGAAGCGATCAAGCCCAATTATGATATCTGGGTGTCGAGCCTAATGAACTGGCAGACGGATCATCGTGCCGGTTTGGATATTTTTGAAGAACGCCGCGGGATTGTTAAGTTTAATCCAATGATTGACGTGACTCGTGAAGAGCGCGATGCGTATATTCTCGAGCATAGACTACCTTTTCATCCGCTAGTCGCGGAAGGTTACTCTTCGATTGGTTGTACGCACTGTACCGTGAAAGGTGAGGGTCGTTGTGGTCGCTGGTCTGGAAAACCTAAAACCGAGTGTGGTTTGCATCTTTAAATGTTGCAAATAATTTCCGCTGGTTTGCAGCGGAAATTATTGTGGCATCGTCTACGATTAAGCCGTGGTCGATTTAAATCGCTCCGTGGCGCTAATCAATGCCGCCTGTATGCCAGGTTCCCAAACCGAGTGTCCGGCATCATCAATGATAATGTATTCAGCCTGCGGCCATGCGTGATGCAAGTCATCGGCACTGATGATCGGGCAGACTGCGTCGTAGCGGCCTTGTACGATGGTGGCGGGAATAGTATGGAGTAAATGGATATTATCCAGTAGTGAATTTTCCGGTAAGAAGATATTGTGGCTGAAGTAGTGCGCCTCCATGCGTGCAAGTCCTAATGCGACGGTATCACTGGCAAAGTAACTGACCGTTGCCGGATTCGGCAGCAAAGTAGAGCAGGAACCTTCATAGGTGCTCCAAGTCCGTGCGGCGTGCATGTGTATCGCTGGATCAGGATCCATTAGGCGCCGGTAGTAAGCGGAAAGTATGTTACTTTGTTCTGCGGCAGACAGTGGTGCAACAAAGCCACGCCAGGCTTCCGGGAATAAATTACGCAATCCATAGAGAAACCAGTCAATCTCTGCTTTGCGGCAAAGAAAAATCCCGCGCAGCATAAAACTCAAGCAGCGTTCAGGATGCGCTTGACCGTACGCGAGAGCCAACGTGCTGCCCCAGGATCCGCCAAAAATGTGCCATTTGTCGATTTTTAGGTGTTGCCTAAGTAATTCCAGATCATTAATCAGATGTAGTGTTGTATTATCTTGAATTTCACCGAGTGGTATTGAACGCCCCGCACCTCTCTGATCATAGATGACAATACGATAATGTGCTGGATCAAAGAAACGCCGATGCGCCGCTGTTGCTCCGGCTCCGGGACCGCCATGAAGAAATACAACCGGTACGCCCGAAGGATCCCCTGATTCTTCCCAGTACATCGTATGTATTTTATCAAGGGATAATGTTCCATGCCGGTAAGGTTTGATCTCAGGATAAAGTGTAGCAGGGTGATGATTATTCATGATATGGCTATAAGAATCGCTGGTTAATAGGTTATAAAAATGATAGAAAAGAGTGGCAAACAGCACAGATTTCAAAACTTAGATGAATTATAGTTCTGATATATTGATTGACAGGCCACATACTGTGTCAATGTTAAAAGGATTAATCATATGCCTAATACTATACTGAGAGAACAAGAAGTTTTCATGTTACGTGGAGAGATGGAGATATTAATGAATGAACGTCAATGCCTGTTGGATACCACAGGCGCTGCAGCCATATTTGTGGCTAATCTGGACAGTACCTTATTGCCGGATTCGGCCTGTCAAGCAGCTAAGGTTTTATCAAATTCTTTAAATAAGTTACCTGAAGAGACCTTGCGGGATGCGCTGGAGAAGGTGAAATCAGAGTTTGCAGTTCGTGCATGAACAGAAAACAGATTTAGTCACGCCTAAGGTTGGTCTTGTTCTAACCGGAGGTGGGGCGCGCGCTGCATATCAAGTGGGCGTATTGCGTGCCATTGCGGAGCTATTGCCCGATAAGACACGCAATCCTTTTCCTGTCATTTGTGGAACTTCCGCGGGTGCCATTAATGCAACCAGCATTGCAGTTTCAGCGAACAATTTTGCTGAGGGCGTGGAGCAACTTGAAGCTGTTTGGTCGAATTTTCATGTCAATCAGATTTACCGCTCGGATTTTATGGGCGTAATGCATAACACTTTACGCTGTCTGCTTTCTTTAGTATCGAATGAATATAGTCAACATAATGCGATTTCCCTCCTGGACAATGCACCCTTAGAAGCACTATTAAAAGATCGCTTTCCGTTTCGCTCTATTCAATATTCTATCCGTTCTGGAGCATTGCATGCGCTGGGACTCACTGCATGGGGTTATACGTCGGGGCAATCGGTTACCTTTTATCAGGCAGCCAGGGAAGTGATTCCGTGGAAAAGAGCACAAAGATTGGGTGTTCCCGTTGACATTGGTGTCGAGCATTTGATGGCTTCTTCGTCAATACCGTTTATTTTTCCCTCCGTGAAACTGAACCGAGAGTACTTCGGCGATGGCTCAATGCGCCAGATGGCGCCCATCAGTCCAGCGCTGCATTTGGGGGCAGATAAGGTGCTGATTATTGGTGTACGCAAAGCTGTTACTGACGAACCTGAACGCATGAGCGCTTCGAGTTATCCGCCCTTCGCGCAGATTGCAGGGCATGCGCTAAATAGTATATTTGTTGATAGCCTGGATGTAGATCTGGAACGTTTGTTGCGAATTAATGAAACACTCAAACTGATTCCTCCTGATGTATTTAAAGCAAAAAATATATCGTTGCGCCCTGTTGAAGCGATGATGATATCGCCCAGCGAGGGCATTAACGAAATTGCGCAAAAATATACGCATACCTTACCGTGGATCATGCGTTCTCTGTATCGTGCTATTGGTGCAATGGGACCCAATGGTTCAACTTTATTGAGTTACGTGTTATTTGAAGCCCCTTTCTGCCGGGATTTAATCGCATTGGGATATAAGGATACCTTGCAACAGAAAGATGAACTTTTGAAGTTCATCGGCGTACAAGACAAAGTTTAGAAAATACGATGGTTACTTTTTTATTGAATTGAAATTCTGTTAGGGAAAAAAATGGATTTTGATAGTCCGCAATTCTGGATTGCAGTCATGCAGATCATTGCGATTGATATTGTGCTGGGTGGCGATAACGCCGTCGTGATCGCGCTTGCCTGTCGGCGCTTGCCTGAAAAACAACGCAAGCTTGGCATTTTCTGGGGTGTTTTTGGTGCCATTATTTTACGTGTGGTGCTGATCTTTTTTGCTTTGAGCCTGCTGGCTATCCCTTACTTAAAGATTGTTGGTGCGGCTTTATTGATATGGATCGGTGTCAAGTTACTGCAGCCTGAACCGGAAGGGGCGCATGAAATTGATGCCAGTACGACCTTAGTAGGCGCAATCAAGACGATTATTGTGGCGGACGCTGTGATGAGTCTTGATAATGTGATTGCTATCGCTGGGGCGGCTAAGGACGATATTGGGCTGGTGATTTTTGGTTTGGTGATTAGTGTACCTATCATTGTATGGGGCAGCCAAGTGGTGATGAAGGTCATGGATCGTTATCCGGTAACGATTGCTATTGGTGCTGGGCTGTTGGGATGGATTGCTGGTGACATGGTTGTTACTGATGTAGTCACGAAGGAGTGGATTAGTACGCAGGCGAAGTATTTACAATGGATTGCACCGGCCGCTACTGCTTTATTGGTAGTTGTGACAGGGAAAATGCTGGCTGCCCGGAAACCAGCTAAACCCCAACCATTGGAAGATTTAGCCGATGAAAAAATTTCCAAACATTAGCTTCTGTATAAAAAATTGAGAGACCGATCATGTTGAAAATTCTGCTACCCGTAGATGGCTCTGAAAACTCCAGCAAAACAGTGACCGATTTCATTCAATTACTGGTTTGGTACAAGGAAAAACCGGAATTCCACTTGTTGAATGTGCAGTATCCGCTGGATGGAAATATTTCATCGTTCATTAATCAGGCGGATATTAAGCAATACCATCAGGAAGAAGCCTTAAAAAGCCTACAGAATACCCGAGATTTGCTTGATCAAGCTGGGATTGCTTACCAGTATCATATTCTTGTCGGCGATCCCGCTGAAATGATCGTTCGCTTTGCTACTGAAAAACAGTACGATCAAATCATCATGGGGCCGCGTGGAAAGGGAGGCCTAAGCGGCTTGTTGCTTGGGTCAGTAACCAACAAAGTAATGCAATTATCAAATATTCCCGTGTTATTGATCAAATAATGAATTGCTGAGGAAATCTATTGAAACTCAGAGTCTTGGGGTGTGGCGGAGGGATTGGAGGCGGCGCACAGACCACCGCTATGCTGCTGGATGATGATGTTTTGATTGATGCAGGAACGGGTGTGGGAAGACTGAGTTTCTCAGACCTGATCAAAATTGATCATATTTTTGTCACCCATGCGCATTTGGATCATGTGGCTTTTATTCCTTTTTTAGTAGATACCGTTGGTTCTATGCGCACCAAACCTCTAATCATCCACGCGATACAAGCGACATTGGATGTATTGCAGGCGCATTTGTTTAATTGGCAGATTTGGCCGGATTTTACCAAAATTCCAGATCATAATTTGCCTTACATGCGTTACGAAGCTTTATCCCTCGGTCATGCCAGTGATTTGAATGGACGAAAAATCACGCCGCTACCTGCGAATCATGTAGTTCCGGCTGTTGGTTATCAATTGGATTCCGGTCGTGGGAGTCTTGTATTTACCGGAGATACAACGACTAATGATGCGCTCTGGACAGCCGTTAATAAAATTGAGAACCTTAAGTATTTAATCATTGAATCAGCATTCTGCAATCAGAAAAGGGATATTGCGATCAGGTCTAAACATCTGTGTCCCAGTTTATTGGCGGAAGAATTGGAAAAACTTGAACAGACTGCGGAAATATTTATTACACACCTGAAGCCCAGTGAAGCAGATGCGATTATGCGCGAAATACAGCAATACATAGGAAGATATAGTCCGCAACGGCTTGAGAACGATCAATTATTCGAATTCTAGGAAGCTCTGGAGAACCGATACCATGAATACAACTGTTACGACACCACTCAAGCAAACGGATGCGACTGATATCAATAACGAATTGAATTTTGCTAAAAATTTGCAGATGGTCGTCAACAAAATAAACGCTGCCAATGATATCGACGAAATCATGCTGGAAGTTAGCAAGGATATCTGTGCATTGTTCAATGCGGATCGATTGACTGTTTATGCGTTGAGCGACGATAAATCTGCTTTTATTTCCCGGGTTAAAACAGGCTTTGATTCTTTCCAGGACCTGAGATTGCCGGTGGCAGAAAACAGCATTGTTGGTTTTTCGGGTTTGCAGAAGCAAGTCCTCAATATTGAGGATGTTTACAATAAGAGCGAGTTAAAACAAATCAATCCAACGCTTGTCTTTTCGCATGAGGTTGATAAGCGTACCGGGTATCGAACCAAACAGATGGTGGTGGTGCCGATCCTGAATGCAGATAATCAGGAATTGTTGGGCGTAGTCCAGGCCATTAATAACAGGAGTAACCAGCCATTCCCGGTAGCAACTGCTGTTGCAGGTATGATTGAGATCTGTAAGACCCTTGCAATTATATTTAAACAGCGTCAGAAGCCTGTTCAGCTACTTAAATCGAAATACGATTATTTGATTTTCGATGCGGTGATTTCTGCTGCCGAATTTGAGTTGGCGACGCGTTCGGCGCGAAAAAAAGGGTGTGATCTGGAAGATGTGTTGCTCGACGAATTCCAGATTGGTTTGTCGCTCATCGGCAAAGCGCTTTCTTCATTTTTTTCGGTCCGGTACGAGCCTTTTAAAAAGGATCGGATTCGGCCGATGGATTTGCTTAAAAATTTAAAAAAGGACTATGTCGAGAGTAATTCCTTGTTGCCGATTGATGAAATTAAAGAAGGGCTGGTGGTTCTCACATTGGATCCTGAGCGGGTTAAGTCACAGCGCATCGCCAACACTATTTTCCCCAAGCATAAGATTATCTATGCGGTTACCACCAAGCGTGAGTTTAATGCAACGGTTGAACAGTTCTATGGTGGTCAGCAGGGTGAAAGTGATACAGGCGATATTAATGAGATGCTGTTTAATCTTGCGGATGAGAATGTTGAAGAAGGGTTCAACGAAATAGAAGAATCTGCAGAAGCTTCCGACAATGAGCTGGTCAAGCTCGTCAATAAAATCATCATCGATGCCTATAAAATGGGAGTGTCGGATATTCATGTCGAACCTTACACAGGAAAAGAGAAAACCAAAATCCGCTTTCGCAAGGATGGCTCATTAATGTCTTATATCGAGGTTCCGGCCAGTTATCGTAATCCGCTGGTGACACGCATTAAGATTATGTGTGATATGGATATTTCCGAGAAGCGCAGGCCGCAGGATGGCAAGATTAAATTCAGGAAATTTGCGCCATTGGACATTGAATTGCGCGTTGCGACTATTCCTTCAGCGGGCGGACTGGAAGATGTCGTCATGCGTATACTCGCTACCGGTGAACCGATTCCGCTGGATAAGATGGGGTTTACTGCGCACAATTTGGAGGAGCTGAAAAAAATAATCAGTAAACCGTATGGGCTATTTTTTGTGTGTGGCCCAACCGGCTCGGGTAAAACGACCACGTTGCATTCGGTGTTGAAGTACCTCAATCGTACAGAAACCAAAATTTGGACAGCGGAAGATCCGGTTGAGATCACCCAAAAGGGATTGCGGCAGGTGCAGATCAATGTTAAGGCAGGCTTGACCTTTCCGGTCATCATGCGGTCTTTTCTGCGTGCCGATCCGGATATCATTATGGTCGGTGAGATGCGCGACAAGGAAACCACCAGTATCGGGATTGAGGCTTCATTAACGGGACATCTGGTTTTGGCGACATTGCATACCAATAGCGCGCCGGAATCTGTGACCCGCTTGTTGGATATGGGGATGGATCCGTTTAATTTTGCCGATGCGTTGTTGGGAGTTTTAGCGCAACGGCTGGCGAAGCGTCTGTGTCAATGTAAAGAATCGTATGTGGCCAGCGAACATGAAATCAAATCTTTATTAACAGAATATTGTGATGAATTGAATCATATTGACCGGTTTAAAGCGAATCCGGAAGCCGCCTACCAAGAAGTTCATGATCAATGGATCAAACAATACGGTGATGACGCGGGGCAGATTATCTTGTGTAAACCAGCCGGTTGTGATGACTGTGCCGGTACTGGTTATTCGGGCCGGGTAGGGTTGCATGAACTGATGATTGCCAGTGACGCATTGAAAAAGAATATCCAGGAACATGCCCGCGTCGCGGAAATGCTAGTGACGGCATTGGATGATGGGATGCGAACGCTGAAGCAAGATGGAATCGAGAAGGTGTTGCAGGGAGTTACCGATATGCATCAGGTGCGGGTGGTTTGTATCAAGTAATTGTTTTCCTTGGTATGTTACTAAAATAGGTTTTGTTGTGGTGTGTGGAAAGTGACAAAAATTGTCACTTTCTGACGTAATACGCCATATGTGAAGACGACCATCAAGTCTTCGTCGAAATCTTCCTAATGTATTCCGTATCCTTTCCCAATCAGGTGTCATTTCCAGTTAAGAAAGCTTGGAATAATGTACATTGGTTATTCCAATAGGAATGAGCAATCTTTGTTAATCAGCAGTATCGATTGCTTGTTGTGCTTGCGATGATGAATAACCAGAAATTGCCGGTAAGGAATATTTGACTTGCTTGGATATTGAGAAGCGCTCGGTATTCTGAGCCGGGTGTGGAAAAGGCGCAATGCCATTTTGGTATTGCGCCTTTCAAGTTAACTATCTAACCTTAGAACTAACTTTAATTTACTAGCAAATAGCACCAGCAGCACGAGTTGAGCAACCGCCACCTCTAACCCAATTCACTTTGCCATCTGCTCCAAGTGTACCAACAAGCTGAAAGGTGTCTGCTACTGCTATTCCATTAACAGCTCTAGGCGCGAGTGTTAGTGTGGCTACAGCACCTGCGACTGCAAGTGTGACTCCGGCCGGATTAAACGGGGAAGTGGCTGCCGCAGTTGCGATACCAGGAATGCCAGCAGTAACTGCTGCAGCATTGGGTACGCCAGCAGCTACTGCGATTGCTGTAAAAGCACCAGCATTCACACAATCCCCACTCTGTGCGCATACTTCTACTGCGAGTTTATAAGGTGCGGATGCTGAACTAACTTCAGTAAACCGAGCTTTTAGAGTATAGTTTTGATAAGCAGGCACCGCTACAGCAGCCAGAATACCAATAATAGCCACAACGATCATTAATTCGATAAGTGTAAAACCTTTTTGTGCTTGTTGCATTTGTTATTCTCCTTTAGGTTGAGTCGGGACACACCGCGTGTGCGCGGCTTAGAATAAGCATAAATCGTGCCAGATTCTTTGATTACAAGAAAGTTGTAAAGTAATGACGTGCTTATTTTTCAAATGAATTGCGCTTTTTAATGGTGCTTCGAGTGTCAATCCGTATTTTAAGTTTCATTTTTATTGTACAGTGACCCGGTACAATTCGCATCAATCCCCAAATACTTTCTCCCACAGCGTCAGAACGGCCATGCGATCGTCTTTCAAATGGCTGCCTTCTACGCGGGTAAATTTCTGCGCTTGCCCATCGATGGGCACACCGCCTGTCATATCCGCATCGCCATTTAATCGCTGGCGGTGCTGGATGCGCCGGAATTCCCGGTAAGCGGAGCGTACTTGCTCGGCCGTGTCGATGGGGATCAGTCCCAGTTCGCCAGCCAGTTTTAACAGTGCGATATTGCCGATATTGCCGGTTAATTGAGGGTATTGGCAGGAATATCCCAGCACCAGATACTGCACAATGAATTCGACATCAATAATGCCGCCGCGGTCGTGTTTGATGTCAAATAATGGGGTTGGATTGGGGTGAACGTCCAGCATCTTTTCGCGCATTTTTAAAATATCTTGCTTCAATTCGATTAAATTGCGCAATTTGCACAGAATTTCTTTGCGCGTGTTTTCGAAAGCTTCTGCCACCTGCAAATCTCCTGCCACAAAGCGTGCCCGGGTTAATGCCTGGTGTTCCCAGACCCAAGCTTGTTCTCGCTGGTATTGCGCAAAAGCTTCCATCGAACTGACCAGTAAGCCGGTGGCGCCGTTGGGACGCAGGCGCAAATCGGTCTCATACAGTAAGCCTGCTGAGGTGTGGCGGGTGAGCCAGGCGTTGATGCTTTGTCCAAGCTTGGTGTAGATCTCCGCAGCATCGGGGTGATCGTCTTCATAAAGAAAAATCAAGTCGAGATCAGAAGCATATCCGAGTTCTTTCCCTCCCAGCTTGCCATAGCCAATAATGGCAAATACAGGCTTTTCGTGATGGCGTTTTTTTAAACCGGACCAGGCCAGATCGAGCACTGTATCCAGAATCAGATCGGCCAACGCGGTCAAGTGATCGCTCAGGGTTTCGAGCACTAACGTGCCTTCCAGATCGGTAACCAATAACCGGAATACCTGGGCGTGCTGGAAGTGCCGCAGCACATCCATCTGCCATTCGACAACATCATTTTTTGGATTGTTGACATGATTCAACTGATAAATGAGTTCGTTGTGCAGTGCATTCCAGTCCGGGACGGGGTGTGGCGCGTCATGGCGTAATAATTCATCCAGCAAAATAGGATGTCGTGCCAGATAATCGCTGGCCCATTGGCTGATGCTGACAAGTTCAGCTACGCGCTGCAGTGTATGGGGATGTTCCAGTAAAAGCGCCAGATAGGATGTTTGCGGGCTAATCTTTTCCAGTAATTGCAGCATGCGTTCCAGTGTGGCTTCAACCGGTGGATGCTCAGCAACCGCCTCAATCAGTATTGGAACCAGCGTGTTGATTTGTTGCTGACTGGATTCGGAGAGTTGATGATAGAAAGTGCCTTGATAAAATAATCGTAATCGTTCCGAAATTTTTGCAGGCTCAGTGAATCCCATGGTGCTGAGTTGTGTGGCGGCGGCTTCCGTTTGCGAGATATCCTGTGTCTCAGCTTGCCACAGATAAGCCAGCATGTCATGAGTGGATGATTTTCTCGGAGTTGCAAAAATCAGCTCAAAATGACGCGTCACATTCTTGCGGTGGATATCCAACTGTTGCATAAAACTAGCATAATCAGGGAATCCCATAGCGGTTGCTATAAGATGCTCATCGGTTGGATTCAGTGGGAGTGTCTGTGTCTGTTGATCATCCAGGTACTGGAGGCGATGTTCCAGTTTACGCAGAAAGTGATAAGCATTCGTGAGTTCCGCGACAGCTTGTTGCGGAAGCTGTTGTTTATTCTGCAAGCGATGTAAAACACTTAATGTGGGTCGAATACACAAATCCACATCGCGGCCCCCCCGGATCAATTGAAAAACCTGCGTAATAAATTCTATTTCACGAATTCCCCCGGGTCCCAGTTTGATGTTGTCGTGCATTTCACGACGCTCGACCTCCTTCCGCAATTGCGCATGTAAACGACGCATTGATTCGTAAGCGCCAAAGTCCAGATACTTGCGAAATACAAACGGCCTTACAATTTTCTCCGTGAGGGTCGATTCAGCTTCGGTATCCGCGTGACCTGCAATTACCCGGCCTTTGATCCAGGCATACCGTTCCCATTCCCGTCCTTGTTTGATGAAATATTCTTCCAGCATAGGAAAGCTGATTGCCAAAGGACTGTTTTCTCCATGCGGACGCAAGCGCATGTCGACGCGGAATACATAACCATCTACCGTGTAGTCATTGAGACTGGCAATCAGTTTGCGGCCGAGGCGGGCAAAAAATTCATGGTTTGAAATGGGTTTGGCGCCATTGGTTTCGCCATCTTCCGGGTAAACGAAGATCAAATCAACATCGGATGATACGTTGAGTTCACCACCGCCCAGCTTACCCATGGCTACGACCAGCATACGCTGAGGCGCATTGCTTTGTTCTCCGATGGGTAATCCAAAGCGACCGGCTTGCGTTAGCCAGTTTTCATGGTACTTAAGCGCAAAATTGATGGTGACTTCAGCGAGCTCAGTCATGCTGGTCATAACTTCGGATAAATCAGCTTGACCGCTGATATCACGTATGGCCAATCGGAGCATAACTTGCTTGCGTAAATCGCGCAGTACGCGATGTAAAATATCTTCGTTGGTAATCAGTGCGGAATGAGAATTCAGGAACGCCAGCATTTCCTCTCTTTTGAAAGAAGTTTGAAGCGTTGTTAGCAATACAATTTTTCGTGCAGGTTCGCTGTCGATTATGCGTTGTGCATAACGACTAAAAGGCAATGCGGCGGTGAGCGTTGCATCCGGTGAGTGCTTGATAGTGTGCATAATATTAAGCGATAAATTTTATAGAATAACAAAGCCTATGTTTGCTTATAACCGATAAAGCATAAATCAAATTAGAACGTTGTCAGAGTAAATGCTAGAATCCAGTTTAGCAAAGCGCGAATCCTTGATTTTATATGGAATAATTAGAAAAAGCGCTTGATAATAACGAGAATTCATAAAGGTTTCAGTCAAAGATCAGTTTTTTCTTGAAATGAAATCCAGAAAATCAGAGCGAATTAAAAATGTTAAACAATATCACTAAACAACAACCATTAATTGAAAACGAGAAACGTAAAGGTTTTCGCGTAGCTGCCATTCAAATGGCCTCTGGTCCGAGTGTATCGGCAAATCTGGAAGAAGCGGCGCGCTTAATAGAAGATGCGGCATATAAAAAAGCAGAACTGATTGTTTTGCCTGAGTATTTCTGTATTATGGGAATGAAGGATACGGATAAATTGACTGTCCGGGAACAACCTGGCGATGGGCAAATACAGAGGTTTCTCAGCGATACGGCGAAACGCTTGGGTGTATGGTTGGTGGGTGGGTCGGTGCCATTAGCGTCTCCTGAGACGGATAAGGTTTATAATAGTTGCTTAGTTTATGCAGATAATGGAGAACAGGTTGCACGCTACGACAAAATTCATTTGTTTGGCTTGCAATTGGGCAATGAGTATTATGCCGAGGAAAAAACCATCAAAGCAGGGAGTCAAGTAGTGACTGTAGACTCTCCCTTTGGCCGTATTGGTTTGTCGATATGCTACGATCTGCGGTTTCCGGAGTTGTTCCGCATGATGAATAAAGTTGATATCATCTTGGCACCTGCGGCATTTACTGCGATTACTGGGAAAGCGCATTGGGAAGTGTTGGTTCGTGCACGTGCGGTTGAGAATATGGCTTATGTGATAGCACCCGGGCAAGGCGGTTACCATGTGAGTGGACGCGAAACGAATGGGGACAGTATGATTGTCGATCCCTGGGGTGTTGTGATGGAGCGTTTGCCACGTGGTGCCGGAGCCGTGGTAGCGACAATCGATCCAGAGTATCAGACCAGTTTACGGGCAAACTTGCCCGCATTAGATCATCGAATCTTGCAGTACTGTTAAGCTTCTAAGAATTTAGAAATTAACAGACTCTTTAAGTTGTTGTGTAATCTATTGCAGGAGTTATTGAACGACTCATTGGATTTTATAACTAAAATGGGTGAGTATAATCATCGTTGGCAGTACTGTGCTGTATCGAAGAATGTTTTTCGAGCGAGTGGCGCCTGAAGTGATCGTTGATTCGGGTACAGTTTTCTGGATAGGCAGTAAATAAATAAAATAAATCTTCATATGATGACGACTGAGTGTATGACAGAAACAAAAGATTTTTATGCAATAGCCGACCGTTGTTTGTTGTCGCCATATGATATCGATGCTGCTCGATTGCAACAGGTGTTGGGTCAAATACTGACGCATCATATTGACTATGCTGATCTCTACTTTCAATACAGTCGCTCGGAAGGTTGGATGCTGGAAGAAGGCATTGTTAAGTCGGGCAGCTTCAATATCGAACAGGGCGTTGGTGTTCGCGCTATCAGCGGAGAAAAGACCGGGTTTGCTTATTCCGATGACATCAGTATGCCAGCGCTTGTGTCGGCTGCTCAAGCAACACGGGCGATTGCTAATCAAGGCGGGACGCACTCAGTACAAGTGGTGAAACGTAATCAAATGGGGCGGCAGACGCAGCTTTATTTACCGGAAGATCCAATAGCAAGTCTTAAGGATGCAGATAAAGTAGCCTTATTGGAAAGGTTAGAACGCTATACCCGGCAGCTTGATCGGCGAGTTACCCAGGTGATTGCCTCACTCGCCGGTGAATATGAAGTGGTATTGGTAACACGCAGCGATGGGTTGCTTGCGGCTGATGTCCGGCCGCTGGTTCGATTGTCATTGCAAGTGATTGCTGAAGAAAATGGCCGTCGTGAGCAAGGTGTGGCCGGCGGTGGCGGGCGCTTCAGCTATGCTTATTTCAACGATGAAATTTTGCGGGATTATGCACAAAAAGCTGTTCATCAGGCTGTGGTTAATCTGGATGCGCGTCCTGCACCGGCTGGCACCATGACGGTTGTTCTGGGGAGTGGCTGGCCTGGGATATTGCTGCATGAAGCAATTGGTCATGGACTGGAAGGAGATTTCAACCGGAAAGGTAGTTCGGCTTTTTCGGGACGCGTGGGCGAACGCGTTGCTGCTCCCGGCGTTACGGTTGTCGACGATGGAACAATTCCGCAGAGACGCGGGTCGTTAAATATTGATGACGAAGGTAATCCGACACAATGTACTGTATTGATAGAAGATGGCATACTGAGAGGCTACTTGCAGGACAGCCTGAATGCCCGGTTGATGGATTTACCCGTGACCGGGAATGGCCGGCGTGAATCTTTCGCGCATATACCGATGCCACGCATGACCAATACGTATATGCTGAATGGTGATAAGGATCCTGCGGAAATTATTGCTTCAGTGAAACATGGTTTGTACGCAGCAAATTTTGGCGGCGGACAGGTCGACATTACCAGCGGGAAATTTGTTTTCTCGGCAGCAGAAGCTTACATGATTGAAGATGGAAAAATTACCTATCCGGTTAAAGGCGCTACACTGATTGGTAACGGTCCCGATGTATTGACACGGGTTTCCATGATTGGGAACGATATGTTGTTGGACCCGGGTGTAGGAACATGTGGTAAAGAAGGACAAAGTGTGCCGGTTGGCGTTGGGCAGCCGACATTACGCATCGATGGATTGACTGTGGGTGGTACAGGAATTTGACGGTACTATGATGGAACTATTACTGTTAGAATATTTTATAACTTGTTGAAATTGATATTGGGATGCAGAAAGCATGAGTGTGGAATTGACCGGCGCTGAAATTACAATACGTTGTTTGCAGGAAGAGGGCGTGCGTTGTATTTTCGGCTATCCTGGCGGGGCAGTATTGTTTATTTATGATGAATTATTCAAGCAGGATAAAGTCCGGCATATATTGGTGCGTCATGAACAGGCCGCGGTACATGCAGCAGATGGTTATGCCCGCTCTAGCAATAATGTGGGTGTAGCGCTGGTTACTTCGGGGCCAGGCGTGACAAATGCAGTGACAGGTATTGCAACAGCTTATATGGATTCAATCCCTATGGTGATTATCAGCGGGCAAGTGCCCACAAGTGCCATTGGTCTGGATGCATTTCAGGAAGTTGATACGGTGGGTATTACACGTCCTTGTGTTAAACATAATTTTCTGGTTAAGGATATAACCGAGCTGGCACAAACTATTAAAAAAGCCTTCTATATTGCTTCGACAGGTCGTCCCGGTCCTGTGCTGGTGGATATACCCAAAGATGTTTCGCAACAAAAAACTAAATTTGCTTACCCGGACAAGATAACCATGCGGTCCTATAATCCGGTGACCAAGGGACATTCCCGGCAAATTAAGAGAGCTGCAGAATTGATTCTTAGCGCCAAACGCCCAGTGATCTATGCAGGTGGTGGCGTGATATTAAGTGATGCTGCACCACAGTTAACTGAATTGGTGCAAATGCTGAATTTTCCTTGTACTAATACGCTGATGGGATTGGGCGGATATCCTGCGACAGATAAGCAATCCTTGGGTATGCTGGGCATGCACGGTACGTATGAAGCTAACATGGCGATGCAGTATTGTGATGTTTCGGTGGCAGTGGGTGCGCGCTTTGATGATCGTGTGATCGGTAACCCTAAACATTTTTCTAATGAAAATAGAAAGATCATTCATATTGATATAGATCCGTCCTCCATTTCAAAACGCGTTAAGGTAGATGTGCCGATTGTGGGTGATGTTCTGGATGTGCTGAAAGAACTCATCAAGCTACTAAAAGCCGAAAAGGGAAAACCCGATCAAGCTGCATTGAAAGAGTGGTGGAAACAGATCGAGTTATGGCGTGAGCGCGATTGTCTTAAATATGATCGTGAAAGTAAGATTATTAAACCGCAAATGGTGATTGAGAAATTGTTCAATATCACTAAAGGGGATGCATTTATCACCTCGGATGTCGGACAACATCAAATGTGGGCCGCACAATTTTATAAATTCGATAAACCGCGCCGCTGGATTAATTCCGGTGGATTGGGCACGATGGGTTTCGGTATGCCTGCCGCAATGGGTGTCCAACTGGCTAACCCGAAAGGCAAAGTGGCTTGTATTACGGGTGAGGCGAGCATTCAGATGTGTATTCAGGAATTATCAACCTGCAAGCAATATAAACTTCCTCTAAAAATCATTAACTTGAATAATCGGTACATGGGTATGGTAAGGCAATGGCAGGAGTTTTTTCACGGTAATCGCTATGCGGAGTCCTATATGAATGCACTCCCGGATTTTGTGAAGCTGGCTGAAAGCTACGGACATGTCGGGATGAAAATTGAGCGGCCAGAAGATGTGGAAGGTGCCTTGAAGGAAGCATTTAAACTGAAGGATCAACTGGTATTCATGGACTTTATTACCGATCAAACTGAGAACGTTTTTCCCATGGTGCCGGGTGGTAAAGGGCTTTCTGAAATGATTCTGGTGTAGAAAATAAATGCGACATATTATTTCTTTATTGATGGAAAATGAAGCAGGTGCTTTGTCTCGCGTAGCAGGCCTGTTTTCAGCTCGTGGCTACAATATTGAATCACTTTCAGTAGCACCAACTGAAGATCCGACGTTGTCACGAATGACAGTAGTGACTATTGGCTCTGATGAGGTGGTGGAACAAGTGACCAAGCAATTGAATAAGTTGATTGAAGTTGTAAAAATAATCGACTTGAATGAAGGTAATCATATAGAGCGCGAGTTAATGCTGGTCAAAGTACGTGCGATTGGTTCAGATCGGGAAGAAATCAAACGGCTGGTTGAAATTTTTCGTGGTTGTATTATTGATGTCACAGACAAATCCTATACCATCGAGTTAACGGGCACCAGCTCGAAACTGGATGCGTTTCTTGAAGCAGTAGAGCGGAGCGCCGTTCTGGAAACAGTGCGTACAGGTGCTTCCGGCATAGGGCGCGGGGAATGGATTTTAAAGGTATAATCTCTATTTGCTGATTAATCCGAATCTTGAGGTTAGCAATCTAGAGCATTTATACTTTGAATAAAGTATTTTCTCTATTGCGCGCCTGTTTCTATCCTAATTTTGTTTAAAAGGAAAATAATGAAAGTCTATTACGATAAAGATGCAGATCTGTCTCTTATTAAAGGAAAGAAAGTAACTATTTTGGGTTATGGTTCGCAGGGGCATGCACATGCTAATAATTTGAGCGAATCGGGAGTAAAGGTTACGGTTGGTCTGCGCAAAGGTGGAGCATCCTGGAGTAAAGCGGAAAATGCTGGGTTAGCGGTCAAAGAAGTTGCTGAAGCGGTTAAGGATGCCGATGTTGTCATGGTTTTATTGCCCGACGAACAGATTGGATCAGTCTATAAAGCGGAGATCGAACCAGGGCTGAAAAAGAATGCTACCGTAGCATTTGCTCATGGTTTTAGTGTTCACTATGGACAGGTAAGCCCGCGTGAAGATCTTGATGTGATCATGATTGCACCTAAGGGCCCTGGTCATTTGGTTCGTTCCACGTATCTGCAGGGCGGTGGCGTACCTTCACTGATTGCAGTGCATCAGGATAAGTCAGGTAAAGCACGCGATTTGGCGCTGTCTTATGCAGCTGCGAACGGCGGTACGCGAGGCGGGGTGATCGAGACCAGTTTCCGTGAAGAGACTGAAACAGACTTGTTTGGCGAGCAGGTTGTATTATGTGGCGGTTTGACCGCGTTGATACAAGCCGGCTTTGAAACTCTAGTAGAGGCTGGCTATGCACCGGAAATGGCTTATTTTGAGTGCTTGCATGAGGTAAAACTTATTGTAGATTTGATTTATGAAGGCGGTATCGCAAATATGCGCTATTCCATTTCCAATAATGCGGAATATGGCGATGTGTCACGTGGGCCGCGCATTATTACCGATGAAACACGTGCAGAAATGCGCAAAATATTACGCCAGATTCAGACGGGTGAATACGCCCGGGAATTTATTCTGGAAAATCAATCCGGGGCGCCTGTACTTAAATCAAGCCGCCGTATAGCATCCGAACATCAAATTGAACAAGTGGGTGCAAAGTTGCGCGATATGATGCCGTGGATCAAGAAAAACAAACTCGTGGACCAAGTGAAAAACTAGAGAATTGTTGTTTCTTCTATGATTTGAACTTTGGTTTCTTCACCATTCAAACTCTTGTTGTAATTTATCTATGGCTCACTATCCTCATCCTATCATTGCTCGCGAAGGTTGGCTTCATATTGTCATTGCGTTTTCTGCCGCATTGGGTGCAACGTTTTTATTTGGCTGGCTTTGGGCAATTCCATTTTGGGTGATTGCTTTATTCGTTTTACAGTTTTTCCGTGATCCACCCCGAGAAATCCCACTGGATCCGAATGCCATTTTAGCACCGGCTGACGGCAGAATTGTTGCCGTAGAAAAGACTCAGGACCCTTATCTGGAGCGCGAGGCCGTTAAGATCAGCGTTTTTATGAATGTTTTCAATGTACATTCCAATCGCAGCCCAGTCGATGGCGAGGTGCGGGATAAATGGTATTTTCCAGGGAAATTCATCAATGCGGATTTGCCGAAAGCTTCGCTGGAAAATGAAAGGAATGCACTCTGGATTAAAGCCGCGAATGGCGCTGATGTAACCTGTGTTCAAGTGGCTGGATTAATCGCGAAACGTATTCTTTGTCATGTTTCTCCGGGCGATCATCTGACGCGTGGTCAACGCTTTGGTTTTATCCGGTTTGGTTCGAGAGTGGATGTTTATTTGCCGCTGAATACTAAAATTAATGTCAATATTGGTGATAAAGTGTCGGCAACACTGACGATATTGGCGGAATTTCGTGAAGAAGCAGAAGCGATTAGTTAAAGAGAATACAATTTCAATATTCAATGTAACGGAAGTTTGGTACCAACGAACGGTGCTGCACCGAAAATCCTTTACACAAGATGCCTGAGATGAATTATCGACTAGAATATTTTACTGTTAGCATTCTTTTAATCAAAAAACAATAATGCCAGATTCTCTACCAGAACGTCTTGTGCTCAAATCTCGATTGCGGCGTCGTGGTATTTATTTGTTGCCTAACTTGTTTACCACGGCTGCTTTGTTTGCGGGTTTTTATGCCATTGTGCAGGCGATGAATGGAAATTTCGAATCTTCAGCAGTAGCTGTTTTTATAGCCATGGTATTGGATGGATTAGATGGCCGAGTGGCGCGGCTGACAGGTACGCAAAGCGAGTTTGGGGCCGAATACGATAGTATGTCGGATATGGTTTCTTTTGGTGTCGCGCCCGCATTGATTGTGTATGAGTGGGCTTTGAAAGATATGGATCAATGGGGTTGGATCATCGCATTTATTTACTGTGCGTGCGCAGCCTTGCGACTTGCGCGATTCAATACCAATATAGAAGTGGTTGATAAGCGTTTTTTTCAAGGCCTGCCCAGTCCTGCCGCAGCCGCATTAATCGCAGGACTTGTTTGGGTAATGCTTAATTTTCAAGTGCAAGGGAGTGATGTAAAATGGCTTGCTAGCATCGTTACCTTATTTGCTGCTTTAACCATGGTCAGTAATATTCCTTATTATAGTGGTAAAGAAATTAATTTACGTCGCCGGGTTCCATTCGTTACGGTCTTGTTATTAGTACTGTTCTTTTTTGTTTTAATTCCCAGTCACCCGCCGCTTGTATTATTTTTTCTGTTTGCGGCGTATGCATTTTCGGGTTATTTTGTTAAGTTATGGCGATTTAGTAGAAGTAAAAAGAATAATGAAACACCAAGTTCCTGACGTTTATCTATTGCACAGAAAGAAAAAACTATTTATATTCACCGCCATTATGTTTGCAAAAAATTATAACTACTCGCTGTATTTTCTTTCAGGTCCGATGGCTCTATCGGGACCGTTATTGCGCCTTGCGCGCTAAAATTTTTTACCCCTATTCCCCTTTCTTCCCTATAAAATTCGAAAAACGAGTTTTATCTTACTTTAAGTTTTCTTCCTGAAGTGGAGAGCATAATGCAAGAGCATTTGATTATTTTTGATACGACGTTGCGTGATGGTGAACAAAGTCCTGGTGCGTCCATGACTAAAGAAGAAAAGGTGCGCATCGCCTGGCAGCTGGAACGTATGGGTGTGGATGTTATTGAAGCCGGATTTCCAGCAGCATCTAACGGAGATTTTGAAGCTGTTAAAGCGGTGGCTGACTCGGTGAAAGCAAGTGTGGTATGTGGATTGGCACGTGCGATAGAGGCTGATATTCAGCGTGCAGGTGAAGCGTTAAAAGGTGCACAATCGGCGCGTATCCATACGTTTATTGCGACATCACCGATCCATATGAAGAATAAGCTAAGGATGTCACCTGATCAGGTGATTACACAAGCCGTGAAGGCTGTGAAATGGGCACGCCAGTATACCGATAATGTTGAGTTCTCTCCGGAAGATGCCGGCCGCTCGGAAATAGATTTCTTGTGCCAGATACTTGAAGCTGTTATTGACGCAGGTGCGACGACATTGAATATTCCAGATACGGTGGGCTATACCATGCCGGACCAGTTTGGTAAGTTGATTCGTAGTTTGCGTGAACGTATTCCTAATTCGGATAAAGCGATTTTTTCGGTACATTGCCATAATGATTTAGGATTAGCGGTCGCTAATTCGTTGGCTGCCGTGATGCATGGCGCGAGGCAAGTGGAATGCACCATTAATGGCTTAGGAGAGAGGGCAGGCAATGCTTCGCTGGAAGAGGTCGTTATGGCTGTGCGAACGCGACAGGATTATTTTCCCTGTGATACAAAAATAGATGCCAGACATATTGTGTCGGCAAGTAAACTGGTTTCCGGCATTACCGGTTTTCCGGTACAACCCAATAAAGCGATTGTTGGAGCCAATGCTTTTGCACATGAATCAGGTATTCACCAGGATGGGGTGCTGAAACACCGAGAAACCTATGAAATCATGCGCGCAGAAGATGTTGGTTGGGGTGCAAACAAGTTATTACTGGGGAAACATTCCGGTCGTAATGCATTCCGTAATCGTCTTATGGAGTTAGGCATTGAGCTGGAGTCGGAAGAAATGCTCAATAATACTTTTATGCGTTTCAAGGAGTTGGCGGATAAGAAGCACGAGATATTTGATGAAGACCTCCATGCGTTGGTTTCAGATGAAGTATTGGTACTGCAGGAGCGCTACCGGTTAATATCACTTACCATTCACTGTGAAACAGGTGAAGTCCCTTATGCACGTATTGTGATTTCTGAAGATGGAAGTGAAATGCACGCTGAATCTCAAGGAAGCGGTCCGGTGGATGCGACTTTCCGTGCGATTGAAATGCTACTATCCAGTGGGGTTAAATTGCAATTATTTTCGGTTAACAATATTACCAGTGGAACGGATGCACAAGGAGAAGTAACTGTACGGCTACAGAAGTCTGACCGTATCGTCAATGGAAATGGCGCAGATACCGATATAGTCGTGGCGTCAGCAAAAGCCTATCTCAGTGCACTCAATAAGCTGCACAGCAAGCTGGAACGTGCTCATCCGCAGGTGTGACTGAATTGAGTATGTATATAAGAATTAAAAGGAAGTTTTGCAACAAAGTGATGAAACACAAACTGATAGTATTGTTTTGTTTGGTAACACTGATAGTAAGTGGTCAGGTGCAAGCATTTCAGTTTCAAGATGCAACAGGGAAGATTCATAAACTGACAGACTATAAAGGGCGGTGGGTATTGGTTAATTTTTGGGCAACTTGGTGCCCGCCGTGTTTAAAAGAAATTCCTGATTTGATTGCGTTATATGAGAGCCGAAAAGATATTATGGTAATTGGTGTGGCAATGGATTTTAGTGATTCGCAAGTGGTTATGGATTTTGTTCAGTCGATGTCAATTACATATCCCACGGTTTTGGGTGATCGGCAGATTGCCTCTCAACTCGACGATATTTCACTTCTGCCCAGTACTTATTTTTTTGATCCTGATGGGAAACCAGCTGCTCGCCAGCTTGGGATCATCTCGAGAGAAAGTATAGAAGCGTTTATTAAGTCAAAGTCAATTGGAAAAAGTGTGGACCAAACACGCTAATATATTTGATTCAGTTTTTCGATTGATAATCCATAGGAATCCTAATTATTTATTTGGCTATGATGCGGTATAACGCCATGTAGTCTGCCATTTATTAAACACAAGCTGTGGGTAAGTAATTTCACCCAAACTGCCATTATATCGTCCAAGAGCACGGAAATAATCGCCTTTCTCCTTATTGAGGTAATGGCGCAGAATGGTACATCCATAACGTAAATTAACACGCAAATGAAAAAGATTGTGATCCCGATGACCAATGGCTTCAGTCCAGAATGGCATCACTTGCATATAGCCGCGCGCGCCCGCATGCGAAAGTGCGTATTTCTTGAAACCACTTTCAACTTGAATCACACTTAACACAAGTTGCGGATCCAATCCTGCACGCGTTGCTTCATAAAAAACTGTTCTCAGAAATTCTTCCCGTTCGATTGGATCGGGTATGAATTTCTCTAAGCGGCGACTCATGCTGATAAGCCAAGTAATACTGTCAGCTACGGCGGCATATTCAGTGTATGAAGCGGCCTGATCACTCCTTTCATGGAGAATAACTGTCTGGGTATTGGCAGAAAGCGTTTCATAATGCAGATTATTGGCATGTATGACGCCTGTAAAGAGCAAAAGTAGTATCGTGCAGATTAGTTTGTACATATTTTATTTGCTATAAATGAAAAAATTAGGTCCATGGGTATCGCTTGTGATGCTTGATCTTTTCTTCCTTGATATTCAATGATGGATTGCTTAAGCCCTCGTTCGCCAATCACAATCCGATGCGGAATACCTATTAACTCCATATCGGCGAACATGACACCAGGGCGTTCGTCACGATCATCTAAAAGCACTTCGATTTGAGCATCTGAAAACTGTTGATACAGTTTTTCCACGGCGTCTTTTACCAAACTACTTTTCTGCAGACCAATCGGTATGATTGCAAGCTGAAAGGGTGCCATCGTGGCTGGAAAAATGATGCCATGATCATCGTGATTTTGTTCAATGGCGGCGGCAACAATGCGTGAAATACCGATACCATAGCAACCCATTTCCATGTATTGGGTTTGACCCGATTCGTCGAGATAGCTGGCTTTCATAATTTCAGAATATTTTGTACGCAACTGGAAAATATGGCCTACTTCAATTCCGCGGCAGATTTCTAGTCTTCCTTTACCGTCCGGAGAATCATCACCTGCAACAACATTTCGGATATCGAAAACATGATCGGGTATTTTGAGGTCACGATCAAAATTCACCTGAGTCAGATGAACCCCTTCTTTGTTTGCCCCACAAACAAAGTTATTCATACTCATGACAGTTTGATCAGCAATCACACAAGTATCTAATCCAACGGGACCAATGTATCCAGGTATTGTTCCAGTCTCAAGTAGAATATCTGATTCGCTTGCCATCTGGAACTCGGATAAAAAGGGTATTCTCCTCACTTTTAATTCGTTGAGTTGATGATCACCCCGCAGTAATAGTAAAAATATTTTATTATTTGCCTTTACTGCAAGGGTTTTGATTGTTTTTTGTAATGGTATTTCTAAGAATTCCGCAACTTCAATACAGGTTTTTTTATTGGGCGTTGGGATTTTCAGCATAACACCTTCGGGTTTAGCCCGTTCTTGTTGTGCTGATAATGCCCTAGCCAACTCAATATTGGCGGCATAATCTGATTCTGGACAAAATGCGATCGCATCCTCACCGGATTCAGCTAAGACATGAAATTCATGTGAACCACTGCCTCCTATAGCACCAGTATCAGCCGCAACGGCACGAAATTTTAAACCAAGACGTGTAAAAATACGGCTATAGGTTTCATACATGAGTTGATAGGTTTGCATCAGACTGTTTTCATCAGTGTGGAAAGAATACGCATCTTTCATTAAGAATTCTCGTGCACGCATTACTCCAAAACGTGGTCGAATTTCATCACGAAATTTTGTTTGTATTTGATAGAAATTGAGTGGTAATTGACGATAGCTTTTGATTTCTCTGCGTGCTATGTCGGTTATGATTTCCTCATGCGTTGGGCCAAAACAGAAATCATGCTCATGCCGATCTTTGATTTTTAGCATTTGTGGACCGAATACATCCCATCTTCCAGTTTCTTGCCATAATTCAGCAGGTTGTATCGCAGGCATCAAAACTTCTATAGCGCCACTTTTATTCATTTCATCACGAACAATGTTTTCTATTTTTCGTAGTACTCTTAAACCCATCGGCATCCAAGTATATAGTCCACTACCTAAGCGTTTGATTAGCCCGGCGCGTAGCATAAGTTTGTGACTGACTAGCTCTGCTTCGGCAGGTGCTTCCTTAAGCGTTGAAATAAAAAATTGCGAGACGCGCATGAATGATTCCATTATGATAATAAAATTATAGTGATTTTACCTTGAAATACGTGGCGAAGTGCGGATTAGTCTATCGCTATGGATAGATTCAACCTAAATAGATAGAATCTCTCTAAGGTATGGGGTTTTTGTTTTATAGGCACTTTCAATCTATAGTAAAGTATGAAAAAATCTACCCATTTGATGGGTCAAATGAGTAATTCACATGATTGACCGTAACGGATATCGCCCCAATGTTGGTATTATCCTGCTGAATTCAAAGAATGAAGTATTTTGGGGTAAGCGCATAAGACAAAATTCTTGGCAATTTCCACAAGGTGGTATTAAGTCGGGAGAAAGTCCTGAACAAGCCATGTATCGGGAATTAACCGAAGAAATAGGGTTGCATCCAAATCACGTTGAGATTGTTGGACGAACGCGCGACTGGCTGCGATATGAAGTGCCTGATCGCTGGATTAGGCGTGAGTGGCGCGGAAATTACAAAGGCCAAAAGCAAATTTGGTATTTGTTGCGTTTGATAGGGCGTGATAGTGATGTTTCGTTGCGCGGAAGTGCGCATCCAGAATTTGACGCTTGGCGCTGGAATCAATATTGGGTCGAATTAGATTCAGTTGTAGAGTTTAAACGTAAAGTTTACAAACAAGCACTGACAGAATTATCACGATTGTTAAAAACGGATCCATGTCAAAGTACAGGTTATGATAAAAATAATTTAGCCAGTGAAACAAGAGAAATTTTAATTAATCATCTGGAAGTGAATGAATAATCCGCTTGATATAAAGTATTTTTAAGGGTTATTTAAGTTATTACCCAGTAAGTTTTAAGAAACGGGGTAGAATTGCCTCACTTTGTTTTTAAAAGATTCCCATCTGTGGGTGTTTCATCAGGCGTAATCGGCGGCGCCATTACAGCCGTTTTATTATATATACTTAGGGAGAATACCGATGAAGATACGTACACTGGTTGCGTCACTGTTATCGATAGGCGTTCTTGTCACTTCGATTAATGTTTCAGCTAATGAACCTATCCAATCCATTAAAGCTGCTAAAGTAACAAATGCTGATATGGTTGAACTGGGTAAAATGTTATTTTTTGATCCACGCTTATCGAAATCCGGATTTATTTCCTGTAATTCTTGCCATAATTTAAGTATGGGGGGCACGGATAATCTTCCGAGCTCTATCGGTCATAAATGGCATGAAGGGCCTATTAATGCCCCCACTGTATTAAATGCCAGTATGATTCTAGCTCAATTTTGGGATGGCCGCGCTAAGGATCTAAAAGAACAAGCGGGTGGTCCAATTGCAAATCCAGGAGAGATGGGTTCTACACATAAACTAGCTGTTGATGTAATACAGTCTATTCCTCAATACCGTACCTATTTTGAAAAGGCATTTGGTTCTGATCAGGTTGATATTGATCGAGTAACCAGTGCAATTGCAGCTTTTGAAGAAACATTAGTTACGCCTGGATCACGTTTTGATAAGTGGCTGGAAGGTGACAAGAAAGCTCTGAATCAGCAGGAGCTGGAAGGATATGAGTTATTTAAGAGTAGTGGTTGCTCAGGTTGCCATAATGGACCGGCTGTAGGCGGGACATTATACCAGAAGTTTGGTGTGCATCATCCTTATAAAACAACAAGTAAAGCAGAGGGAAGAAAAGCAGTTACTGGTAAAGATACTGATTTAAATGTGTTTAAAGTACCAACTTTGCGTAATATTGAACTCACTTATCCCTACTTTCATGATGGAGCAGTAGCAACCTTAGAAGATGCTGTGAAGACCATGGGGAAAGTGCAATTAGATCGTGATTTTAATAAGAAAGAAATTGATAGTATTGTTGCTTTCCTAAAGACATTAACTGGTGAGCAACCTGATATCAAACTGCCGATTCTTCCGCCTTCCAACAATAGTACGCCAAAACCAGTACCGTTTTAATTTTTTTAGAATTTAAAAAAATCAGAAGCAATTTTGTTGAGTTTTTCTTGAGGCATGGAAGGCAAATCAAGCATCCAGATGTTATGAACATAACCTGGATGCTTGCAATGTGGCGATAGTTCTGACAAACAATTTGATTTGATTTGATGGTTCTACTGTTTGGTACAATCTGTTATAGATTTACATATAAAAATAAAGTAGAGTCACTATTTATTCCAATAACTAATAATTAGAATAGGGAGTTACCTATGGGTAACAAGGGACAGTTACTGCAAGATCCATTTCTAAACATATTGCGGAAAGAACATATTCCGGTATCGATTTATTTAGTAAATGGTATTAAATTGCAAGGACAAATTGATTCATTTGATCAATATGTAGTACTGTTGAAAAACTCAGTTACGCAAATGGTATACAAACACGCGATCTCTACAGTAGTGCCCGCAAGAGCTGTTACTATTCCTATTGAAACAATGGAAGCTCGTGATACCTGATGCCTGAATCAGGTTTGGATAGAATAAAAACTATTAATCCAGCAATACTAGTTGGTCTTGACTTTGGTAGTGCTACGCATAAAGATAGCTTGCAAGAGTTAGAGCAGTTGGCTATCAGTGCTAAGATCCAGGTTATGGCGGTTGTAGAAGGGAAACGTTCTCGCCCTGATCCTACAACCTATATTGGAAGCGGAAAGGTCGATGAAATAGCGCAGCTATTATCGCAGAATAAAGCTTCGCTGGTAATATTTAACCATGATTTATCGCCAGCTCAGCAACGTAACCTATCCTTACGCTTAAATTGTAATGTCGTCGATCGTACTAGCTTGATTCTCGATATTTTCTCTCAGCGTGCTAAGAGTTATGAAGGAAAATTACAAGTGGAGCTGGCCCAGCTCGAGCATCTTGCAACACGCCTTGTGCGTGGATGGACGCATCTTGAAAGACAAAAAGGCGGTATTGGTTTGCGTGGTCCTGGCGAGACTCAACTGGAAACAGATCGACGATTAATTAAGAAGCGAGTCAAATTACTTAAAGAAAAACTCGCTGCCTTGCAGCGACAACGCAACGTACAAAGACGATCTAGGCGGCGTACAAATGTACTTTCGGTATCTATAGTTGGTTATACCAATGCAGGAAAATCAACTTTATTTAATAAATTAGTACGTACACAATCATATGCTGCCGATCAGCTGTTTGCATCATTGGACACGACAACAAGAAAACTATTCCTCGCTGAAAGCGGATCAGTAGTAATTTCGGATACTGTAGGATTTATTCGCGAATTACCGCATACATTGGTGGCAGCTTTTCATGCGACGCTTGAAGAAGCTGTTCAGGCCGATATACTGCTTCACATAATAGATGCCAGCAGTTCGAACCGTGATGAGCAGATCGAAGAAGTTAATAAGATATTAAAAGAAATCGGTGCTGATACGATTCCTCAAGTTTTAATCTTTAATAAGATTGATCTATCAGACTTGGCAGTGGGCGGCAAAGGTTGCGTGCATGATGAATATGGTAGAATATCGCGTATTCGTTTAAGTGCAAAAACAGGAGAAGGTTTAGAGTTTGTAAGATTAGCGTTGACAGAAGCACTTGTAGAGAATCCAAGAGAATATATGAGCAATCTAAAGATATTAAGAGAGTAATTGGAGGTTGTGCTACGGTACAAGAACTTTTTTGAACGAACAAAACAGGAATTAATATGGGATTAAATGATCCACAATGGGGAAAAAATAAAGGCGATTCCGGTCCACCAGATCTGGATGATGTTCTGCGAAATATCAACAAAAAGATTAATGGTATTTTTGGGCAAAAAAAAGGTGGAGGGGGTGATGATAATTCAAATACTCAGGGTCCTAAGCAACACAGTGGCGGTAGTATCGCACTGATTCTCGGTTTGCTTGTTGTAGTGTGGCTAGCAAGCGGTTTTTATATTGTGGATGAAGGCCATAGGGGTGTTGTATTGCGTTTTGGTCAATATACCGACACGACACCGGCAGGCTTGCGTTGGCATTTACCTTATCCTGTCGAGAAAGTAGAAATAGTGAATGTCAGTCAGGTTCGTACAGTTGAAATTGGTTATCGTAACAATGTAAGAAGCAAAGTGCTCCGAGAATCACTGATGTTGACTGATGATGAGAACATCATTGATATTCAGTTTGCTGTGCAATATATATTGAATAATCCAGAGAGTTTTCTGTTTAAAAATAGAAATCCTGAAGAAGCAGTTCTACAAGCAGCTGAAACTGCGATCAGACAAGTGATTGGTAAGAGTAAAATGGACTATGTCTTATATGAGGGTCGTGAGCAAGTTGCAGCTAATGCGACCCAGTTGATGCAGAGGATTCTAGATCGTTATGAGATAGGTATCTCTATCAGTAAAGTGACTATGCAAAATGCACAGCCGCCAGAACAGGTTCAGGCTGCATTTGATGATGCAGTAAAAGCAGGGCAAGACAGAGAACGGCAAAAGAATGAGGGACAGGCTTATGCCAATGATGTGATTCCAAGAGCTGTTGGTAATGCTGCTAGATTGATTCAAGAATCTGAGGGATATAAACAACGTGTGATTGTAAGTGCCGAGGGTGATGCAAGTCGTTTTGAGCAAATTCTTGTGGAATATAGTAAAGCGCCAAAAGTGACGCGGGAACGTTTATATCTGGACATGATGCAACAGGTACTCTCTAATACCAGTAAGATTCTCGTTGACCAGAAGAATGGAAATAATCTCATGTACTTACCGCTGGATAAGCTAATAAATATGAGTGGATCAACGTCAGTTTCATCAGTAACCGCGCAGCCAATGGTACAGGAGGCAGCCCCAGATAGTGGAATGCGAGCACGAGAGTCTTTTCGTAGTCGCGAACGGGAGATAAGATAGATGAAAAATTTTACATCAGTGTTTTCAGGTATCATCATTGCAGTTTTTTTTCTGGGAAGTTCCGCAATCTATATTGTAGATCAGCGGCAACAAGCTATTTTGTTTCAACTAGGGGAAGTGATTGATGTTAAAACGGAACCTGGTCTTTATTTCAAGATTCCTATCGCACAAAATGTACGCTTCTTTGAGAAGCGCATTTTGACGATGAACACAGAAGAACCTGAACGTTTTATTACTTCAGAGAAAAAGAATGTTTTGGTAGATCTGTTTGTGAAATGGCGTATTGTAGACGTGAAACAATATTATATCAGCGTGCGTGGCGATGAAAGTTTGGCGCAAACACGTTTAGCTCAAACTATTAATGCAAGTTTACGTGATGAATTTGGTAATCGTACAGTTCATGATGTCGTTTCGGGAGAACGTGATGTTATTATGGAAATAATGCGTCAGAAAGCTGATAGTGATGCTCGTTCGATTGGGGTAGAAGTTGTTGATGTTCGTTTGAAACGAGTGGATCTACCTCAGGAAGTAAGTGAATCGGTATTTCGACGTATGGAGGCAGAACGTAAAAGGGTTGCCAATGAATTACGTTCTACCGGTGCAGCTGAATCGGAGAAGATTCGTGCCGATGCCGACAGACAACGTGAAGTCATAATGGCAGAAGCATATCGAGAAGCACAGAAAACGATGGGTGATGGCGATAGTCAGGCAGCTGCAACCTATTCAAACGCTTTTCAGAAAGACGCCGAATTCTACGCTTTCTGGCGTAGCGTTGATGCTTATAAACAATCTTTCAAAAATAAAGGAGATATGCTAGTTCTTGAACCCACTTCCGATTTCTTCAAATATTTGAAAAATCCTGCTGTTAGTAAATAATAATTATGTATTGATTAAAACTAGTTGTGTGAACAAAAGAATCTGCGAAGACTTTTTTTAAAGATGAGTATAATATAAGTGCAAGTCTATGATTTACTTGCAGAGAAAGTATATGTAGTTTTTTATATAGTAACTTTTGAAGAGGTTCTGGGGATCGTGGTTTTTTAGACTCGATTACAGCAGAACCTCTTATTTTTTGCTATTTTAGAAAACATAAAGATGCCTGATTTAGCAGGAGCTGTATCAATATGTGGGAAACTTTTCTGATTGCGATTGCCTTGATGTTAATTCTAGAAGGGATGCTTCCATTTCTATCTCCTCAGACTTGGAGAGAAGCATTTAGAAAAATGATTGAAATTGATGATCATCAGATACGATTTATTGGTCTGACTTCAATGTTGGTTGGACTAATGTTGCTACTTATCGTAAGTTAATATTAACTTCATTTCTTTTCGTTGACGATTTGTCGATCATAAACATGCAAAATTGGCTACTTCCAGAATATGTCGAGGATATATTACCTATAGAAGCATTGCATATCGAGGTAATGCGCCGTCAGATTATTGATTTGTTGCTGGTACACGGTTACCAGCAAGTAATTCCACCATTGTTAGAATATTTGGAATCATTGCTGTCCGGCAGCGGCAGCGACATGGATTTGAATATGTTCAAAGTGATAGATCAGCTTAGTGGGCGCATGATGGGCCTTCGTGCTGACATGACTCCGCAAGTTGCAAGAATTGATGCGCATTTATTGAATTCTGAAGGCATAACACGTCTATGTTATGCCAATAGTGTGTTGCATACCGTGCCATCTGGGGTAACGCAGACTCGAGAGCCATTGCAAGTAGGAGCAGAACTTTATGGTCACTCAGGGTTGGAAAGTGACCTGGAGATTCAACGGATCATGTTGCAATGCTTGTCTGTCGCAGGTGTTAGCAAAGTTCATCTGGATCTTGGTCATGTGGCAGTTTTCCGGGGGCTAATTAAAGGTGCGAGTATATCGCGAGAACTCGAAGCCGAATTGTTTGCGGTTCTGCAAGCAAAGGATGTTTCAACATTAAAGGAACTGTGTATAAAGTTACAAAGAAATACGCGTGACGCATTGATGTTATTGCCTCAGCTCTATGGGGATAGGAATATTTTGATAGACGCTGTTAAACAATTGCCGGATTATCCTGAGATTAGAATTGCATTGAATGAATTGAGTATCGTAGAAGAGGAACTGAAACCAAATGTCGATAAAATCGCTTTTGATTTGGCGGATTTGCGTGGATACCACTATCATACCGGAATGGTCTTTGCTGCATATGCAGATGGCTGCTCAAACGCTATTGCTTTAGGCGGTCGTTATGACGAAATAGGAAAAGCTTTCGGGCGAGCACGTCCAGCTACTGGCTTTAGTATGGATATCAGAGAACTATCCAGATTAATGAAACCCCAAACATATCCTAGCGGAATACGGGCGCCTTTCCAGAAAAAAAATAAAGAACTGGAAAATATAATCGAGAAACTACGTAGCTCAGGGCAAATTGTTGTGATGGATTTACCAGGACAAGAGAATGAGTCCATGGATTGCGACAGGCAATTAATATTTCACAATGGGCAATGGATCATTGAAGAAATTTAATATTTTAGAAGCAAAGTCTTTTAGAGATAAGTGATATGACTAAAAATGTAGTAGTCATTGGTACGCAGTGGGGTGATGAAGGAAAAGGCAAAGTGGTTGACTGGCTAACAGATCATGCGCAGGGCGTGGTACGCTTTCAAGGCGGCCATAATGCGGGTCATACCTTAGTCATAGGAAATAAAAAAACCGTATTACATCTGATCCCATCCGGCATACTGCGTGACAGTGTTATTTGTTATATTGGAAACGGGGTAGTAATTTCACCGGAAGCGCTGCTCGATGAAATTGATATGCTTGAGAAAAATGGTGTCAATGTCAGTGGACGCTTGCGGATTAGTGCTGCTTGTCCGTTAATTTTGCCCTGCCACGCGGCATTAGACAGCGCGCGTGAGACTGCTAGAGGCGTAGGAAAGATTGGCACTACCGGACGTGGTATCGGCCCAGCCTACGAAGACAAAGTCGCGCGACGCGCAATTCGTTTGCAGGATTTGTTTCACCGAGATCGCTTTGCTGCAAAGTTAGGTGAAATGTTGGATTATCACAATTTTGTTTTGAAAAATTATTTTCATATGCCTGTCATTGATTTCCAAAAAACAATGGATGATGCACTGGTGCAAGCTGAGCGGATTAAACCGATGGTTGCCGATGTCCCTCAGCTTTTATTTAATGCGCATAAAGCAGGGGACAATCTGTTATTTGAAGGTGCACAGGGCGCGTTATTGGATATTGATCATGGTACGTACCCATTTGTCACGTCTAGTAATTGTGTGGCTGGTGCGGCAGGTCCTGGCAGTGGAGTTGGACCGCAAATGTTGCATTATGTGCTGGGTATTACAAAAGCATACACAACACGCGTTGGTTCTGGTCCATTCCCAACTGAACTGGACGACGAAGTAGGTAAGCACCTTGCAACACGTGGGCATGAGTTCGGTTCGACAACAGGGCGCCCTCGCCGCTGTGGTTGGTTTGATGCAGTAGCATTAAAGCGTTCGATACAAATAAATGGTGTAACAGGATTATGTATTACTAAACTTGATGTATTGGATGGTGTAGAAATACTTAATCTCGGGGTAGGGTATAGACTGAGCAATGGTAATAATAGCAATATATTGCCGATTGGTGCTGATGACCTGGATTGTTGTGAACCGATCTACGAGGAAATACCTGGATGGTCAGAAAATACAGCCGGAATTAAAGAGTTTGATCAACTGCCAAAAGCCGCACAGAATTATCTGAAACGTTTGGAAGAAGTTTGTGAAATACCCATCGATATGATTTCTACAGGGCCTGACAGAGAAGATACAATCCTGTTGCGACATCCATTCAAATAATGGGTATTGACTTTTTAATGCTATAACTAAATTGCTGCAGCAGTAAATCATGTGCTACTCTCATTCGGTACATATCGTGAGTTGGAAAGATGAAGCACTCACTTTGCGTGTCATCCGAACCGAAGTTTTTATAAATGAGCAACAAATTCCAGAAGTGATGGAATGGGATGAGTTTGATGCTATTAGCATTCACGTGTTAGCATGCAATTTTGATGGGCTACCCGTGGGGACTGCAAGATTATTGCCGGATGGTTATATCGGAAGGATGGCAGTATTAAAAGAATGGCGGAATAAAGGATATGGCGGCGCCATGTTGCAAAAGTTGCTGGAAGAGTTAAGCAACCGGCATGAAAAAAAAGTAATGCTCAATGCACAAGCGAGCGCTGTTAAATTCTACGAAAAATTTGGATTCAAGGTGTTTGGAAATGATTTTTGGGAAGCCGGTATTCTTCATGTCAGAATGATACTTTTGTTGAATTAGTTCTGTTTATTTTCTATCAGTTTTCCCCCATTCATTAGCTAATGCATCTGAAGCTTGTCTCCATTGATTGATTGCCTGTTCCATTGAAATTCTAGCCTGTTCTGATTTTTTTCTGGCAATTTCAGCTTCTCTCTCGGCTGTGGCTAATTTTTGTTTAATTGCAGACAATGTCTTTTCGGCGAAAACTGCATCTTTATTTAATGTATCTGCTGATTGCTTGGCTTGCATCATGTTGTCGTAGGCAATACTGGCATTTTTTTGGAGATTCGAAATATTCTCTGCGTATACAAGAGGCTGACCAAAGATGTTCAGAAAAAATATGAAACAAGCTTTTGTGAATAAAATGTTGAGATTGTATTTTCTAAGATTGAAGTTAGTTTTCATAATTTACCTCTAAGTCATTAATTCATAAGTATCTATGGTGTATTTAAATAGTAAGAAAAGAACAAATTCAGAATTCAATGGAGCATATGATGCGGCGAACCAATGCATCTCTGCAATGTGATGCGATTCAATTCTATATCAAGATTCTTTTCAATAAACTTGATCCGTCATCACTGGTAAAAGAATAGATTAGTTTATAGCGCATCAATCAAACCGCGGGTGTAAGCAACCTAAGCCAATTTTTTCCCTACAGCTATATTGTAGCTTAAGGTATTGTAAAATCAGTATA
>NZ_JAIEME010000039.1 GCF_019752415.1 Nitrosomonas sp.
GATGATTTGCCGATTGAGCGAAGCTGGCCTTTGCCGATTGGCTATCGATTTCAAGAAATTGAGCTAACGGTAAAAGGCCTTTGTGCCGATTGTAGTTAAAAAATTCACTTTACAAAATAAAAGGTCAAGTGATTTTCTATGGCTAGAAAACCACTTTGAATTTCCAATGATACGCAAAAGCTTATTTCTGATTTTGACGTTAGCATTATTGTCTGTGCCGATCTTTTCGATGGCACACGCTTTCACACATTTCGCACAGGCCGATGTGCTCGATGTTACTGAAACCGGGACTGATAATGGCGCTGATCTCGATGAAATTTGCTTGGATTGTCTTGCGCTTACTGCACTCAATATCTTTTTAGTTGCTTCTGGGCTCGCCCTTTGTGGCCCGATAGCACGTCACCACTTGTCATTACTGACAATCAGACATCATTCTGATAACAAAACCCTTTCCTATCATTCACGTGCACCTCCTGTTTCATTCCATCTGATTTATTAAACGGTTAATCCTGATCTGTATCAGTCGTCAAACAGTCTATTGATTGTCTTGATTTGTATTGAATGCTTGTGATTGATCAGTTTCATGGGCGCAACTCAGTTGCACACCAAACACCCTATTTAATTAGGAAAACTGTATGGATTGTTCTGATCATAAATTAAATAATGCTGCCGGGTTGTATAAAGGCAAGGCATCTCAAACAGTGGCAGTTATCTTGGTATTTTCCCTGCTGGAAATATCCAATAGTCATGCACAAAGCGTCAATAAGAACGTCGAGTTACCAAGTGTCCAAATTACTGCGCCGAACGCAAGCTCGGCTGAGTCATCTGGGGTCAAAGCTGATATTGTATTGCAAGGCGATCGCTTGCGCCGGAAACGTGAAACCAATCTGGGCGATACGCTATCGCATGAACTGGGAGTAACGTCTAGTAGCTTTGGACCGAGCGCTGGCCGCCCAATTATTCGAGGACAGGACGGGCCGCGTGTACAGGTTCTAGAAAATGGCGTTGGTACGGGTGATCTGTCGATCATTAGCCCGGATCATGCCGTGGCAACTGAAACCTTAAATGCGTCACGCATCGAAATACTACGCGGACCATCCACATTGTTGTACGGCAGCGGTGTGTCCGGCGGTGTGGTGAATGTGGTCAATGATCGCATACCTGATCGCTTGTTTAAGACACCACAAGCAAACTTTGAAGGACGCTTCAATTCTGCTCTGGAAGAACGCAATGGTGCGCTCAATGCATCAGGAAGCTTGGGCAGAATGTCCTGGAATATTGAAGGCGCCAAAAGAAAAACCAATGATGTTCATATTCCTGGCCGTGCGAATCCCAATGATCTAAACAGTGAAAGTGGTTTTGTCAGAAATAGTGCGATCGATTCGAGTAATTTATCGGTGGGCAGCTCCTATATTGGTGACCGCGGCTTTGTGGGCATGTCGGTTTCAAGGCTGGAAAATTTTTACGGTATTCCCGGACCGGAAGGTGCAAAAATTGACATGAGTCAGACCCGCTATGGTTTGGCTGGCGATCTGGATAACCCATTAAAAGGATTCCAGCAACTCAAGATGCGCTTTAATTTTAATGATTACCAGCACAAAGAGCTCGAACAGAGCGGTGATGTGGGCAGCCGTTTTAAAAATAACGAATTGGACAGCCGAGCCGAACTTATCCATTCCCCGATCGCCAAGTGGCAGGGCGTTATGGGCATTCAGTTACAAAACCGCAATTTTTCCGCTAAAGGTGAAGAAGCTTTCGTGCCATCGAGTCTCTCGCAATCGGCTGGATTATTTATGCTTGAAAAGCGTGAATGGCAGCAATGGCGATTTGAAGTGGGCGGGCGTTTCGAGCATACCGCCCATAACCCGCAAGCCACGCTGCTTCAAACACGTGACTTTAATCTGTATGGCGTATCCGCAGGGAGTGCCTGGAAATTTATGGAGGGTTATCAGGTTGACTTAACTGCCACGCGCGGACAACGTGCCCCGAATACTGTGGCACTGTATGCCGATGGCAGGCACATAGCTACCAATACTTTTGAGCAAGGGGATCAGACCCTGAGAAAAGAAACTTCGAACAACTTTGACATTGCACTGCAAAAAACCACGGGGACAATCACCGGAAAAGTAAATTTATTCTATAACCACATCAATGATTATATTTTCCAGCAAAGTCGCGATAGCAATCGCGATGGCTTCGCGGACAGGGTTAATGATGAAGGCTTATTGGATCGGCATGGTGCTTTTCTGGTTCAGGATTTTTCACAAACGCGTGCAAAATTTTACGGTGTAGAAGCGGAAGCCATCGTTGCACTTTTACCCGATACACTTAACTTGAGACTATTTACCGATATCGTGTACGGCAGACTGAAGGATAATGGCAATATCCCACGAATGACTCCGCAACGCTTTGGCTTTGATCTGGATTACAAGAAAAATGCGTGGCAAGCCAATTTTAACCTCACACGGGTAACAGGCCAGCATCGTGTAGCCGTATTGGAAACTGAAACTTCCGGTTACACACTGATGAATGCCGAAATGGGCTATCACATGAAACTTACCAAATCCGTTCACTATACGCTTTTCCTGCAGGGCAGAAATTTGCTGGATAGCGATATGCGCGTGCATACCTCGTTTCTGAAAGATGCCGCACCGCTGCCAGGACGAGCTATTGTTGCAGGAATTAGAGGTGCATTTTAGAAATTAGAGCTACCACAGCATTCAGACAGGTGTAATTGATATGAGAGTCTGAGCGCCTGTCTTCGTGGCTGCTATAATGAAAACCGTATAGCCCTAGAAACCGTTTTCAGGATTATGATTTCAAGCTATTTTGAATGTCTCATAAATCGTTTCTGTCAATCTTGTCATCAGCAGGTCTGTGGAACACCAACATGGCAAAATGGTTTAAGCAGCTACTCTTAGGTAGCTTTATCGGTTTATTCGGTGTGCTTATATATCTATTGCCATTCGGGTTACCGCTTGAAGAAAAATTTGGCTTAAACTGGCTATTTCATTTGCGCGGCGCGATTACTGCGCCCGATGATGTAGTTGTTGTTGCGATTGACCAGCCCTCGGCTACCCAACTGGATTTGCCGATTACACCGCGACTATGGCCACGCGACTTACATGCCAGCCTAATTGATAAGCTCAGCGAGGCGGGTGCACAGGTCATCATTTTTGACCTTATTTTTGACACGCCCAGCGTGATACCAGAGAACGACAAGAAGTTAGCGCATGCCATAGAAGCGGCGGGAAATATTGTATTAATCGAACGATTGGTTTATCGAGATACGGGGTTATTCCTAGACGATGAGCAAAAACAAAGCCGCCTTTTTGAAGAAGGCCCTGCGCCGCTCCTGCCAATCATTGCAGATGCTGCCGAAGCTCGTGCACCTTTTCCATTACCTAAAGCAGAGCGGGTCAATGATTATTGGACTTTTAAAGCGAGTGCTGGAGATATTCCAACGGCACCAGTTATCGCGCTACAAATTTTCACTCTACCGATATTTGACGATTTTGTTCGCTTACTACATGCAGCAGATCCAACAATAACCGAACAATTATCTTCTCATTCAAAAGATAGTGATATCGAAGATTTGGTATTAACACTGCGCCATATCTTCATTAATCAGCCGCAATTGACTCAAAAAATACAAACCGAGCTCAATCGTGATTCAAATATGAGCCTCACCGAAAAGAAGATGGTTATTTCGTTATTTAATTTATATTCAGGTCACGAAAAGAACTACCTAAATTTCTATGGACCGCCACGCAGTATTACAACAGTACCTTATTATCAAGTGCTACAACTTCATGAAAATAACATTGATAAAAACCTACCGGAAGGGATCGATTTCAAGGATAAAGTTGTTTTTGTTGGATTCTCAGGCGCCACGCAGCCCGAGCAAGATATCGTGCGAGATGATTATCATACGGTATTCTCAAATCCAGACGGCCTTTTCATAAGCGGAGTCGAGATTGCTGCAACGGCTTTTGCCAATTTATTGGAGAGCAAGCCTATCAGACCTTTAGCACTTTCGGGTGCTCTAGGCATTCTATTCCTGTTGGGTTTTGTGATGGGAATTGTTTTCCTGCTTTTGTCTACCCATGAATCTATTGTACTGGGTATTTTTGTTATATCGATCTACACCTTCTGCGCCTATTATCTATTCAAGGAAGCCGCTGTTTGGTTACCAATGATGATCCCATTTTCACAAATACTATTTGCTTTTATTCTGGCAGAAATACAAAAGCATCACTTAGAAAAGAGGAAAAATAAGCAACTCGAGATACAACTAACAGAAATCAGAAAATCACTAGGTTCTTCTTACCCCAATAAAACCGTAGAAAAAATACTAGGAAGCAAAGATGAGCATGGCATTTATAGCCCCTGCTTAACCACGGATGTGGCGGGATACACAACATTAGCTGAACTGATGGATTCAAGGGATCTAAGTCAGTTGATCAATGGATATCGCGACGTATTGAAAAATCCGATTAGGCAACATGAAGGACACATCATGGATATGATTGCAGATTCAATGCTGGCAATATGGATTGATGACCCGGAAAATTCCATTCTGCGAACGAAAGCATGCCAGGCATCCCTTGATTTAGCTGCCGCAGTCGAGCGATTTAACCAATCGCAATCAGACAGTAGGTTACTGTTGCCAACTAGAATAGGTTTGCATTTTGGTGAGATGTCCCTGAGAAGAGGGGATGGAAGTTACAACGTTATTGGAGATATCATAAACACTGCCAATCGAATTCAAGGCGCCAATAAAGTTCTCAAAACACGCATCTTGCTATCCAGTGAAGTAGTCGATGGCTTAGATGGCTTTCTCACACGCTCGCTTGGTGATTTTAAGTTGCCGGGTAAAAAAAAACTCGGTAACCCTATTGGAACTCATGGCTTATCGGCAATCAGCCACTGAAGAACAATTGTGGTTATGTGAAATCTTCGCGCGTGCATTGAATGCCTACCAGTTACAAAGATGGGCTGAAGCCAGTCAAGATTTTTATGACATTCTCAAAGTCTTTCCTACGGATGGTCCAACACAATTCTTCCTTCCGTTGTGCTTGCAATACAAAGATGAACCTCCAACAGGCTCATGGCCTACCTCAAGAATCGATAGCAAATAATATATCTGTCAGTAAAGAAGCAAGTAAAAACTATTCGTATGTGAGAATTCTCACATACAGGTAACAGCTTTTTGACTAAACTTTTAATTGGATTTGATAAATATCAAATACCCCGTCTAGTTATAAGGTCATCTACTTTGTATAATGAAAAAGTAAACTAGCCCAATTGTTTGATTCTTTTTGGCATATAAATAGTAAATCAGCATTCGCTAGCTCAAGAAGCGAATGGAAAGAAAGATGAATAATGAAAATATGCAAGACAATTGCGATTTATTTGTTCTACAGAAAAGTATCGGCAGTGATATTCACTGTTTTTGCGGCGACTTTTTTTGGATCACCTATAGGCAAAGCTTATGCGACAACCTCCTGCCAGCCGGAAGTTGCCCGAGTCGTATCCATGCAAGGTATTATCGAACTGCGCCGAGCGCAAGAAAAAGTTTGGCAAAAAACTAGCATGGATACAATACTTTGCGCGGGCGACATGATTCGTGCTCGATCGCAAAGTCGGGCAGCACTACGTTTAAGTAACGATAGCATGTTGCGACTTGATCAAAAAACCAGTATTACTTTTCCTGCATTACAAGAAGCTAGAGATACATCACTGCTGGATTTATTTGAAGGCGCGATCCATATCATTACGCGCACTCCTAAGCCCTTTAAAATAAGAACACCTTTCGTCAATGCGAGTGTCGAAGGGACGGAATTTTTGGTCGCCCTGCATGAGGACAGTGCAAGAATTGTTGTCTATGAGGGCAAAGTATCTGCCAGCAATGATCGGGGCAGCCTTATTCTAAATGATCACGAGGCAGCCATTACACCCAAGGATCAAGCGCCGCGTAAAGAAATTATCATTCACCCAACCGATGCCGTGCAGTGGGCACTCTATTACCCAGAGATCTTAGATTACTGGCAGAGCAATGAATTAAAAGATGGGAACGATGTTAGTGCTCTGATCCGCCACGCAAGCCGTTTATTGACTGTCGGGCAGGCTGATAAAGCCAAAGAAAATATCCAGCAAGTGCTTCAACTTGAATCGGACAACAGTGACGCGCATGCACTGCTTGCGATCATCGCCGTAGTGCAAAATGAAAAAGATCAAGCGCTCGATTTAGCGACAAAAGCAGTTACACTGAACTCAGATTCCGCTGTTGCACACCTGGCACTCTCCTATACCCAACAAGCCCATTTTGAGATCACAGCAGCATTAGAAAGTGTACAAAAAGCAATTACACTAGATCCAAAAAACGCGCTTGCCTGGGCACGCTCGGCCGAATTACAAATGTCTTTAGGTGATCTGGGTCGCGCCTTGGATGCAGCGCAGCATGCCGTGAACTTGGATCCTGATCTGGCGAAAACACAAACCATATTAGGTTTTGCACATCTACTGCAAATCGATACTAAAACAGCAAAAACTATCTTTGCCCAAGCCATTGTGCTGGATCAAGCCGATCCGATGCCGAGGCTTGGTTTAGGACTAGCCTTGATACGCGAAGGTGAATTGGAAGCTGGCCGAATAGAACTGGAAATTGCAGCCAGCCTGGATCCGGCCAATTCTTTGATTCGAAGTTACTTGGGCAAGGCCTACTTTGAGGAGAAACGATATACCCTTGCAGGTACTCAGTTTGATTTGGCCAAGGAGCGTGACCCCAAAGATCCAACGCCATGGTTCTATGATGCGATTCAAAAACAAACCCAGAATCGACCAATTGAGGCTCTGCAAGATATCCAAAAATCCATTGAGTTGAACAATAACCGCGCGGTATACCGATCCAAGTTTTTGCTGGATCGTGATGAAGCCGCGCGTGGCTCAAGTCTGGCAAGAATTTTTGAGAATTTAGGATTTGAAAAACGTGCGTTAATGGAGACCGCAAAATCATTAAGCTTCGATCCATCCAGTCATTCGGCGCACCGTTTTTTATCCGATACCTACGCCAATATCTCTAGACATGAGGCTGCACGCGTCAGTGAATTACTGCAAGCGCAGCTTTTACAGCCCATTAACGTCAATCCAGTGCAACCGCACATGGTAGTAGCGGATTTAAATATTATCACTAACACAGGCCCATCGAATCCAGGATTTAATGAGTTCACGCCTTTAATGGAGCGAAGTAAGCCACAATTGGTTACGTCGGGCGTGGTAGGAAACAATGGTAGCCTGGGCAATGAAGTGGTTTTCTCTAAATTTAACGAACGCACATCGATTAGTCTGGGGCAATTCCATTATGAAACCAGCGGCTTTCGCACCAACAATGATCAAAACCATGATATTCTCAATGTTTTCGTTCAACATGCCTTAACATCCAAATTGAACATACAAGCGGAAATACGCACTCGTTCAACGAATCAAGGTAATTTATTGCTGGATTTTGAAAAAGATTCCATTGATCCTAAGGCACCCCAAAATCAAACGCACCGAAAAATTAATGAAGATGTCGCACGTATCGGCGCACGATACGACTTGACGCATAATCAGAATATTATCTTTTCAGGTCAATTTCTTGATGGAGATTTACAAAACGTTCAGGGAATATCTCCAAGCTTTATTCACGCAAGCCATCAGAAAAATGAAGGATATCAAACTGAAGCGCAATATCAGTTTCGTAGCTCATGGTTCAATATTCTTGCCGGATCAGGTATTTATCGTATTGATGCCAGTCAGAAATCCGGTAAAAAAGATTTGGATACTAACCAAGTTAATTTCTTTGGGGCTAGCCCTGTACATTTTAATCGTGACAGAACAAATGGTTATATCTACACCAATCTCAATTTTAACGAAAACATAAATACAACGATCGGTTTTAGTTACGATTCGTTTAAAAGAGGAGAATCCTCGATTAGTGACTTTAATCCAAAATTTGGCCTGCAATGGAATTTTGCTAATCATTTCCGATTCCGCATGGCCTGGCTTGAAACTATCAAAGCTCCGCTTACGACTCTACAAACGATTGAACCCACCCAAGTTGCTGGCTTTAATCAATTATTTGACGATCCTGACGGCACCAAATCTCGCCGGATGGGGATTGGACTAGATGCTCACTATGGAAACAAGTTATTTAGTGGTTTTGAATTATCAAACCGAAATTTGTATGTTCCATCTTTCACTCTCTCTAGTATCAATTTTCAAGATCAAAAAGAAAACCTTTATCGAGCTTATGTATATGGTTTGCTTCATACCAGCTGGGCAGCAAAAAGTGAAATCCAATTTGAGAAATTTTCACGTTTACCAACTAACGACGGGCCTCATCAGATTGATACGTTAAGTATCCCCTCCAGCATCAATTATTTTAATCCCATTGGTTTCTTCGCCAATGTAACTGGTACTTTTGTTCATCAGGAAGTTGATCGTATGAAAATGATTAACAAAGGAATCGATAAATTTTTTCTTGTCGATGCATCAGTGGGATATCGGCTTCCAAAACGCAGGGGAATTTTTAGTATAGAAGCGAGAAATATTTTTAATGAGGATTTTTTATTTCGAAATCCTCATTTTGAGACATCAGAATTATTTAATTCGCGTTTTATTCCTACACGCACAGTTTTTGCCCGATTCACATTAAATTTTTAAGAGGAGAAAAAGTAACATGATGAATACTAAGCGGCTAGTTACAATATTTTTGTTTTATTGCTTCGTTTTTTTATCTATAGGATGCACAGAACAACAAAAAGAAACAAAAAATGACATGAAAGAATTCACAAAAAATATCGATGAGGCTGTTGATAAAATAGAGGAAAGTGTTGAGCAGAGATTTCTAGATTTAGCCACTAATTTTATAAAATTAACACCTGAGCTCTCTCATAAACTTGAGAAGAAAGCTGGTTTTAAGTTCTCTCAAGTTATTCTTATTAATAGTGAAACCGGGGAAAATAAATTCATGATACATGATGAATTTGGCCTTTCGGCTAACGAAAATGTTTCTGAAATCAGAAATATTACACCTATTTCAGTTGTCGGAGTTTCCGGCGTAGAGATTGATAAAAAAACCTATGAGTCTTGCAATTATGTTAGCTTTGATTCGGAAACCAGATTAATTTGCAAGCGAGGTGCCGATCAGCCATCACCCGGAGATCCAACTGATCCAATTGAGAGTTTCCCAACAGAACTTGCTACAGAAATTGAGCGTGCTTCCGGTATCAATAACGTTGGTTTTCTATTGTTTTCTGACTATGCTACAGGAAAACTAAAAATAGTTAGCAGTCAGAATTACATAAGTTTTCATGACCAGCTACCGAAATCTGTTTCAGCAATTAACAATGGCTTATCTTGGAGTGTTACAACCTACAAACAGAATCCTTGTTGCACATCTATTATGATAGGCTCAGAAAAACAGAAAGTATGCAACAATTCGGTTCTTCGTTGCTAACGATAGTTGTTGATGTTTCAGAAAACTCAGGTAATCGAAGTTACCTGAGTTAATTAAATTGTTTGCAACTTGAATCAGGCTGTCGCTAATCCAAGATAACTGTGATCAAGGATCCCGAAAAGATCACCTGTCCAATATTTCTCTAAAGTATTAACGGCTGCGTCTGTTACTTTATCTACTAACTGCTCATCGTTCCAAACAATTGGTATGGGCGGCTCTTTTAACGCCGCAAGAAGTAAAACTTGGAAATCCTCACTATTACCATTTTCGGGAAATGCGATAATTTGATCGAACTCGGATTCATCAAGCGTTGAGAATATATTAATCAGTGTGCCATAGAATAATGATTCAATATTTTCACTTATAGCTTCGATATTATCAATATGCTCTACACCCAGCTCACCCGAAGTATAAAGACTATCTTTAAGTTGAAGATCTGGAAAAGATGATACAAAAGTCTCGTCATAATTAGCGTAATCGAGACTATCAATCTTCGGTTTAACAATTGCACGCAAAGAGGCATTCGACAAAATTCCTTCTCGTGTATTGAAAGCAACAATATCTTCCAATGAGCCTAAATCAGAATTCACCAATTTGCTCTTATCTAATAACTTGCTCCAGTCTGGATTTACGTCGACAAAATATTTCTGAACATTGTCTCTTGAATAGCCCGATATTTCACTCAGCATCCTGGTGGTTACGCCATATTCAGATGCTGTTTTGAAGATTCTCTGGGGATCCCCAATATTCGCATTAACAAAGTTATTTGCTTGCTCGACTCTAATTCCTAGATCAGTCAAGTATTTTTCTGCCAACATGAGACAATCTCCTATGTAACTATATAGTTTAATTGTTAATTCTATGCCATTTTAGCATTCAATAGGGCAATTTAATCTAAAAGGCATTTTGCAAAACAAATGCATATCTTAGTAAAGTGCATCTTCTTATCTTTTATAATGAACTTATTTTATGTAGTTAGGATTGAAGGAATTGATGAGGAATCCAAATGACCACAAGAAATATTCCACCTGAGCGTGGTTGTGCCATACTTTCGATCATCAAAGAGTTTAAAGGCCTGTCTTCCTCTGATCTGGAAACGATCGCGCAAGTCTGTCATTGGCATCGCTATGAGGCCGGCGAGGAGATTGTTAGGTATCATGACGATTCCAATAGTGTTTTCTTTATCACGCAAGGCGAAATGCGTGTGCACTACTATTCGATGTCGGGGCAAGAAGTTATTTTATGCGATCTGCCTGCGGGTGAGCTATTTGGTGAGTTAACAGCAATTGATAGTCGTTCACGTTCTGCAACCGTTGTCGCTAAAACAAGTTCATTAGTAGCGTCAATTTCCTCACCAGATTTCCTCGAGCTGATTTATCACAACCAGAAGATCGCATTTGCTATTTTGCAGCGATTAACCGAGCAGATACGTCGACTGACTGAGCGTGTCTTTGAATTCAGCACCTTGGCTGTGCGGAATCGTATCCAGGCTGAGCTACTGCGCCTGGCAAAAAAACAAACTACCGGATCTAATATCGTCATTATTTCACCCGTACCAACACATGTTGAATTGGCGAATCTGGTTAGTACACATCGTGAAGCAGTCACACGAGAATTAAATAATTTGGAAAGAGCCAATTTAATTCTGCGCAAAGACCATGAGCTGCATATTCTTGATATCGCAAAGCTAACAAAGATGGTTGAGAATGTTAATGAAAAGTGTAGCCCATGAAATTTTCTTGTTATCGCTCATTGAGTGAGAACGATTTTAGTCACTATCTGGGTACAGTCTAGCCGGACAAAGAAAGACAGTTCAGATAGTAAAACATCCCTGCAGCATGTATGCTGCAGGGATGTTAATGAAATGTTTTCCAATCTTTCAGTTTCCACCACAAGCATGTGGCCAAATAAATGCGGAATAAACCCGCATAAATTAAATATCAAGATGCTTATTTCTGTTCTCTGTCATGGTCTCCTTCCTTGATGGTCAAGATTTCCTTCCTTAAAATGTCCTAACAGGCCGTTGAAAAACGTTTTTGAGGCAGCCGATGCAAGGCAAAAATAGGCGAAAAAGCGTAGTTTATGCTTAATAAATGAGCATTTTTAGCCTGTTTTTTAACACCGCAGCGGCAATGCAGATAGTTTTTCAACGGCCTGCTAAATATCGCAAAGTCTTTTTTCATGCATTCTTAGCAACAACGCGCCCAAGCTTACGGGCTTAAAACATTAACGCTTGAACGGTTAAACGGGAACAAAGAAGTATGTTCTGAAGAAACTTTCTTATTTTGTAATGCAACAACTTGTTCAGGAAAAGAAGATTCCTTCGCGAATACGATCTTAGGTAATCCAAATGAAAGAATTGCTAAAATTAAAAATGTGATTAGTAAAATATAGCCATTAAGGCTTTCCGCAAAAAATGTGTGATACAAATTTATATGCAACATTATTTACTCACCTTTATTAATTAATGCAGATAAATCGAATTGAATAATAATGCTATGATTTACCTTTGTCTGTGAGAAAATTCACATGAGGTAATTTGAGCAATTTCCAGACAGCACTAACGCACGAAAAAACGGATTTATTTATTGCCAGCTATAAAGAACTGAAAGAAAGGCGAAGCTAGCCATTTGGTTGGTGTCTTGAGTCAGTGTGGTGCCATCGGTATAACGCCATCCCGTCCAAGTCCATTCATTGGTTTTAAAGTGATCAAGAATGTAATCCAAGCGTACACCTAAGTTCCTGCGGATATCGTATCTGGCGAATAGCCGCAAGTTGGAGTACTGCGTTGTGAGATTCGGTACAATATTTACTTGCGGCTCAAGTGTAACTTTTTGATTGAATTTATCGGTGTTATCCGAGAACATGAAATTTGCGCCAGTTTCAAGTTTGTCGGTTGGTTTGGCGGTGACTTCCAAGCCAACAGATGTGCCTATGTTATGCAGATTGGCCCCCCAAATTTCACGAATTCCGCTGTCCGTAATCGCGTTTCTGGAAGCCTGATTAATATGGGTTTCATTTCGTGAGAGCCATGCTGTAGCTTGCAGCCGCTCAGAAAATGTATAGGTAGCATCTAGTGAATAATTTCTTGCGGAACCTTTGCGCAACCCCAGATCCGAGCCTGCCCGATGGCCATAATTATCAAACGATTCATCAATCGAAACTTGTATTGATAATGAATCAATCGGATCCCAGTTAGCCAGAAAGCGGACTTTATCCCGGGCACGATCAGCAAGATTGGACGGTGCGATAAGATTAAAGAACGGATCGCCGGAACCTGTCGTATTCGTTAGAAAACTTGAACCGAAACGATCGCTGTGTATATATGAAATCGTACCAGTAATTGTCTCAGATAACGAGCGGCGAAGTTCTGCGCGATAGGAAAGCTCATCGGTTCTGAAGCGATGACCGGTATTGGTGGCCGTCCCGGTGCGGTCTCTGTGTTCATAGTCAACACTGCCTACCAAACGAAAATTATGCGGTAGTGCATAGCTTGCTTCAAATTTGCTGGTTATTGTTCTGAAAGAGCGTGGATTGTTCAGACCATTCCATCTGTTTCCGTTTAAATCATCATGCCAAGCTGCCATAGGGTTATAAAATAAAACAGGCGTTTTGTCGTCTCGGTCCTCGAAGCGAAAATTGGTATTTATCGATAATTTTTGTAGCGGCCGCGCTGTTAATCCGGCCTGTGCGAGCGCAGTATCAACACGTCCGCCTAAATTGGAACCAATGCCGGGTGCGGTGAATAGCGATGGGGTGAATGTGTCTGTTTGGGTTGCTCGTGTATAAGCAACCTTGAACGTGCCACGAGTTGTCGGCGTAAAACTATATCCGCCCGACAGAAACCCCTGATGCGATTGGTTATCTGGTGCAAGGGAAATCGGCGTATATTCACTGGGTGAAAAAATACCCCCAACGGTACTGCCGCCGACAGGAGTTAGTAATGCATTTTTGTTGTTATACATCGTCCCATAATAACCTCCGGACAATTGCAGATCTTTTCCTACATAATCTAGTGTAGTGCCAAAAATTCGGATGGTTGAGTTGATGGGCTCTGGAATAAATTCAAAGCCACCTATTGCTCTCGGGCTTGGCATACCATTAAAACCACTAAGCCGAGGCTCACCAAGACGGTTTCCGCGCCCAAAAATGCGATCCCCATCTTTTTCTTCATTACGAAAATGAAAATGAAGTTCAAGATTGCCAGGAAGGAATTTGTTAAAACCAAATCCAATCGAGTGGCGCTCGGTACTTAGCTGTGCAGGATTGCCCGTTGTTGGCGAAGTCGGAATGTGGGGATCAGTGGTGCCGATACCTGTAACCGCCGTATTGACAGTGAATGGCTCATAGCGAGGTGTCTGGCTATAATCGATAAAATAACCCCAGTTGCCTTGTTTGCTATGCTCAAAATGCACATCACGGTTTTGCAATCCTAAATTGCGCCCCAGCAATTTAAACCATGTTCCTGTATCGTCATAGCGCTTGGATATATCGACATTAAAGATTCCATAAGGCCCTTCATTGCGCAAACCGGTATACTGACCGAATCGCGCATTATCATTGAACAATTGGCCTGCACCGATATTGACGACACTTCTAGGTTTTGCGAGTTCTTTAACAGGATCATTATTTGTTTCCGACGAATATACCGAGGTTGTGGCCGCTAAGAATGTGAAAAATGCGATTGAATATTGAAACTTTCTTAGGTCAAGAGTAGCAGTAAACATTTTCTTCACCTCCTAGATCAACGCTGAAACATGCTTTCATTGCGAATGTTTTCAGGCATATTGCTGCCGTGAATTTGTGTGTGGCAATTCAGGCATCCGCGAGCGAGGGTATTTCTTGCATAAGCGCCAGTGAGTGTCCCGGAGCTGCCTTGGTGTGTGTTGGGTTCATGGCATTCCTGGCAAATGAATGGTGATCGAGTACGCAATAAATTAGGCGCAGTCGTGCCATGAGGATTGTGGCAAATAGCACAATTTTCTTGTACCGGCGGGTGGTTGTAGACAAAAGGTCCGCGTTTTTCCATATGGCAGGTATAGCAAGTATCGTTGACGTTATCTCGCACCATTTTGCTTGGACCGGCTGAACCGTGCGGATTGTGACAATCCGAACAAATCACTTTGCCTTCACGAATAGGGTGGCGATACGGACGGTTGATTAGTTGACGCATTTCTTTGTGGCAGTTAAAGCAAACCTCTGGCTGAGTAATCCGGTTGCGCACTTTGTCTTGCTCGGTATGAATTGTGTGGCAGGATGTACACGCAACATCGCGGTTAGCATGTGTGCTGCCAGACCAGTGCATACGCTTACCGCCTTGATGACAAGCTAAACAGGCGTTATTTCTTTCCTCAATAGAATTAACTGATTTTTTACCGAATGTTCTTTGAGGCATGGGTGCTTTGTGTGGAGTATCTTCATGATTTCCACCTTCGCCATGGCAGCTGGTGCATGTCGGGGTTCGGTGATCAGCAGTGGTACCATGCTTGGTTTTCCCAATTGCAAGTATTGGATTATCACTACTCTCATCATGACATACCGTACACTTACCATCTCCTTTCAGTATTAGATCTTGAGGGGGATCTGCATCGTCGAGATCCTCCGCGAAAACATACTTAGGAAGTATCAAAATACCAATAACAAAAGAAATAGCTAATAGCCAAGACAGAATAATCTGTGCAGTCTTTGAATTGTCTAACATGCTTATCACTCACTAAATTGATTATTAGAAATAAATCATCTGTGAGCGCATTATTGATTTTTTCAAAGAAATTCTAAGTGAGTTTTCACACACTAAAAGTGAGATAAAATTCTGCAGGATAGAAAGTAGCCGGACAGCGTTTTAATGGTGAAGTATGCTGGTTGTTATCTAGTGGGTATGTGAATTGAATCCCCCGGTGATTCTGCTTGTTATTTCTGATACAACTTTATCTTTTATATAAAACTTCTTAGTGTTATAATTCAAAGCTTTTGTTGCGTCCCAATAGGGTGTGGAGCAAAATAGAATTCAATTGTATTTTTTATATAACTAACCAAAGGATTTTGCCTATTTATGACGACGATTAAGCTTAAGGAAAACGAACCATTTGAAGTTGCGATGCGGCGTTTTAAACGTTCCATTGAGAAAACAGGGATACTGACAGAATTACGCGCACGCGAGTTTTATGAAAAACCGACTGCGGAACGTAAGCGGAAACTGGCTGCGGCTGTAAAACGTAACTACAAACGTTTGCGTAGTCAGTTGTTACCTCCTAAGCTTTATTAAGTCGTAACAAATAGGAATAAGATAAACTTTAGTGTAGCGTAATGCTATTTCCGGGCATTCTCGGAATAATCATCAAAGCTAATCAACTAACAATTCGTCGCATGGTGTACGATGAGTCTGAAACAGAGAATTACGGAAGACATGAAAGCAGCTATGCGTTCGGGTGATACCAAACTGCGGGATACCATACGCTTGTTACAAGCTGCTATCAAACAGCGTGAAGTCGATGAACGCATCGTGCTTGATGATGCCGCGGTGGTCGCGGTTATTGAAAAAATGCTCAAGCAACGGAAGGATTCTATCACGCAGTATGAGGCTGCGCAGCGGCTGGATCTGGCCAATATTGAGAAAGATGAAGTCATTGTATTAAGTGCGTATATGCCGGAAGCGTTTAATGATTCTGAAATAGATGCGTTGATTGCTGATGCAATTTCAGAAACAGGGGCAAAAGGTATGCAGGATATGGGTAAAGTTATGGCCATATTAAAACCGAAACTTGCTGGGCGTGCGGATATGGCTAGAGTATCAACGCTGATTAAAGGAAAAATATCAGCCTGATACTACCCAGCTACTTTGGCATTGTTTTTTTTAAACGAAACCACAGTTGATGTAATTTATTTATACTTGAAGCTGGGTGTTATTGATTGCTTTCGGTAAATGATTCCTCAGCCTTTTATTTATGACCTACTCAATCGTGTAGATATTGTTGATGCGATTGATCGTCACGTTCCACTCAAAAAAGCAGGTGCTAACTTTGTTGCTTGCTGCCCGTTTCATAGTGAAAAAACGCCCTCATTTACTGTTAGCCAGGCTAAACAGTTTTATCATTGCTTTGGTTGTGGCGCGCACGGGAACGCAATTAGTTTTTTAATTGAATACGGTGGCTTGAGTTTTGTTGAAGCTGTGCATGATCTGGCAGCTTATGTTGGGATGCAGGTACCTGAGCAGCAGGCAGATGCTTTTTCCAAACAGACTGCTTCGGATGATTTTTCGCAATATCCAGTTAACTACCTGGGTAATAATTATCCGGAGATATCGCCACAGGATCTGCTAAGTGCTCTGCAAGTTGCTACTCGTTTTTATCGAGAGCAACTCAAAATTTCAGAAAAAGCCATTGCCTATCTTAAGAAACGCGGCTTATTCGGGAAGACAGCAGCACAATTTGCAATTGGTTATGCGCCGACCGGTTGGCAAAATCTCGAGGCCATTTTTACTGATTATAAATCTGAGAAAACCCGGAAAATATTACTGCAAGCCGGATTGGTAATAATCAACGACGAAGCCAAGCAATATGACCGATTCAGGGATCGCATTATGTTCCCGATTCTTAATCAGAAAGGTCAGATCATTGGCTTTGGTGGCCGGGTATTAGAGCAGGAAGAACCGAAATATCTGAATTCTCCGGAAACAATTTTATTTGAAAAGGGACGGGAACTATACAACTTTTTTTCTGCACGTCGAGCCATTCGTGAAGCAAATTGTGTGATTGTTGTCGAGGGTTATATGGATGTCATCGCACTCTCACAGCACGGAATTGATTATGCAGTGGCTGCGCTGGGTACGGCTACTACCAGCTTTCATATACAAAAACTTTTACGTCAGACTGATAATATTATTTTTTGTTTCGACGGAGACAAAGCGGGTAGAAAAGCAGCGTGGCGTGCTCTTGAGAATAGTTTGGCATTGCTTTCAGATGGGAAGTATCTGAGTTTTCTTTTTCTGCCCGAGGGCGCAGATCCAGATAGTTACGTGAATCAGTATGGAAAGGAATCCTTTGAGGAGCTGCTCAAACAAGCAATACCCTTATCTGAATTTCTATTCAGAGAATTAGGTTTAAAGACAAACCTTCAAACCAGCGAAGGTCGCGCCAAGTTAGTCAGTGATGCGAAACCGCTATTGCAGCAAGTAGCAGCGCCAGCATTGTCTTTGATGCTGGTAAGACGTTTGGGGGAATTGAGCGGGATTAGTCAAGGCGAGCTAGAGGAATTGCTGCAAATAAAACGCGCACCTAGGGTTAGCGCCACGAAGATTGCGCCAAGAAAACAACCCTCTACACCTTACCGTTGGCTAATTCTAATGTTATTGTATAGCCCGAATTATATTGCGAAACTGGATAGAGACTTGCTTGTCCAATGCAATGAAAACACTGAAGAAGTTGCTGCATTAAAAACGCTGGTTAATTTTCTTGACGTACATTCTTATCTAATTGATAGTAAATCAGGATCTTCAATATTGACTTATCTACAAAATAGCCCATATAGCGCATTACTGGAAAGTATAGAAAGCGAAACCTTAGAATGGAGCAATACGGCTGAATTAGAAGCGGAGTTTTTGGGGGCATTAGAAATATTACAGCAAGCACAACGTAAGAAACGCATGACTGAATTACAGAGCAAATCTCTGGATAAGCTAACCGACGAAGAAAAAAGAGAGCTACAAGGATTGGCTATGCGATGAAATCGGTCACAGGGTGTCAGCGGTATCGAATTTTGGTATAATCTGACGTTTTCAGCTTTTAATTTATCCAATATTATTGGGAATCCAATATGCCAAAGACAAAAGCGGTCGAGTCAAAAGATAATGTAGTTACCAAGAAATCAACAACTAGAAAAAATAATAATATCAATACCGAAACGGTAGAGAAAAAAGAGCCTAATAAATTAGTAGCTAGAACTGAAAAAAAGTTAAAAATAACTGCTAAAAAAGCAAAACAAGAAACAATAAGCATAGACGTCGTTGATATGAAAATATCCGCTAGAGGAGCTTATGCTGCTACTGAGGTTTCTCAATCCATCATTGGAGAAAATGATATTGAATCGACTGATGCCAAGAAAACCAGAGGTAGAGTGCCTAAGAAAAATAAAGCAACGACTGGAATTGACCAAGTAATTGATGCGGGAGCAATTTCTGTTATATCGAATGGTAGTTCACTCCCGCAAGATATCGAAGCACGTCGCATGCGCCTGAAAATGCTTATCGGATTGGGCAAAGAGCGCGGGTACCTGACCTATGCCGAAATCAATGATCATTTGCCTGATGATATGCTGGATGCGGAGCAAATAGAAGGCATCATCAGCATGATCAATGATATGGGTATATCTGTGCATGATGAAGCACCGGATGCCGAAACATTGCTGATGTCGGATGCAGCAACAACTGTTGCTGATGAGGATGTGGCGGAAGAAGCAGAAGCGGCCCTTTCTACTGTGGATTCTGAGTTTGGGCGCACCACCGATCCTGTCCGCATGTATATGCGGGAAATGGGTTCTGTGGGCTTGCTAACGCGTGAAAGCGAAATTGAAATTGCGAAACGTATTGAAGGTGGTTTGCGCCACATGATTCAGGCAATATCTGCTTGCCCGCCGATTATTGCAAGAATTGTCGATCTGGCTACTGAAGTTGAAAAAGATATTCTACGTATTGATGAAGTTGTTGATGGGCTATTGGATGCAAACGCTCAGGATATTATTAATGAAGAGTTTTCTGAAGAATCACTAGAGCAAGAATTAGCTGCCAACGATCTTGGCGATGAAGACGAAGATGAAGACGGAGACAGCGCTGCTATTGCCAGTGCAGATTTATTGAAATTAAAAGCTGATGCACTGGAACGTTTCTCAGTTATTCGTGAAATTTATACCGAGATGCAAAACCTTCTTGAAAAGGATGGGCCGTATCATCAGGAATATATTGAGTTGCAGGATAAAATATCATCTGAACTGATGGCTATTCGCTTCTCAGCAAAAATGGTAGAGAAGCTTTGTGATACGCAGCGTGAATTAGTCGGCGATGTACGTAATTATGAACGTAAAATAATGGACCTATGTGTATCCAAAGCAAAAATGCCAAGGAACCATTTTATCAAGACGTTTCCTGGGAATGAAACAAACCTTGAGTGGATAAAGCAAGAAATCGAAGCTGGAAAGCCATATAGTCAAGCACTTGAGCACTATAGGCCTTCGGTTCTGGAGGAGCAGCAAAATTTACTCTCGCTCAAAGATAAGATTGGAATTCCAATCAAGGACTTGAAGGAAATAAATCGTAAGATGTCGACGGGTGAAGCAAAGACGCGTCGAGCCAAACGCGAGATGACCGAAGCAAACTTACGTTTAGTGATCTCTATTGCCAAAAAATATACCAATCGTGGATTGCAATTCCTCGATCTGATTCAGGAGGGCAATATTGGTTTAATGAAAGCGGTTGATAAATTCGAATATCGGCGCGGCTATAAATTTTCAACTTACGCAACTTGGTGGATTCGTCAGGCGATTACCCGGTCTATTGCAGATCAGGCACGTACTATCCGGATACCGGTGCATATGATTGAAACAATCAATAAAATGAATCGCATTTCACGCCAAATCCTGCAAGAAACTGGACAAGAACCAGAGCCTGCAGTGCTGGCACAGAAAATGGAAATGCCAGAAGAAAAGATTCGTAAAATTCTTAAAATCTCCAAAGAGCCAATTTCTATGGAAACGCCGATTGGGGATGATGAAGATTCTCATCTCGGCGACTTTATCGAGGATGCAGCAACGATGGCACCAGCCGATGCAGCAGTTTATGCTAGCTTACGTGGCGTAACAAAGGATATACTTGACTCTTTGACGCCGCGCGAAGCCAAAGTGCTACGGATGCGCTTTGGTATTGAGATGAATACCGATCACACTTTGGAAGAAGTTGGAAAACAATTCGATGTCACCCGTGAACGCATTCGTCAGATTGAAGCCAAGGCATTACGCAAGTTGCGCCATCCGGCGCGCTCGGAGCGTTTACGCAGTTTTCTCGATACTGGTAATAATTAAAATAATAATTTAGGGGTCTGTAGCTCAGTTGGTTAGAGCAGGGGACTCATAATCCCTTGGTCACTGGTTCGAGTCCAGTCAGACCCACCAACAAATCAAGAGGTTAGATTAATTTCTAACCTCTTTTTTCTTTCTGATGTGACAAAATTGTGTCATCAAGGACGTTAGAAACTAGCTCGGTATGCTGCATAAGTTGCGGTTTTGATAAATGAGCATACCGCCTCACCATCTCTTCCGATTCCCAACCTCCAAGCTCTTGCAATACATTCATAGGTGTACCTAGCTGAGCCAGATAGCTCGCCCATGTATGACGCAGATCGTGCCATCTAAAGTTTTCTATTTCTGCTCGTTTTAATGCTTCTCTCCATGCACGAGTATTAGCCCATGCAATCGGGACACTGCGGTATGTAAATACCCTGCTTGAATGCTTGCCGACTTGCCGAAGTAAAACCGCCATTGCTACGGAATTAAGTGGAACATGAATTGCTTTTCTTGCCTTGGCCTGGTCAGGATGTATCCATGCTGCTTTTCGATCCAAATCAAGCTGGCTCCATTCCAGATTAATCACGTTTGACTGCCTTAATCCAGTTGATAACGCAAATATCACCATATCCCGTTGATGAGGTGGCAGTTCGTTAAGAAGCCGTTTTACCTGCTCAGGTGGTAACCAGCGTATACGACGCTTAGGTTCTGGAAAAAGCCTGATTTTTGGAACCTTATCGATCCATTCCCAATCATGGCAAGCTTTCCTAAGAATTGCCCGTATCAAGGCCAAATGACGGTTGGCAGTTGAAGGACTTGTTGCCTTCGACTTTGCATGTGCAATATGATCAATCAATTCACGGTCAACTCCATGCAGTGGTTTATTACGCAAAAATTGCTGTAACCACCGCAGCTTTTCTTTATCACGTTCATGTGTTGCTTTGTGCTGTGTTTCCAGTAGAAACTTGCTGGCTGCTTCATCCCATGTATATTTTGGCTTTACTCCCAGGCACTGAACACGCCATGATTCGGCTTTTAGCTTGTCGTGGTATTCTTGGGCCTGGGTTTTGTCGGCTGTGCCAGCAGAGCATCTAATACGCTCTCCTGCTGGTGTAGTGAATGTGATCCACCACGTATTACCGCGCTTGTAGAGTGGCATATGTTTACCTCCTTTTCTGTAACCACTCGCAACGCTTGCCGAGGGATAGAATACTGCGACCTGATGTATTCAACAAGATCATCAAGAATAAATACCCATCGTTTGCCAAGTTTAGCGCCAGGCAATCGTCCAGATTTAGCACGCCGCCGCACTTCTTCTGCATGCATCTTTAGAAAATTGGCTGCTTCAGTGAGTGAAAGTGTTTTCATAGCGCATGGGTTTGTCGGGATTATTAAAACCAAAATTTCTCTTGATATAGCCTTCCTTGGATACTTGCCATAAGGGGGCAGTAAGCATTGAAATTAATGTTTGACGGCAGCGAGTTGAAATTTCAAGCGGTTGAAAACATAGAACAGTCCAAGCTTCAGAAAATAATCCGGGATTAAGCTGATGCGGAAGAATACCCACACGATTTGACTTAGCAAACAGATTTGCAAGCTCACCCATAGCCCAGTCGAGATCATCCATTTCAAAGTTCATCAGAAGACTCACCCTGAGTACGTAAATAATGGTCTGAGAATGCAAGGCGTTTCGGTATAGCTTGTTTCTTTAGCAGCGCCACCACACGTTCAGCACTACCTTCACGTTGAAGCATGACATTAAACAAGGCACCATAAGAAGTTGAAGCGACTTGCTTTAAACGTTCATAGCTAATGCGATCTTGTTCTTTGATTGTATGAATACGAAAAGCGCGTTCAGATACCCATGACATACAAGGGTAAGCACCTGCAACATATTCACCTGGGTGCAGTAAAACATCCCATGGGATAATGCGGTCTTTTGCATGAAGCTCTACTTCCCAGCGAACCCATGGACTTGAGGGGTCGCCTAGCTGCTTTCCTTTTTCATAAATCCTAATGAGCTTGCCGTTTTTGCGTCTACCAACTTCAAATGTACGGCCAAGATCATCATGTGTGATCCAATTACCATGCTGTTTTGGGTTGGGATTTCTGCCGCCTTGCTTGAAGCCTCCGCTCTTATAAAGTTCAACTGCCTGGTCTACTGAATGCAGTCCTTTAAAATCATCTACAGCACCATCCCATCGAGTAATTCGGCTCTGAAGATCATCTTGAAGAAATGAAGCAAATGATTGCCAATCATATATGAACGAACAACCTTCACCAGGTAGCGATAAAAAAGCAGTATCATTTTGACCGCCGTAGGCAAACATGACACAACCATGATCAAAGCGAAAAGATTTTTTCCAGCCTTGGAGACCACGCTCTTGATCGGTCATACCGCCAAATCTAAAGTTAGTTACTTCACTAAAGGATTTGAAGAACTTTAAAGGATTATTATTTTCAGGAGGAAAAGGAAAAGAAACATTCAACCAATCTGTTAAAGCTGCCTGTGATTTTTTTCTTTCTTCGGAGGGACTTTCCCCCCGTATTACCGTACGGGGGAGATTGACCGGATGAACCGTATCAGATAACTGAATACCATCCGATGATGCGCCAGTGCAATGTGCTGTGTTGGTCGCTGGCGCTCCCAACCGCGCATTGACACTGGCGCTAGTTTGATTAATCAGTTTTGCAAAAGGTTTTTCCATACCCCTTAATATAAGGGGTATGTATTATCCTGTCAAGGATATTTAATATCCTTTAGCCTGCATCTAATTCTCGACGATGTTCTATCTTCACATCACCGCTTACAGCTTTCCAGAAGTTACTAACCCCACGGGCTATTTTATAGCCAAGTGATTTATAGGCTAAAGGGCCTTCCGGTGGAAACATTTCACGAACATTGATACCGAGAATCTCCTCATATTTACGGATGGTGCGTTTGTTATGAATAATAAGTAATACTTTCCATCCTAAGAGTCGTCCAGTCATGAGCATGCCTATAGCGGCCTGAAGCTCATCAGCTTGTCCGCGAAAATTCTCAGCAGCCTTATCTATAATCGCAACATATTGCAATGCTTCTTCTGGAGATAGAGGAGGGATAGCTTGTTTTTCAAGATCAGACATTATTTAATTTTCCTTAGTAAGTACGATAAGCATAATGGATTAAGGGGTAATAAACAACCTCTGCAAAGCACATTCTAGAGAAAGCAGAAAAAGACTAAAAATCAGAAACGTTTTGCAGGAAGGGCAGGTAGTAGAAACACGATAGTGGAATGGGATCGGCCAGCATGCCCATGAATCCGGGCATGGCCTTGCGCCGGGCCGACCGGCGCACCCGGGAAGCGGTTTCTTTTCAATTAAGCTAAATTATTTAGCGCAGGCTTTTTTTCGAGAAAAACACTTCAATTGTATAATGATTAAAAGCAAGCAAAATAATTGGTAATCGGTAGATCGAGTTTCGATTATTCAAAATCCAAACAAAATTGGAGAGCATAAAATTACTGCCATACAAGCGCATTTATATTTATATTGCAAGTAGCGATTAGGAAGATTTGAATATATTAAGTCATATTGACGGCTGGATCAATAATAGTGTTTAAGGAAACTCTGATTAAGTCCTTTGACAGGCTCAGGACGAACGGTAATATATTGATTACGTTGTGGGGGTGAGCTTGTCGAACCATGAATGTAATCAACTTAATCAGAGCTTCCTTAATTTTTATTTTAAAAAATATTTTTTTTACTTTACCTAGATATAATTAGGTGTTTATAATTAACCATTATCTTAATCTGGATATGGTATCAAATAAATCGGATCAGCTGATTAAGGTAAGGTAGCAAGTGATATCGGATATTCGCAACATTTATTGGAAACTATGTTTATTGGTGTATTTAACTTTGCTCTAAAAACTTTATGGAAGGAAGAATAAAATGGCAAGAGGTCTAGTATGCATTGGCAGCATCAACGGTCAACCTATTTTTGCTGCACCTCAATCGAGTGGTCTAGCCCCTATGAGAGTGGATGGTTTTACGCCTTTTGTACCATTTTCAAGCGGAGGTAGCGCAACGCCAGCTGCTACAGGTCTAGTCTGCATTGGCAGCGTTAACGGACAACCTGTTTTTGCCGCACCTCAATTGAGCGGTGCAACCCCTATGTCGTCGGGAGACTTTGGGCCATTTTCAAGCAGTGGTAGCGCAACGCCAGCTGCTACAGGTCTAGTCTGCATTGGCAGCGTCAACGGACAACCTGTTTTTGCTGCACCTCAATCAAGTGGGGCAACTCCTATGTCGGCGGGAGACTTTGGGCCATTTTCAAGCGGTGGTAGCGCAACGCCAGCTGCTACAGGTCTAGTGTGCATTGGCAGCGTCAACGGACAACCTATTTTTGCTGCACCTCAATCAAGTGGTGTAGCCCCTATGTGTGTCTAGTGATGAGCGAGGAATTTGTAGTCCGAGCTTTATTAGGAGAGGAAATTGATCCGGGCAGGGCCAATTTCCTCTCTGCAAGAGACAAGATTCTTATCAATCAGAATGCCAATCTACGTCTCCTGCAACAGCTACCTAATGAAAACTTTCCAACCCGTTTCCTCGTCGAGGGTGATGAGGTGCATATAAATGAATTATTAGATGAGTTCAAAGCTGGAATTGTAATAGAGCCGAATAAGAAAGTAAGTATTTTGTAATCTCAAAATGGGAAATGATCATGTCCTCTAACAAAAAAGATAAGCTATCTGATCAATTAAAAACTGAATCGGATCTTGTCGCAAATCAGGATGTTTCAGAAATATCCAGCACACTAGATGCGAAGCCTACAAAAAATGTAGATGATACATTACAAATCGAGGTTATTCAGTCAAGGCCGCAAGAGTTTATCATTTCACCGAAGCGAACACATGGCCAAGCAGCTATTCAGATGCTTGCAAATGGAGAAAACCTAGTTAAAGACCTAAAAGCTTATGCTGGTCTAGACATCGAAATCGTGAATGTTCGCAAAAAGATAGGGATAGATACTCAGGCTGTCGATGGAGAAACTGCTGCTTTACTAGTCTCAATTGACCCACAAAAAGGCAGAGAGTTTGTTAATCAATCAACCCTGCCGACAAGCCCGATTTGGGTAGATGAAAATTTTCGGATAACTTGCTCGGAGAGTATAACTAGTTTGTTCAGTGCCCAGACCTTTGTACAAGTATCTGATGGGGGAGCATCCGGTAGATTAGATATTTGCATTCTTGGTGAATCCGGAAAACCTTTGTCTAATTCGTCGGTGAAGCTGTACACCCCTTTGCAACTTGTTCCCATTGTTGGAATTACGAATGAAGACGGTGTAGCAAGTTTTCAGTTGCCGGAAGCTATGATTGCCTCGATTGCTGGGCTTGTTATCGAACCAGAATCCATGCATTGGAGCAAGATAGTCAGAAACCCCATATTTAAAGCTGGAAAAATAAATAATATCAGGGTTCAAAGTTACGCGGATTTTGACAAGAATCTTTATGCTTCAGGCGCTCTCAGCTGGGGAGTTGGAAAGCTCGGTGTGTTTGATGAGAGTCGCTTGGTTGGTCGAGGGGTGAAAATTGGAATAATCGACTCTGGGTGTGATGCTACTCATCAGATGCTAAGTCATGTAACAAAAGGCGTTGACTTTAATCGCGGCGGCAGTGCCGAAAGCTGGAAGATTGATGAGATTGGTCATGGTACCCATGTGGCAGGGATCATTGGTGCAAGATATTCTGATGGAAGCCGACTGTCATTCCGTGGAGTTGCGCCAGAGGCTGAACTGTATATCTATAAGATTTTTCCTCAGGGTGACTTCTTTACTATGGGGGCTGCACTTGAAGCTGCTATAGCCGATAAGGTTGATATTATAAATATGAGCTTGGGATCAAAAGATTTTTCAAATGATATAGCGGAATGCATTAATAAGGCCAAGAATGATGGGATCGCCTGCTTTGTTGCAGCCGGTAACTCTGGGGATGCGGTTCAGTTTCCTGCCAATTTAACGACATCCATCGCGGTAAGTGCAATTGGGCACAAAGCTTACCTCCCGATAGACTCGGTTTCTGCTAATACTTTCGTTCCGAACTTGTCTGAAGCTGAAGGGTTCTTTTCGCCATCATTTACATGTTTTGGAAATAGTATCGATTTCGCCGGCCCAGGTGTTGGTATTATTTCCACAGTCCCTAGAGGCGGAATAAAAGTGCTAGACGGGACCTCAATGGCCGCGCCCCACTTGACTGGTTTGGCCGCTTTATATCTTGGTGAGTCGAATAACATGTCACGTACTGCAACGAGAGTTGACTATATTTACGATTGTCTAAAGCGTATGGTTAAACCGATGGCGTTCGCATCAGAACGGATCGGGGTGGGAATGCCTTGCCTTGCCGGTGGTTCATCACCCTTAAGAAGAACCTCTTTTTCAGTTAGCGGTGGTGCATCATGTGGATGGTAGTTAAAAAGTAACAATTAAAATGGAGATGGCGGGTCAGCAATCGTGAATGCCGAAGGTAGTAATCAAGCTAGATTCCACAATGGCAGCGATGAATTTAGTATTGACTTATTGCTCTCTGCCCGCTCAGTTGGGCAATACTCATTCTTGGCAGGTTTGATGATGAGCCTGGTTCAAAAACAACCTATAAGGCCATATATTGAGATTGGACAAAAAAATAATGCAACCACTTCTACTTATTGTTATTTTCTCAATATTCTTCTTGCATACAGTTATTTACAGAACTCGAAGTGGTGTCTGTAAAAACGGCAATAACAATTTTCAGTTAAGATGCTTGTTGATTCCTTAGCTTTAGATTCTACCTATAGTTAAAGGAGAAAATATGGCACAAAATTGATTGTGACAAATTTGTGTCAAGGAATGATACAAATGGCATAAATTATAGTTGTGTGACATTGATTCTAACTATTGCAAGCGCTGTAAGTGACTGTTATTTAAATATATCTAATGTAGAAATTGTGTCTCATAATCCCTTGGTCGCTGGTTCGAGTCCAGCCAGACCCACCAACAAATCAATCACTTAGTGAAACTTACTAAGTGCTTTTTTCTTTTATGGGGCACTAGCGGGACATTTTTCTGCGACAATCCACCAATCCCAGCAACAATAAAATTGCCCGGTCATTTCATCCTGTAATTTTGTAAACATACCGATAATATTTACGCTTAACTGATTTTTTGCGCGTGTAGCGGATAAACCAATAAAGATTATCGAGCTCTGGGTCATATTTTTCGCGCCGGTCGGCGTTGCGCCCATGGTTTTAGCTCCAGGCTAAAAAATATTTTCAACTTCAGTATCTTATTTCATGATTAGAACATGGTTATTTTATTTCTCTAGGTATTATTGAGGAAAGATGTAAAAGTGTACCCTCTAAATCTGGGAATAAAGTAAGTTCACGTATATTCATTGTTTCTAATTTTACTTTCAGAATGGCATGAAGATGAGCAGGAATGCGAAGTTTAATTATTTTTGCTTTTTGCCATAAATCAAAAAGTCCTTGATCGTCGTTAGGTACTTCACGTTCAGGAGTTTCAATTTTTAACATTCGTAACATATGAAACAAATTAAACTCAAAATCATATCGAACGTTAAACGGAGCTAAGAAAGCACCTTGCTGAGAAACAAGTCTTCGAGAAATCCAAAAAGGTTCAACAAAAGCTACTCCTGGTTTATCTACAAAACCCCGCATTGCTGCATCAATCACTTTCAAAGCATTTAATTTATTGGGTATGTAGGGATGTTTGAGAGTTTCGATTGTTGGAGGAGAAAATTGTTTATATGGATTTTTAGGAAATGGAAACGATGGATCTTGATTATAACTAGCTACAGTATAGATTGTTTTACGTAGCCATGAATCATTGGCTTTATAGTCCCAATTATGATCATATGATCTATTAATTTCCATAGGCGAAAAGATCCACACAGCAGCATCAACATTCGGCTGGGCGTCACGAATAGCGAAATAGCATGCAATATAAAGTGATCGAGTAACATCAAGTAATCTAGTTGGAACGCCTCTATGTCTAAGAAAAGAAAGCCATGATAAATAATCTTCTTCATCTGGTAACTGAGAAAAAAATTCATGAAACCTTTGTTGCGCTTCAGTCATGATTTTTAACTCATACCTTTCTAAACCAGTTTCCTTAAGTACAGATTCAGGCACATTTCGTTCAAGATGTGTTTCCAATTTCCATGAGTAATTACTTTGCCCTCGATATAAAGGTTTTGGATCTGCAGTATCGTATCGATGTGCAAGTCGATACAAATCCTCCAGCTTTGTAACTGTCAGATATTGAACAAAAATTCCTCAGGCTCTGGTGCGATTTGATATTGATAGCCTGGTATACGAAAAGCATCATCAGGATATTTCGCACCTTTTATGTCTGAATAGAAATCTTTTCTTTCAGAGCTATCATTATTTTTATAAGTAATCCACATGTGCTCAACGTATGACCAATGTTTCTTTTCTGCGTCACTATTATTATCCGAACTCATTTTTATTGATTACTTAATGATGTAAATGATCATTTTAATTTATATAAACAGTCTCATGACAAAATATTAATTTTTTCTTTTTCCAATAATGGTGACAAAATCAGACTTACTCACGGAGCAATTTCAAAATGTACTTGATGGAATTAAGGAGTTGGATGATGTCATCAATGACCCTTTAAATATGGGAGAGCCATCAAGGGCAAGAACCATCAAAAAGCGTTCAGCAATAAGAGGTAGCCAGATTAAAGATAATCCGCGCGTTAGGGTTCTGGCAGCATGCCCCCTCTCAAGTTCGAGAGCATACCCTTCGCGCCGGACGACGGCGGTGCCACGTACTGATAAATTAGGTATTTCTTAACCCTTCTGTGGCTTTTGTGGTCAATTTCTATAGGTTTAATAAATATTGTAGAAACTGATAGTACAAATTAGATATTGTCTAAAATCAACACAATTAAATTGCCAACCTGCCTGTTACATGACTGGATTCTGTGGGGCACTAGTAGGACACTCACAGATAAAAAACCAGCAAAAACCACAATAAGCAGGTTATTGATTAAATCTGATTAACAGCGCAGGTTTCTTAGATAAAAAGAAACAAATACAGGAGGCTGTGCCCCCTTTCTGGATTAAATTTAGTTTGAATTCAATGATAAGTTTTATTTTACGTCGCGACATATAACCAATTAAACCTAAAAACTAATTAATGATTCCCACACCTACCATCTTCGAAGGTATGCTACCGCACAGATGAAAGTCCTTAATTGAAATATCCTAATCAAGGAAGTTATTCATGCACCATAAAGAATGGAGGCTTCCAAAAAATAGTACAATCAACTGGAGATTAAAAAATGATTAAATTTAAGAAATTTTCGACATCAATAACCGCTATTTTATTAATTATTTTTACCGGTGTGGCTTGTTCTGCAAGCGACCCAGCAGAAAAGGAAGCAGATCGCTTAGAGGATAGAGCCGATCAAATACGAAAGGAAGATAAAGATAATAAAAAAGCTATAGAAAAAACCGGTGAAGCAATAGCGGATAAAAAGGAAGATGATGCGGATCGAGTAAGAAAAGCCGCTGAAGATACGGCCGATCGAATAGAAGATGATGCGGACAGGATTAGAAAAAACACAAAAGATTAATGCAATATCTGTTATTAATTCAATTTTAATTTTGATAAGCTCATGTATACATTCAAAACTCGAGTTACCTCTCTATAAGACATACTATTTTCTGAGTCGGGCAATGCTATATCGACTCGAGGGAATAGTATCGTTCAGCGTACCGAGCGCTTTTTGTACTGCGGCAATAAAATCTGCCGAATCATACAACATTATTTATGAAAATCAGTGATTCGTAATTGTCTGTAATATGATAAAGCGAATTCATTATCATGATCTCTCCACCCAAAACAACCATATGCAAAAGCTCTCCGGTGAAAAGAGTCAGAGATTTTTCAGTTTCTTCGGTGAACTGGTCAGCGGCGCGATTCTTGAAAGTAAGAAGGATTAAAGTTAATGCAGTAATTGGGTAATTGCGTGCCGTTGCTGCGGAAACAAATGGATTATCTCTTCTTTGTGTATTTGAAAACTGTGCATGAAAGGGATAATTTTAAATTGAATGAATTGACCCAAGTCATTCTCTTTAGAGAAATTGGCAGCAAAGCGCATGAAAAAATCAAGAACTTTGTCTTCATCTAATTGATGATATGGTTGCAAGGTATGACTACACAATAAATGACTTGTAGAGCACAAGAAAGGCGTTAAACGCTGAAACTGTTCAAAATCTTCGGATTCATAGTAACAACATGTCAAAAGATTGGCGAAATTGTTCTCAAGAGCAGCTAAGCGCAAGTTATGAAAAAAAGCAACGGTATGATATTGATAAGAATTCTCAGGAATCTGCATAGCAGTTTCATAATCAATCTCTGGAATATGCAAATCAGCAATACATTGCAAATGATTAAACAATGAATAGCACATTCCTCCTACTTGTTTATCTGTTTTCATTGGATTCACCTCTAACTATAGAGACAATTTAATTAAAAGTTTGTTTCTGCCTTTCAAATAACAATGTTTATTGTCTAACTTCCTTGAAATGAAACATGGCAGTTCTTGCAGCTTTCCTTGCTGAATCATCAGCCTCATATTTTCCTTTCTCAATGGCTTGATCCAAACTTACAATCCCAACGGCCATATGAATACGATCTGCCGATGAAATATTTTTTTGGTTTTGAACTAAAAGAGCATGAATTTTTGCTATTTCTGAATGCTTCGAGATGGTTTTCCCATCATCAGCCATAATTGCAGCCTCAGAATATCTAATCGCTTGATGTAAATGGTTTTCTGCCAGACATGCTAATAGAGAGAATAATAAAAGATTAAAAGACAGGAATAAAATATCTTAATAATTTTAATCTTTTTAAAGCAAAATTCAGAAGCTCTTACAGTGTCAGCAAGCATAATTAAAACTTCCGAAATCACAGAGAAAAAATAAGTATAAAGATATGGATTTATTCTAATGCTTTAAACAAGCTGGCTAAATGCTCTATTCGTAATAATCATGTTTAAAGTTTTTTTAGAAACAACTCATTCGTAACTTATTGCAGGGCGCTATTGTGGTTTTTGTGGTCAGTTTTCTATAACTTTAAAAAGTTATCACAAGAAGGGATGGGGCAATTACCCCGCAGTAAATAATGGGGCACTGGTGGGGCACTCACAGATAAAAAACCAGAAAAAAGCACGACAAGCAGCAATAAGAGTGCTGAATTAACTATTTGATAGAATTGCTTTAGTTTGTTGTTATGTGTTGTAACTTATTGATTAAATAGGACTCATACTCCCTTGGTCGCTGGTTCGAGTCCAGCCAGACTCACCAATAAATCAAGTGCTTAGAGACTAATAATCCTAAGTGCTTTTTCTTTTCTAAAAATTGTAAACGTTTTGTAGCCACGTTTTATCAATGGCATTTGTTACATCAAGAAAACAACACGCAAAAAGAAACCAGCACCTGAGGAGTACTGGCAAAGGAATTTATTCAACCATCCGTCTATGCACTGGTATTTTGTACACTGATTGATGCGGTTAGAATCAAAAAAGGGAGAGTTGATTCACCCAATTAGAGTGATTAAGCTTTTATTGGTTCCAATTTTTGTTTCGCTGCTTCATTCCAGTAACCATTGATGCGGGATCACCCCACGCCCACAAACCCAGAGGGTCCGTTGTACATCAGCGGATTGGCCTCGGCGTAAAGATACGTAGAGCTTGCTCATAAAGCATAAGTATATGACTATACTTAATAATATTGTATTTTTGTTACTAGTGCACGTAAACATGTGAATTAACGCCAAAACCGTGCACTATGATTCGTTATAGCAGCCAAAAGCAATCATAGTGCACGGTTTTTCGAGTTGGTTCATCTCATTAGTGTCCGGCAATTTAGTTGAATAAATTCAGTTGATTATAATTCTCTGAGGTATTCACTTTCACCTCTTCATTTTTAACCAATTGATCGACAGGTGTTTTCTCGAAAAGAGTCAGGCTTAAAATCTGTAGAATTGTGTAAGCGAAGCTTCGGTATTGAGCTGCTTTTTCACGATGGCAACCAAGACATAAACCGATATGGCAATCCATATCTGCGTCTTGTGTTAACGGAATATCCGCTTGGCACGCCCATACCGTTACCCAATTGGTTGTTGCGCCACTACTGGGTAGTGCCCCATCTGTACCAACAACAATATGCAATGTATAAAACCAAAACCAGACAGCTGTGATGGTCGCATTGTCAGTAAGCCGTATCTTCGGCCCATTATCAGGGATAAGCAAGGTAAAACAATGGAATTTGGCGCCGAAATTAGCGTGAGCCTAACGAGCAAAGGGTTGGCGCATGTCGACAAGCCGCGCTGGAACGCGCAACATGAAGGCCATGATCTTGAAGCGCAAGATGAAGCCTACAAGAAACGTTATGGCTATTATCCTGAAGTCGTCATTGCTGACACGCTATATGGTTCACGTGATAATCGCAGCTATCTGGAACGTAATCACATCCGCTTCACAGGCAAGCCACTGGGACGTTCACCAAAGATTACACCTGAAAACAAAGATGAATTGATGCGCCTAAAAGCACAACGTCGACCGGAATATCGCGAGCGCATTCCGATTGAAGGAAAGTTTAATCAAGGAGAGTATGGATATCGACTTAACAGTATTCGAGCCAAGCACGCTGATACGTCTGCCGCATGGATTAATAGTATCTTCCTGGTTATGAACCTGCTCATCTTGATGCAGGTTTTTATTTGTCTAAGAAATCTTACTGCCAAAATAGCATTCTGGGTGATAAAAAAAGAGTATGCCCAGAGAAATCCCGCTTGCGCGTGCCTGCCAAATCATCTCAAACCGGAATTCTTACTTGGCAGCGCATATCTGATTGCTGAATTTCTGAGTAAGCTCTACCTAGCATACTTTGCAACACTTGCCTGTAAACTTCCTTACAAAAGTTGCGCTTCAAAGTTGAATCCGCCCATCTTACAACTCGAAATAAAATAACTACCCGCAATACGCAACTGCGCCAAATTGTACATTCAATCAAAGAACCTCCTTGAGGACAGCTTAAACCTGTTCATCAAAGATGATCCGCCTATATTTTCCGGAAATACCAAGTGACACATCAAAACATCAACATATTGATTCTTATTGATATATTCTCAAATCCATATATTCTACGTCGCAAGCGGCGGGGAATATAACCCAAAGAGATTCAAAACATATTTCTCTCAAATTTTTACATTGCTTGCCGCTATATACAATATAAAAGTTAAGGAGAGATTTCATGGATGTTACAGGTATAGCAAATGTAGCCACGTCAATGGCCGATGCCAGCGCCAATCAGGCAGTCGGTATTGCAGTTCTTAAAAAAGCAATCGATATAAATGCTGCGGGTGCTCTCGCTTTGATTGAAGCGCTTCCGGATAATAGTTCCACACAGAATTTACCGGCGCATCTTGGAAAAAATATTAATACCACCGCTTAGTCGTATATTTTTTTCCGGCCATTACAGCGCTACTTATCGCTTGTAGCTCAATTCTTCTGTTTATCAATCCAATAATTGGGCTACTTATCACAGAAGATTGCGGAGATTCAACTGAGGATATTGCTAATTCTTCAATCAAGGCGATTCTTATTTTTTCTTCTGATGCCATAGCTATGTCAATTCCACAACCACATCCACCGATTTTCTAAGTAGATTGCCCTCACATTAATGGACACAGTGGAGCAGGCGATCAGTTTCTACTTTAACCACTTGATAGCACTCACAGGCCCGGTCTTCTATGCCCGCCCGGTCTAGCACGGTAATATGGCCACGGTGGTGTTCAATTAATCCCTCTAACTGTAATTTTTGAGTAGCCTCCGTGATACCTTCTCGGCGCACCCCCAGCATATTGGCGATCAGTTCCTGTGTGATGATCAACTCGTCCGAAACCTGCCGATCAATGGTTGTCAGCAGCCAGCGGCAAAATCTTTGATCTATCGAATGAAACCGATTGCAGACCGCCGTCTGTGCTACCTGTGTAATCAACGCTTGAGAGTAACGTAGCATTAAATGGTGTAACGACTCATCATTAGGTCTCTCAGGAAGATGCTCGAATTCTTGCAAAAATATATGCTTCCGCAGCCGATAAGCACATCCCTGGCTACGCACGACGGCCCAATTCGGCATGCTTTTCCCGCCCATGATGAGGAAGATACCGACGACGCCTTCATTGCCGACCGAGGCTATTTCTGTAGACCCGCCATCCTGCGTGTAAATAAACTTGGATACGATACAAGTCGTTGGAAAATAGGCGTAAGGCAATTCTTCACCCGGTTCATAAAGAATTTTACCGTTGAGCAACGAAAGCCGCTCCAGATGGGGAGAAATACGCTCATAAATATTTGTTGGCAGGGCGTTGAGAAGATAGTTTTGCCGAGGAGTATTCAAGTTATTCATATCTATTCTCCAGATTAGTTGTTATTTTTATTTTAGATTAGACGGAAAATCACTATTAACAGAACGGTTCTTCAAGGTCGTATTTTTAACATGAAGCGCTTTGAGAAAAAATTAGGGCAACTACTTACTTAAGAGTTAATCTTTGGGTATTGAGGAGAATCGCATCTTGCAGGTTTTATGCGAAATACGAACATGTTCGAGCGATGGAGACGGCCATTAAACGGTACGGTTCTCCAGTGCGGCGAAGGCCAGAACGGGGAAATTCTAATCAAACTACTTTATGGCCAAATCAACAAATGTTTTGTTGATTACTTAGAAAGTGGATCGGTGTTTACCAATAAATCGATACTTATTGATATTCTTCACGGTATGGATAAAATTATTGTGCAGACTAGGATAGTTCGAATAGAATTCTTTAAATTAAAATCAAATTCATAATAGTCTGAGAAAAAATCCCTTTCTTTCGTAAGTAATTTTTATGTGCATACAACTTTTTGCGATGGATCGACGTTATCATTTAGCCTAACATCAAATTGAAAATCTTATTTCGGTTATAAAATGAGCATTGCCCCTAAAAATAGATGGCCAAGCAATCAATAACGCAATCTGCTTTTCTCTATTTCGATACGCAGCCGCCTTTGTTCCACTACGCTTTGGCGGTGCTGACAGTCACCTTAGCCTTGCTCGCGACGCTCAAAACTCCGGTCATTGGCGAGCGCACGGCATTCATGTTATTTTTTTTGCAATTATCCAGTCCACATTCTGGCTCGGACGAAATCCTGGAATCTGTGCCATCGCTTTATCTTTAATTGCGATTAATGCGTTTATATTATTTCCGATTTGGGCTTCTGCACCCTACGATGCTTTTATTTTAAACGCAGGCTTTTGCATTTTGTCTGTTGTTATCATCGCCACAACCAATCTCCATCGCAGGTCAACTACGGCGCTGTGGAAAAGCCAGAAACGCTATATCGAGATAGTTGAGTCGGCAAGAGATGCGATAATCACAATCGATGCTAATCAAGCTATTCTGGTGTTCAATTTAGCAGCGGAAGATATGTTTGGTTGTACGGAAAATGATGCCATCGGAAAACCCATTGAACGTTTTATCCCGGAACGCTTTCGCTTCGACCACTGCTGCACGCATATTCATGCTTCTGGTTATTCCGGCTCCACGAACCATAACACACCCGAACTGTATGCTGTGACAGGTCTCCGTACTAATGGCGAGAAATTTCCTATCGAAGCCACCATATCTTGCTACGAAACAAACGGCAAGAAAACGTTCACTGTCATCCTGCGCGATGTTTCTGAGCGATTGCGCACGGAAGTTGCATTGCGTAAAAGCGAAGCGCAGCTTGCCCTAATAGTTGATGAAGTGAAAGCAGGTTATTGGGACTGGGATCTCATATCACACACATTGTACTTTTCGTCCGAATGGAAGCAGCAAATCGGCATGGACGAAAAGGAAATACCCAACAGCTGGGAAGAATGGAGGAACCGCTTGCATCCCGACGACCAGGAATCGGTTTTAACAGCTATTGAAAACTATATCGCCGAACGTCAACCAGTCTTTGATATGGAATTTCGCTTACGCCATCAGGATGGCTCGTACCGCTGGATTCACTCCCGTGGCGGATTGTTGCGCGATCACAATAACCATCCCTATCGAATGCTGGGTATCAATTTAGACATTACGGACTACAAGAAGGCAAAAGAGCTGAATTTACGGCGCGATTCGATGGAAAAAGCATTCCGATTATACGTCGCCAGCCAAACAGCCATCGCTATCGCGCACGAACTGAACCAGCCACTCACCGCTCTCTCCTCCTATACGGATCTCGCGTTGACTATGCTGCCAAACGCCAACAAAGATTCGCAAAAATTCTCTCACATATTGAAAAATTGTTCGCTCCAAGCACTTCGTGCCTGCGAAGTGATACAGCAGCTGATGAGCGTATTGCATAAGGGAGAGACTGTCATCGAAACGATAGATATCAATAATTCAATCCTTGAAGCGCTCGACTTTATCAAGATGAATGGATATTTAGATTTAGGTGCTTTTAAATTCGAAATGGATCTCGCAGACGGCCTGCCGCTGGTTGCGGGCAATGGTCTACAAATCCAAAAGATACTGACTATTCTGTTGCAAAATGGCTTAGAGTCTATGCAAGAAAGCGGGAGAAACACTGGAATCATCACCATCACATCGCGTTGCTGCGCCGATGATCCGTCTAGGGTGCATGTAACAGTATGCGATAGTGGAATTGGCGTGGAGGACACCGCCGCGCTTAAACTCATTTTCCAACCCTTCTACACCACCAAATCCGCGGGCTTAGGCATGGGTCTTGCCGTTAGTCGTACCCTGATAGAAGCGCACAACGGAAAGATATGGGCTGAGGAAAATGCCGGTTTTGGTATAAGTGTCCACTTTACTTTACCCTTTGTGATATGAGTACTGAACCTTGCGTTTTTATTGTCGATGACGATTATGCGGTACGCGATGCACTCAGGCTGGTAATCGAAAATGCCGGTCTTGCCTGTCGGACTTTTGAAAGCGCCGAGCACTTTCTGCAAACTTCCTCTCTGAATGAATACGGCTGCTTGCTGCTCGACGTTAACATGCCGGGAATGAATGGCGATGAATTGCAAGCCGAACTCAACCGTCGCAATATGCACTTTCCGATTATTTTCCTCACCGCATATGGCAGCATACCTCAAACAGTTCGTGCAATGAAAGCTGGGGCAATCGATTATCTAACGAAACCTATTTCAAACGATCTGCTAATAAAACGCATTCAGGCAGTGTTGCAAGAAACAGCTAAGCTGAAAGAAAAAGATCTGGCAATACAACTGCTAAATAACCGCCTAAATGATCTGACCAGTCGCGAACGAGAGATTTTACCGTTGATTGCAGTTGGCCACTCCAATAAGGAAATTGGTCTGCAACTTGGAATAAGTTACCGTACCATTGAAGTTCATCGCGCGCGAATATTACGCAAGACCGGCATGACCAATATCCTGGAATTAGGGCGCCTGTGCGAAGCATGCCAATTGGCGTCAGGCCAAGCTCCTCACGAAATGAATGTAAAATCCAACTTTCCAGAATCGTGAATTATCATCATTCTGCAAACCTGTATTAACAGGATACCGTATAAAAAATTGGAAAACGCTTAATTGGATTGTCAGTAACACTAACAATCCTCAGAATTAAACATGGGCATATTAATCGATAACAGATCGCATGAAGCGCTATTAGCCGAGATAGAGGCTCTACGCCTTCGTCTCGAAAAAACCGAGCAAATGTTGCAAGGTTACGAAAGTGTATACCGGATTCTGATCGAGACCATGAACGAAGGTGCCGCTATCCTAACAAAGGGCGGTGTGATCCTCTATTGTAATGACCGCCTGGCTAAACTGCTGCAAGTACCGCTAGATCAACTCATCGGATCTTCGTTTGGAGCTTATGTGCCCCCCTCGGATTACCCATTGATCACATCCCTTCTGGAAAATCAAACCCAGGGTTGCGATAAACAGGAACTCTCCTTGATAAGTGGAGTGGGTAAATCCATACCAGTGCTATTTTCCTGCTGCACCTTAGGATTTTCTGGCAACCAGCGGATAAGCGTGATCATCACCGACATTACTGAGCGCAATCAGGGAAAGATGGAGCTTCTTGCCAGTGAGAAGGGATTTCGTCTTTTAGCCGAAGGTATGCCACAAATTGTCTGGGTCACTCGGGCAGATGGCTGGAACTGTTATTTCAACCAACAATGGGTGGAATATACAGGACTCACACTAGAAGAAAGCTACGGTCACGGATGGAATAAACCATTTCACCCCAACGACCAACAACGCGCTTGGGATGCCTGGCAGAATGCAGTAACAAACAATGACTCCTATTCACTTGAATGCCGGTTGCGTCGCGCTGACGGGATTTATCGCTGGTGGTTGATTCGCGGGGTGCCTGTTTTAAACAACGAGGGAAATATTCAAAATTGGTTTGGTACTTGTACGGATATCGAAAACATTAAACAAGCAGAGACGCAAATACAAATAGCAGCCGAAAGAGAGCGTGCCGCTGCGGCACTCCGCGAGAGTGAGGCGTTGTACCGCGCCATCGGAGAATCCATTGATTATGGCGTTTGGGTTTGCGATTCAGAAGGACGAAACATTTATGCAAGCCCCAGTTTTCTCAAGCTCGTCGGACTCACCCAGGATCAATGCTCGAATTTCGGATGGGGTAACGTGTTGCATCCCGACGATGCCGAAAGCACCCTTTCGGCGTGGCAAGAGTGTATCCGCACGGGTGGTGTGTGGGATATTGAGCATCGTTTCCGCGGGGCGGATGGGCAATGGCATCCCATTCTAGCCCGCTGCGTACCGGTGCGGGACAATAACGGAAATATCAAATACTGGGCTGGTATCAATCTCGACATCACCGAACAGAAAAAGACTGAAGCGTTACTGCGCGAATCCGACCGGCGCAAAGACGAATTCTTGGCCATGCTCGGTCACGAACTGCGCAATCCGCTCACACCCATCAGTAATGTGGCTCAGGTCTTGTCTTCATTCCCTTTCCAGGAATCCACACTGAATTGGGCCACTGAGACACTGAATCGTAATGTGACCCATATTACCAAACTTGTCGATGACCTATTGGATGTTTCGCGCATCACCAGAGGCCTAGTGAAGATCCAACGGGAACGTGTCGAGCTGGTTAAGCTGCTCAAAGATTTGACAGAATCAATTTTGCCATTAATCCAAACGAAACATCAAACGCTCAATCTCGAATTGCCAACACAGCCGATCTATCTGCAAGGCGACCCCATCCGCCTCACCCAGGTGTTCACCAATCTGCTTAACAATGCTATTAAATATACCGATGCGGGTGGCTGTATTGACCTGAGCGCAAGTGTCGAATGTTCATCAATCTTCGTTCACGTCCGGGACAATGGCATGGGCATTGAACCGCAATTGCTGCCTCATATCTTCGATCTATTCATCCAAGAAACAATAGGGCTCGACCGCTCCGAAGGTGGCTTGGGACTTGGTCTTACCTTGGCGAAGAAGCTGGTCGAACTACATGGCGGCCAAATCACAGCTCACAGCCAAGGTGTCAACCAGGGTTCACAATTCTTGATTCAATTACCCGAACTCGTAGAGGAAACAATCCTGACAACACCACTGATTCCGCGGAGCTCAACTAAAGAAACTGAACAAGGTTTGCGAGTTTTGCTGATTGATGATAATGAAGATGTTGTGGAAAGTACCGCTTTATGGTTTGAGATGTCAGGACATCAAATAGCGATTGCACGCAACGGAACACAGGGCATATCTGCTGCACAGACATTTGAGCCTGATGTCATTTTGTTGGATATCGGACTACCCGACATAGATGGTTATCAGGTCGCCAGAAAGCTACGTAAACTGCCTACTACCCGGCGGGTGTTGATTATTGCCTTGAGCGGCTATGTGCTAAATAAGACTTTGCTCGGGGAAGTAACTGACTTTGATCATTATCTGTTAAAGCCGCCCGACTTTAACCAATTGAGGCATTTGCTTGCCGAATACGAACGCTCTAATCAGAGTACAAGAGATCTATATTCATAAAAAGACTCATCTTCCGCTATCATTATCACAGTGTAATATTGCGTTTATGTGCAACCCCGGATGAGGGTAGCGAAAGAATATTAGAAATAAACTTGCTGTTTAATCCTTTGGGCATGACGATTATCAACCGCCTTCAACTTCACAAAATAACTTCTCATGATTTCTGGATCCAATTTTAACTTGACGGCTTTCGATTCGTTCGAATCCCAGAAAAAACGGCTTTGCCTTCTCAGTAAAACAGCCGAAATGGGCGATTGGTCTCATACTTTCAAGACTGATATTACGATCTGGTCTGAGTATCTTTATGACTTTTACGAATTAGACAGAAACTATAATTACTCAGACCTACTTGAAAGCACGCATTTTTATCAGAGACCTGAGAAAGAAAAAATGCTCGCATTGATTGCACATGTCACCATAGAAAAAACAGAGCGAACCGAAGAATTTATGATTGTGATGGATGATGGCAGACCCAAATGGCACACCACAACCATTTACCCAATGCTTGATGAGCAGGGAGACCTAATCGGTTTGTATGGTATTTTGCAAAATGTCACTGCAAGAAAGAAGAGCGAATTGGAGTTACAGCGAATGGCCATTGTTGCTGAGAAAACCAATGGCATCGTGATGATTACCGATCCCGAAAAGCGCGTGATATGGATCAATAATAGTTTTGAAAAAATCTTGGGGTATAAATCTGAAGAGGTGATTGGAATTGATCCGGGGATTTTTCTCCAAGGACCGGAAACTTCTATCGAAACAATCCGTGAAATCACCCGCTCGCTAAGGGATACAGGTACATTCTCCGGTGAAATTCTGAATTATACAAAAAGCGGCGACAAGATCTGGCTCTATCTTAATATCGCTGCGGTTTATGATGACACCGGTAAATTGATCAATTATGTCGCTGTTGAAAATGATATTACGCTAATAAAAATGGCGGAACAGCGGCTTCAAAAAGCTATGGAAAAAGAACGCGAACTCAATCGCTTTAAAACCCAATTCGTCAATCTGGCTTCACACCAGTTCCGTACTCCCCTTGCCACCATTCGTTCCAGCATTGATCTACTGGATCTGAGAACAGAATCAACCAACCTTAGTACTCCCTTTATCGAGTTCTTTCAGAAACACAAAGCGATTATGGCAGAGGAAACAACGCGCATGACGGAACTGATGGAAAACATTTTGGATATCGGCCGGATTGATGAAGGGAAAATAGAAATATCCAAAAAAAATCACCCATTCAAGCAGTTTATGGATGCATTTATTCAATCGAATATTGAACCAAATGGACAGCAAAGAATGCTGAACTACCATTTTGATGCACCAGACCGCATTATCAGCATAGATGAAATTCTGCTACGGAATGTTTTACGCAACGTTGTGTCAAATGCATTTAAATATTCTGAAAATAAGCAAGCGCCTGAACTTACTGTTATTTTCCATGACAATTCTTATTTAATAACGATAAAGGACTATGGAATCGGTATTCCGGAAAAAGATCAGCCATTCCTGTTCCAATCATTTTTCCGGGCATCCAATGCCAAAGCTTTTCCCGGGAGCGGACTGGGGCTTATGATTGCCAAAAAATTAATCCTAATACATGGCGGTGATATCAGTTTTGCAAGTAAATCCGGGAACGGATGCACGGTAACGATTCAATTGCGCTTATAAACAGAAACAATGAACAATCCGCTGATTCTTTTGATAGAGGATGAAAAAGTGCTATGCGAAAACGTATCCGAGATTATTGCGCATTATGGTTTTCGCGTAATCAGCGCACCTACCGGTGAGGAAGGGATCACAATGGCATTGGAATATGCTCCAGATATCATCATTTGCGATATCATGCTCCCCGGAATAGATGGCTTCGAAGTACTCTCCAGAGTAAAGCAGATTCCGCAATTACCACCAACAGCATTTATTTTTCTGACCGCAAAATCGACTCGCTCAGATACCCGAATTGGGATGAATATGGGAGCCGATGACTACCTCACCAAGCCGTTTACGAAAGAAGAATTGATCAATAGCATCAGGGCTCGACTTGAGAAATTATCCAGAAAAAGTAAGCATCAACTGGAAAAGGATGAACTAATCGAGGCGACACTTGAGAAAATGACCAGCCTCACTAAAACAGAACGTAAAGTACTCAATGCGATATCCGAAGGATACACTACCCCGCAAATTGCTAAGAAGTTGTTTGTGAGCAATAAAACAATAGAAAATCATCGGGTCAATATTTCCAGAAAACTCAATCTGAGCGGTCCCAATAGCCTGATTAGTTTTGCGCTGCGTTTAAGAGCGCAACATCAAGACAACGACTCTCCAGTTAGTTGACATCAACGGCATCAAATTAACCCTCTTCAAGTTAAATTACTTCCGGCAGAGCCGGAGGCTTATAACTGGAGCCCCTCATAGAGCTTACTCAGAAATTCAGCGATCAGATATGCACTGCCAAGTTAGAATTTTGGTTTGAGATGACTTAGCAGGCACGCGCAAACGGGATTTCTCTGGGCATGCCTTTTTTGTTTCCCAAAATGCTATTTTGGCAGCAAGATTCCTCAGGCAAATAAGAACCCGCAACAAGATGAGCAGGTTCATAACCAGGAAGATGCAATTGATCCCATCACAACTTCCAATCAAATAACTTCACTTAACTTCTCTCTATAAGACCATAATGCAAGGACATACGATAAGCGCTGAGCGATGGAATCAGTCCGAGTATAAATGTACTGAGGATAATGATTCCTACAATATCAGAGGTCTGGCTATTATTATATAAGTGATTGATAAATATTCCATAATTTTCTGAAAGTGTTGATTGGGCCAACAAAATCCCAATTGATAAAACCACAATTGCAGCGATTATCCCAACCAAGGCGATCATTAAAGCTTCTATCTGAATGATCAAAAAAACAAACAGGGGGCTGGCACCAATGGCACGCATCACTGCGATTTCTCGTTGTCTTTCTCGTATTGATGAAAGCAACATGGTACTGAGCCCTAACAACGACGAGAATAAAACCAGGATGGAAATTAACCTAAGCGTATTTTCCATCGAATTCATCATTTGCCATAGCTCGGTCAGCATGATGCCAGGCAAAATGGCAAGTAGCGGCTCTTTGGGATATTGATTAATATGGCGTTGCACAGAAAATATTGCCATTTTTGATTGCAATCCAATCATAAAAGCAGTAATGCTCTTGGGTGTTAAATCCAGTGCTTCAATGTCACTATCAGAAACCTTTTTACCTGGAATTTTTACCCCATCCCGTCAGTCCAGATGAATTGCTTCCATACCTTGCAGACTGATATACAACGTTTGATCTGCAGGCGTTCCCGTTGGTCTCAGGATCCCCTTGACTCTGAAAGGCTTACATCATGCATACTAAAACTGATCCGACCAAGTCCATGAGCCAATAAGATTGGATCACCCACGCGATAGTTGAGTTTTTTGGCAACCTCAGCACCTAACACGACATCAAATAGCTGAGAAAAGGCTTCTCCTTCTGAAAAGGATAGCGCGGTATTTTTGCCAAACCGGAACCGCATGAAGAAATCATCTGTGGTGCCCATCACTCGGTATCCCTGATGCGAATCTCCTAGAGAAATTGGTATTGTTCAGGCTACCTTAGGATCATCGGCCAGCTCACGGTAGCTCTGCCACGAAATATTGTTTGTTGGATTACCGATGTGAAAAACAGAATAAAGCAGCAGGTTAAGCTGGCTAGTACGCGCACCAACAATAAGATCCACACCGGATACCGTTTTGCTGAAACTTTCTTTGGCTTCGTGCCGGATATGTTCAACACCAAGCAATACAAAGGTGCTGATTGCCACAGAAATTATTGCCAGTATTGTGGTGTATCTGCAATTTAGTAAACTATGCCAAGCAACTTTAGCGAACATTTGATGAAATCCTTGCACGATTGATCTCAGTCAAATTGACAACATGCTGAAAATCTTGAGCCAGTGCAACGTCATGACTGACAAAAACCAATGTAATGCCTTGCATCTGACTGATGTTGATCAGTAGTAAGGGCGCGCGCAAATCATGCAATATCCGGGTTAGGTTCATTCTGACAGCGTTCACAAAATCCATGCAGTTCCAATTGTCTTTTATTTAATGCGAAGCCTGTGCTTTGAATATCACGCTCCAGCTCTGACATAATCTGCTTTTTGATACCAATTTCTTTCACTGCATGACAACGGTCGCAAATCAGAAATTGTGGCATTTCATGCGGGTGATCGCAGGTAATATGAGCACAAATCATATACTGACCGGCTGTTTCAAGTTTATGAACCAGCTTTTCCTGAATCAGGAAATCCAACATGCGATAAACGGACATGACCGGTAGTGCTTCATTAAACCGGGTTTTATATCTCTCGACAATTTCATAGGCAGAGAGCGGAATCGATGCGGTCAATAGCACTGTAAGCACATTCTTTCGCTTACTGGTTAGTTTAGCTCCCGTCAACGCACAAGCTTCTTGTGATTTCGTAAGGATCTGATCAATATCAGTTGGCACTCTAATTGGCTTCCAGTGGCATAGTAAGCATGTAAGAAGATTTGCTACAAGATTATAAATTGCAATTGTGCGCCTATAACAGAGATGCACTTTAGTATGGATAGATTCATTACACAACAGTCAAAATTTAAACAAAATCGAGCGTAAGCAGTAACCGCGTTTCACTGTCATTAAGAAACGGTGAACGATGAATAACGCCAGACCCTTCATTTCCTTTCCATCCGTCCCCTTTGAGCAAGGCAATATCCCCTTCGCTTAAATGTTGGATGAGATCGTGCTCAACAATTGGTTCCTCGCTGGTTCCTAGCGCTGAACGATCTATTCCTTCTCTGTCTAGCCATTCTGTTCCTTTGCCCGCATAGGTCGTCACCAAACGGCACGGCACTTTATCCGCATGAAAACGTGGACACATGGTTTTATTTAACACCAGCAACCGTAAGCCCGCATGATCAAGATCGAAAAGACAGGAAAACATATCAATCGCCATTGCAACAACTTCGATAAAGCTAACGCGCATTGAATGCGCAGGCAATGATCCCATTAACACATCAACCACGCTCGGAATATTGACCCGCCGTATCAACTGGAAATCGATATATTCTTGCTGCAAAAACGCCGCATACATTCTAACGTCAGGCGCAATAGAACGTTGCAAAATGCACATATTAATCTGCGTATCATAAATTTGCGCCAGCACTTCAGGCGCACAACCGATAACATAAGTGCTTTGCGCAGGCATCACTTGATTGAGTAAATGATCAGTCGCCGGATATGTTTGCATATTAATCAGGATCCCAGGAAGGAAAAGGATCTTCCAAGGTATTCCAGTATTCCTTGCCAGCATGCAGCTCTGCATCGGTCAACAGACATTCGTCCAACCATTGACAAACTGCTTGTTGATTAAGATTCTGACCAATAAAAACCAATTCCTGCCGTTTATCCCCAAATGGCTCAACCCACTTCGCTGCAATAGATGCCAAATAGTCTTTATCGGTAGGCCATTGTTTTTTTGGCACAGATTTCCAAAACATACCGCTATAACTGTATCCTGCAATGCCACCGGCCTGGTTCCACTGCCCTGCATCATCTGGCCGGGTTGCGAGCCAAAAATACCCTTTCGAGCGAAGTAATCTGCCAGCCGGCCATTCATGGTGAAGAAAATCATAGAATTTTTTCGGATGAAATGGTTTCCTTGCAGTGTAAACAAAGCTGCTGATTCCATATTCCTCCGTCTCCGGAATATGTTCCCCACGCAACTCTTTCAACCAGCCAGGTGCTTGCTGAGCTTGCTCAAAATTAAATTTCTGGGTATTCATTAGCTTGGACAAATCAACCTGACCATTCTCAATCGCTATGATTTCCGCCTGCGTATTGAGACAACTTAAAATACCCTGCAGCCGGGTTAGCTCCTCCTGCGTGATCAAATCGATCTTGCTGATCAAGATAACATCGCTAAATTCAACTTGATCGGTCAATAGATCGGCAACGCTACGCTCATCGTCTTCCCCCAGGCTTTCTCCAGTTTCCTGAAGCATTTTTGCTTCTTCAAAATCTTTAAGGAAATTGACCGCATCAACCACCGTCACCATGGTATCCAATCGCGCAATATCGGATAAGCTGATACCCTCTTCATCTTCAAAAGTGAATGTTTCTGCAATCGGTAGCGGCTCGGATATTCCTGTTGATTCAATCACCAGATAATCAAACTTTCCTTCGGTGGCAAGTTTACGTACTTCAATCAGCAGATCTTCACGCAAAGTGCAGCAGATGCAGCCATTGCTCATTTCTATCAGTTTTTCTTCGGAACGGTTGAATGATATTTCCTGCTCAATAATTGATGCATCAATATTGATCTCACTCATATCATTCACGATGACCGCAACTCGTTTTCCTTCCCGGTTATTAAGAATGTGATTTAGCACAGTCGTTTTACCTGCGCCCAGAAAACCAGAAAGAACAGTCACGGGCAAAAGATCAGGTGATGTATTCATAGTGTGAGTTATTCGCATTTAATAAACTTTATTACTTGATTAGAGTTATGTTATAACATATCATTTGAATGAAGCAATAAAAATTTATCTTGAGTTTTTAGGGTGCGTCTAGATAACTCTACGATTTACATGAGAAGAAACATATTTTTAATGTATTCCCTGAAATTAAAAGATTTCGAATCGATCCACACTTATTACATCCGCACGCTGATCGAGAGAAAAGAAGCAAGCAAGCGTCATATGTGCAATCGTTTCCAAAAATTATCTTTCAGATATTTATCGAATCGGACACCAGACGCACGCTCCCGGCAGCACCAAATATTGGCAGGAACGTCAAATCAAGCTATAGCAACTGATAAGAAACCAAGTAATTCCGCTCAAACGAAAGGAGCACCCGTTTCTATCGAGAATGAATCCGTGATCAAACTTGAGCCCATAAAAGTAATTGGCATCGTACCCGATCAGAATCCAAAACCAAATACCAGCGTCTTGAAGGGCAGATCTCTGTATTTGCAGCAAAGCGATACGCTAGGTCAAACTCTTGAGACGGAATTGGGTGTGAGCAATGCTTCTTTTGGCCCAGGAGTTGGCGTCCCTGTAATCCGTGGCTTAACCGGATCCCGGGTGCGTATTTTACAAAATGGCATTGGCACCCATGATGCAACCAGTCTCAGCCCGGATCATGCCGTGGCAATCGATCCGTTATTTGCCGAAGAAATAAAAGTCATGCGTGGCCCGGAAATAGTTCGCTATGGCGGCAACGCAATTGGCGGCGTTGTCGATGTTAATGATCAGCGCATACCTGAAAAGCGCGCCAAAAAACCAATCAGCGGTTCTGTTGAGAGCCGCTATGATACAAACGGAGACGGCACAAATTCCGCCTTTAAATTGAATATGGGAAAAGACCAATTGGCGTTCAATTTGGGCGGTTTCTTTCGCCAGCGGGGTGATACTCAAATTCCCGGCAAGGCAATTGATGAAACTTTCGCAGAACAACAGCTCGGTCTGACGGGAATCCAAAATGTCAGTGGCAAAATCCCGAATACCGATAGCAAAGGAACCGGTGGTTTTGCCGGTGTTTCATGGGTGGGCAATAATGTCATGGCGGGTATGTCGGTCAGTCACACGGATAATCGCTATGGAATACCTAAAGGAAGCCATAATCTGGATCCGAGTCATCTGGGCGGCCTGGAAACGATCTTGCCCAGATTGAGAGATTTGACTGGCTTTGAAGATATTTTTGGGCCCCAGGCCTTGTTCCCGAATATCCGTATCAATATGCAACAAACCCGCTACGATTTTAAATCTGAATGGTACGCGCCGATGCGCGGTATCGAAAGCATCAGTTTTCGTTATGGTTTGGTCGACTACGGACATACCGAGGTGGAAGGCGGCTCACCTTTCACCAAGTTCAAAAATGATGTCGGCGAGGGCCGTGTCGAAGCGCGTCACAATGCGCTACCGAACCTGACTGGCACTTTCGGCGCACACTGGATAGATCGTAAATTCTCCGCCCTCGGCGTCGAAACTTTCGTACCACCGACCAAGCAACAGTCATTGGGTTTTTATACCACGCAGGATTACACCTGGAATAAATGGATAGTGCGTGGCGGCCTCCGCTTCGAACAAGCGCACGTAAATCCCAGCGCCAGCGAATTGAAACTGCGCGGCAGCGCCCTGCCACCTGTGCCTTTGCCCAATGCGCTTGACTATCAGGCACTCTCCGCTTCCTCAGCCGTCCAGTGGAATCCGCTACCGGATGTTGCGCTAACGCTGACATTGAATCGCGGCAAGCGTCCCCCGGATATACAGGAATTGCTTGCGCTCGGCCCGCATTTATCCACCCGCAGTTTCGAAATCGGGAATGTGCAATTAAAGAATGAAACTGTGAACATGGCTGATTTCGGCTTTGACTGGAAATCCGAACGCATCAGTGCGCGAATCAATGGTTATTATAACCGTACCGACAATTATATTTATCTGCGCAATACCGGCCTGGTCTACGAAATTGACAACGAAGTGATCCGCCAGCGCTGTGTCAGCGACTCGGAATGCGTATCGATTTTCGCTTACGATCAACGCAATGCCGAATTTGCCGGTTTCGAATCCAGGATTGACGCAACCCTCTATAAGATGCCGCGGGGCAATGTGCTGCTGACCGTGTTCTCCGATTATGTACGCGGCCGCTTTGTCAATGGCGATCGCGACGATGTGCCGCGCATGCCTCCGCTACGCTACGGCGCCGAGCTGGGATTTGGCAACAGCCTATGGACTACCGCGCTGCGTTATACCCGCGGGGAAACGCAAACTCATCCGGGCAAAAATGAAACATCCACGGGGGGATACCATTTATTAACCGCAACGGCGGATTATCAAATTAAAACCGGCACATGGGGTGATTTGTGGCTGTTTGCCAAAGCGCACAATCTGTTGGATGAGGAAATACGCAACTCGGTTTCCTTTTTACGAAATTTCGCACCGGAGCCAGGACGAAGTTTTGTGTTCGGGTTGCGTGCCTCCTTTTAGTCAATCTGCTTAATGACAAGACCACGGCAAGAATTGCATAGAATGAAAATCAAACTTACATGACCAACCGTATCCGATTTTATTTGCTGATTGTTGCGCTGTTATTGAATCAGGCAGCTTTCTCCCAGCACCTGGATGTCGAAGTCTGGGGAGAAGGCAATGCAGTATTTGCCGGGTACTGCCGCACGCCCGGTGTTGTCGGGTGTGACTTAGGTAAACTGGCACAAACGCTTGAATTACCTGCCGGAGCCTTACCTAAAGAATCTACAACAGGAAAGCTTATCTTTCTGGCCAATTTTAGAGATCTTCCCGGTGGGGATTTCCGAACCAAGAATCCGGGGTTTCAATCAATTCAAAATGGTTTACTACCCAATGAACTGGTGAGTTATCGCGCACTTGGGGCGCTTAAATATTGGGATCCGGCGTTATCTTCGTGGGGGAATTCGCCTCACGGTATCCAAATCACCCTGTTCGGCGGACTCGAAGCCAGTGCCGAGGTACTCAACGATTTCTCGAAATGCGCTGGACAATTAGTATGTTTTAGTGACGGTAGCTTTGGCATTGACGGCAGTACCATTTTCTCTGCTGAAGGCATTCTGGGCAATCCCGAATTGGTTGTGGACATTACCAACAATAATGGCATTTTACACACCCATCTGAGCTTCTTTCTGGAAAATCAACAGGGAGAAATAGGCGGGCCTGTTGGTGCCTATTTGGTTGAAATGCAGCTTATTTCCAATGCACGTTTCTTTCCTTCAGAACCATTCCTGATTTTGTTTAATACCGGTTTGGATGAGGCAGCATTCGCTGCAGCCTTAGTAGCGCTCGCTGGCAAACCATCGGACATTGATCCGGATCCGCCACGACCAATACTCCCTGTGTCAATTCCCGGCGATGTGGATTTAGACAGTGATGTGGATCGAATCGATGTGGCATTGATTCTATTAGCTGCCCAAAACAATGAACCGGTTAACCCAGGCAATGCCATGCTTGACGTCAATCGCGATGGTGTCATTGATCGTTCCGATGCTTCTCTGGCTAAAGACTTATGCACACTCCGGCTGTGCAATATCCCGATTATAGCGCCCGCCACTGTATTGAATGTGGCAGCGGTCTACGACCAGAATACCGGCATATTGAATCTGAACGATATCCAGGCAAGCAATCAGCATTATCGCGCGCAATTGCAGCTAAAAGATGAAAATATATTTGTGCTCAATACGGTACAAATCGACAAACCCCGCTACGCCATACCGGTTCGGTATGACATTGAAAGCGGAATTCTGGAAATCCCTTCAGTCTATACACACGGAAAGAATTTTAAAGCGACCTTGCGCAACATCGGAGACGATAAATTCCGCTTGGAGCACTTAGAAGAAATTGGCGGGGTTTTTGAATAACAGCAATTATCCAAGGAGGACAATGGCATCCATTATCTTAATTAAAGCAAGCAGAAATTATAAAACAGTAACTTAAATCAACTCATGAGGCCTTATCTATGCTAAAGAAAATTATTAACCTGACTATGACGTTCGTTCTTAGCTTATTTTCCATATCTGCTATTGCGCAAGCACACTCGCATGAAGGCGACATCCAACCGTGGAAAATTGGCGCGGAAATATTTCTTAACAGCAATTTGTTCGAACCGGACTTTGGCGACATCAGCGGAGGACTCTACGCTACGGACGAACCTGGTTTTGATGTCAATATCGCACAAGGAGCATTCACCCCAGGGAATTGGCTGCGTTTCCAGCCTGTCGGTCAACTGCTATTCTGGAATGGCACTGAATGGAGCACGACTGTGCCAAACGAAGAGCGAATTGAAATTACCGACGCGCTTGGCACTGCTATTTCGTATCGAACCAGCGGTGTGAGTGATACGGCAGCGGTTATCGGTGAAATTGGCAGCGATGGGGGACTGCACGAACACCTGGAAATGTCTATTTTTGATGCATCGAATGCATTAGGCGGCAGTGTCGGCGCCTATCGCATTCAACTCAAATTATTCGAATCTAAAGCGAATAGCGATACTTCTGTTTCTATCGCGACATCCCCGATTACAATAGTTTTTAATCGTGGTCTTGAACACGACAAATTTGAACTGGCAGTTTCAGCAGCTGCAGATCTTAACGAAAACTCTGTTTTTGTAGCTGAAACTGGAACATTGGACATCCAGCAAGTAAAGGCATTGGGAACATACTATAAAGTCAAACTTAGACATATCGGTGATGATAAATTTCAACTAATTGATGCGCAAGAAATTCCAAGAACGGAAAAATGAAACAGTAGTTTTCAGGAAGTAATGAGTTTCTCTGGCTATTCTGTTGAAACCGGTTAAATCGCTCCGTCAAGTACTCTGCAGTCTTTGTGTTATTTGAAGCTTGGAAATATTTCCTTTAGCAGGCCGTTGAAAAACGTTTTCGAGGCAGCCGATGCAAGGCAAAAACAGGCGAAAAAGCGCAGTTTATGCTTAATAAATGAGCATTTTTAGTCTGTTTTTAACACCGTAGCGGCAACGCAGATAGTTTTTCAATGGCCTGTTAGATGCAACCCAAAGACGTACGCGCATTCATTAATGACGTTGTTAGCTTTGTGCTTGATAGAGATTGATTTTAATAATCGGGAAATCTACTGTAGTTCTCATGATATCTCCTCATGCAGTACATATCAGTGTGGGAAATTATGCATAAATGATTAAGGTTATCGTTTGGATTAAGATAACTGAGCGGAATGTTTTTTGAAGAATCGGGCATTTCTCAATTATCTCGGCCACTAATGCCGCAAGAACAGTTATTCTTGGTTATAGATCTGGCCCCTTGATTCTCCTTGTTTTTGAAGCCTGTTCCTTTGCTTTAATCAGTGCTTGATCGGCTAACATTACACTGCGGCTTTTTGGTGATTCCAGGCTGATCCGTCCAAGTGCTCCGGTGCGATAATCCTGTAGCAGCATGAGAGCAGCTTTTTCCAGATCAGGAACACCCCCCTTGAGCAGGTAACCGCGCCGTTTTGCGACTGCTTCGACAATGCCCGCACCATCCAGACCTTCGACGGAGAATCCGTAACGGTTCACAAGTAGGCTGGGGTAGCCTGCCAGCAGGATGTCGCCCAGAAAACTGGCCACTTCTTCATCAATTATGGCATTTCTCCCCACCGCATGGCTTGCGGCCAGCATGAAACCGTCGCTGTCATACTCAATCTTTGGCCACATTAGCCCTGGCGTATCGATCAGCGTCATTCGTTCATTCAGATCGAATCCCTGCTGGTTTTTGGTCACTGCCGGCTCGTCGCCTACAGCGGCCACCCGGCGCTTCAGCAGCGCATTTGTCAGTGTGGATTTCCCTACATTGGGGATGCCCATAATCATCATGCGCAATGGTTTAAGTCGGTTATCACGATGCGGGGCGAGCATCTCGCACAAACCGGGAATCTTGGCGACATCTCCTGGTTTTTTGCAGGATAGCGCTACGGCCTTGATTCCTTCTTGTTCATTGTAGAAGTTCAGCCACGCTGTAGTGACAGCAGGATCCGCCAGATCGGCTTTATTAAGGATTTTCAGGCAGGGCCGTTGCCGATGCAAGCGGAGTTCCTTAATGACAGGATTGCTGCCTGATTCCGGCACGCGTGCATCCAGAACTTCTATTATCACATCGATGCGTTCCATGGTTTCGGCTGCCTTTTTGCGCGCCGTAACCATGTGCCCAGGAAACCATTGAATGGACATTCGTAATCAATTATCTAACTAAAGTCGTATTTTACTCTTCGCTGACTGATACGTCATGCTTGTCGTTACTTTAGCAGGCCGTTGAAAAACGTTTTCGAGGCAGCCGATGCAAGGCAAAAACAGGCGAAAAAGCGCAGTTTATGCTTAATAAATGAGCATTTTGAGCCTGTTTTTAACACCGCAGCGGCAACGTAGATAGTTTTTCAACGGCCTGTTAGAGTACATATAAAATCCATGTACATTCAATATGCTAAGTTTGGCGCGTTCGCAACCCCCTCTTTCGATCAGCAGATAGTTGCTTCTCAATTGACCTTCCCGCCTATTAATATATCTATTTCCATTAGTGTCCGGCAATTCAGTTGAATAAATTCAGTTGATTATAACTTTCTGGCGTATCCATTAGCACCTCGGTATTTTTAACCAATTGATCAATAGGTTTTTTCTCGAAAAGAGTCAGGCTTAAAATCTGTAGAATTGTTAAAGCGAGGCTTCGGTATTGAGCCGCTTTTTCACAATGGCAACCAAGACATAAACCGATATGGCAATCCATATCTGCGTTTTGACTGCGTTCTCAGTAGTTCCGTAGAAACGCTGGGCCATGCACAGAAACTGATCGAGATGCGAAAAAGTCTTGGTGGGATATTTGAGGGGTAGCGTTGCACACAGCGACAGAATGTGTGAAGGGGTAAATGCTCCATGAGTTGTGCGAATACCAATTTGTCTGAATTCATAATGAGAAACCACGTAGAGAAACTTCCAGTTTCGCAAAAAATTCACTTCCAAATCGGTGACACCCAAAAACATACTATTTGATTCTACAGATCAATCGCTTATACAATCATCCTGGTTAAATTGCCGGACACTACTGTAATCGGGTAAATCTACTGTAGTTCTCATGATGTCTCCTCATGCGGTACATATCAGTGTGGGAAATTATGCATAAATGATTAAGGTTATCGTTTGGATTAAGATAACTGAGCGGAATGTTTTTTGAAGAATCGGGCATTTCTCAATTATCGCGGCCACTAATGCCGCAAGAACAATTATTCTTGGTTTTAGACCTGGCCCCTTGATTCCTTTCACTCACATCCTGGGTAGGCATCATGACCGGCCATCGCTTGCCCGATGCCAGATCAGGATGGCGCGGTTCGGAATCCGGCGTGCCATATTCGTCCCTGATCTCATCGATCTGATTCAAGCAACGCGAGGCGGCGTCCGTGGGGCTGTTGACCATCGTCATAGCGAGCAGTTCCCGTCGCAATTTACCGGCGGGAACGGGAACGATGTTGTATGCGCCTTTCCAGCTCTCGGAAGGAACGTGTTCAGTCACGACGTTCTCGATCGTGCGCCGCGAGATGAAAGAGAGATTTTTCTCGATCTCGATCTTGACGAGCAGCAGCAAACCATCCACATCGGGGTTTTCAGCGACGGCTTGCGCAAGCAACGCGAGACCGGGCTTCGTAGCGCCGACTCTTAGGATCTGATAGACGTGCGCACGCAGCTCGGGATGTTCACCTAGCAAACCACCGAGTTGGCGCGCCATATGCCAGCGATCCGTTCCATTGGCAGCGAACGCACCGTTCGCTGCCAAATCCACAAATCGCCGCGCGGCTGACAGCGTGCCTCGGCGTATGGCGGCGTCGCGCCAGGCGTGGCTCGCGTAGAGTTTCGGATCGGCTTCCGCGAGCTGAAACAGGACGTTTTCGGCGGCGTCGCCAGGCGCCGTTCCGAAACCGGCGATCATTTCTTCCAAGCGGTCCACCCTGCGTTGATCGTCTGGCAAACCGCGTACGACAGCGAACGCTTCGGCAGGAGGGTTGGCGAAAGGCAGCAGGCGCAGCCATTCCTTCAACTCATAGCCGTTCTCCGACAAAATCCAGTTCTGCGCCTTAGCCGCCTTGAATACCTCCGCGAGGCCGTTCTTGACCAGCTCGATGTCGATGCTTTCGCCCGAGAGGATGAGGTTTTGAAGGAGGGCGGCGCGCGCACCGCGCGGGGCCAGTGAAATGAGCTTTTGAATCGTGGCGTCGCGTTGGCCGTGCGGCAGTCGCGCGGCGACGACGCCGAGGGCAACGGCGTGCTTCTTCTGCTCCTCTGTCGCTCCATCGGCAATCAACGGCTCAATCGAGTTAAAAATGGCGTCGGCCTCCGCCGACGTTACGGCAGGATCTCTGGCGCGTACATCACGCTTCTCCTCAACACGCGAGAAATCTAATCCTCTCCGAAAGCGTTCCCCATCGCTGGGTTCATTCGCGGCGGTCCATTGCGTGGCCAATACGAGAGCGGCGAGTTGCCCAAAATGCTCGTCGTGCAGATATTCACGCATCAACCTAGCGGTCTCCTCTGCGTTGATTGCGAGAAACGCGCGCTGATACTCGTGTGTGTGTAGAGTCCCGGCTTCGTTCGTCGCTCTTCCTTGACGCCAGCCTGTCGCCTTTGCTTCTTCCCTGAAGGCGCGGTAGCGGCGCAGATCTTCATCCAGCAACCGCTTGAGCAATCGCAGCAAGCCCACCGATGGGACGCGGCTAGCGACCCTTGCTATCGAAGCCAATTGCGAACGCGTCGCATCGCCTGAGGCGAGCATCCGGTTGCCCCAGTCTTCCGCAATGGCGCTGATTGTGGAGACTGAATCGGCGTCGAAAGGCCTGCCGCGATCGTTCTTGTCGTCCGGGTGGCGAGAGATCAGCTCCGCCAACTCCGCCATTTCTTCGTTCCCCGCCTTTGCGGAGCTCTCACGGACAGCGGCTACCAGACTTGCGCCCGGCGTATGCCCGATGCGGTCTAGCAAAGAATGATAGCGGTCACCTGCGGCTTCGTCGTATTTGCCGTTCGGGTCGCGAAGATGCTTCTTCACTTCGAGAATAACTTCGATCATGCGGCCAACAGCTTGGGGTCCTAGCACTGACGCGGCAGCTTCAGCGCGATCATCGTGGCGGCTAGTCTCAGAAAGTGCGGCCTCAAGAAGCGTGTCGTCCTCCAGACTAAAACCCGCAGAGGCTAGAAGATCATCTGCGCCGTAGAACAACGTGCGGTCCGCGCGCGCACGCTGCAGGAGACCATCGGCGATAGCGCGTGAGTAGCGAGTCTGCGCCGCATAGAGGAGCTGGACTTCCGCATCCCGCTTTTTATCGATCTCCATTTCGGCGACGATCGCGGTCAGCTCGACGCTCAAGTCTTCGTCTCCTCGCGCATGGATGATCGCACGTAGCCGATCGTAAGCCGAAGCGCCTTGCTTCCGCCGACGTTCGTGCGCCGCCTCAATTCCTTTCTTGACGTGTTCGTCCGTCGCTTCGTCGACGAGGCCTCTGCGGGCCACCAAGTCGAAAGTCATTTCGTCCGCGCCGCGCAGCACCTCAGCGACATGGCGGTCCGCGCGGCGAAACGCAAGCGCATCAATCACCGTCGCCTTCACCTCGGGGTCGGGATCATCTTTCGTAATGGCGGCCGCGAGGTCGAGGCCATCCATGCCGCTGTTTGATGCGATCTCGGCCAGGACGCTTTTCCGAACATCCGGCGATAATGCGGCAATACGCTTGGCCGCATCACTTCCCAGGAGGGATGGCCTGAATTGCCTGCCAGCTCGGAGTGCAGAGAGATTCACTTGGTTGTTCTCGTGCGTGATGAGCGGCCAGACTTGATTGAAAAATTCTGGGCGGCCTGAGGAAATCATGAAGCCTAGAGCACGATCGACTTTCCCAGGGGTATGCCACCGCCTAATAAGCCCTTGAATGGTCGAGCTAACACGTGCCCAAATGGCCTCAGTCGAACGGAAGATCATCTCGGCGGCGAGAATCGGGTCGACCTCGTACGCGGCAAGAATGGCCGCACCGCAGGCTTCCTGCTGTCTTATGTCTCCGCGTGCCAGCCGCTCACACGCGAAGAGAATGGATTCTTCCCATGTCGGTTGATTCAGAACATCCGCCTTCAGCTTATTGTGGGAGGCAGGATCGCCGATACTCGCCATCATCAGGCGCTCGACGAAGTACGACGCATACCATTCCTGAAATTGCTGGTGCTGAAACGAATAGCCTGCGGGATCGCCGATGCGCAGGAGCATGTGGTGGCTGACCAGCGACTCCAGCACCGTGTTGGGCTGAGGCTTTTCCGTGATCTGCCCTTCCGCCACGAGCGCGCCCTCCGTTTCCGAGATGGATTTACGGGCGACAGCCTCTGGGACCGTCGTGTTAGCTGCGCGGGTGGCAATCGCCGCGAGGTCTTCGAGGAATCGCTGATGTAAACTGTGCGTTACTTCCGCGAGTGTTTCAGCGCGCCGCGCGTCTTCTTCATGCATCGCAACGAAACGGCGCAGGACTTCTTCCTTCGTAGTCGGAAAAGGCGCGTCCTCGGGAAGAGTCAGCAGCGCCCTCAAGTAGAGCGGAATCGTGACAAGCTCTCGCACACCAGTCGTTCGCCAAGCCTGATCGAGCATGCGCACGCCCGCGTCACCACGCAGGGCCTTGGCGATATCAAACTGTTGCGTTTGACTGAGTGGGAGGAGATTGATGCGCGTGCCATCGACCGGTACATCGAGCGCCTGCTTGCGCGTTGAGATCAGCAAGCTGAGTTCCGGCGACTCTGCTTGGAGGCGTGCGACTTGAACCGCTAAACGTTTACGCGACGCAGCATCGAGCTCGTTCCAGCCGTCGAGCAGCAGGATTACGCCAGGCTTCGCCGCCACGGTGCGCAAGTCGTCTTCCGAGATTCCCCGAAACGCAGGGCGCTTCAAAACGGATTCGAGAAGCGCCACGCCGTCCGTGGACCAATCGTTGAGCTGGACGACGATTGGTGATCCATTTCCGTTAGCCAAGATCGCTTCTGCAATTTGGAACAGCGTCGTGGTCTTGCCCATTCCGGGCGGAGCGACAAGGATCAGATCATCGAGCGTGGTGAGCACGGCCGCCAGCGCTGACGTGCTCACGGAATCGCCCAAGCCGTCCACTTCGAGAGTCAGAGGAATGTGAGTGGACGGCCATTTGTCTAGACGGCGGAAAACCTCAAGATCGGCCGCAGTGGCTGCGCGAAGGCGCGCGCTTAACTCGCCTTCGGTGGGTGCTTTGACCGCTAGGCCTTGGCGCGCATCATTATGGACAACGCGCTGCCACGAATCCTTTTGCGCCTGCGCCTTCCACTCGTGGAGCAGTTCGACGGTGAACATCGAGTCCTTGGCGTCTACGGCTGTGCCGTGGTTCCGGCACATCCAGATGCCATTGTCCGGCGAGCTGCGCTGCGCAGGTGTTTGATTCGGATCGTAGCGGGGGCCGCCAGGTGCAGCGGCGCAAATGTGCGAAGCCGTGCCAATATTGATTTCGCCGTCGCCGTCCGAGTTGGAACCGATCGTCTCCTGGCGGCACGACGGATTAGAGCAACGCCAGCCAGCGCGCTTTGCGATCTGGAGCTTTGTTTTAGGTGAGAAATTGTCCCGGTTGTTCTTTGCCATTGGGAGTGGCTACACGGACTCGCCGCATGCTAACTGGAGTGTTACCGTATTCATTTTGGATCGCAAGCAGCAGTCATTGGTGCTGATCGTTTTCGTTGCTGGCATCGTGCCGCCTAAAATTAGACTTCAAGAATAACGTAATATAATGCATCAATTTAGCTTTCAATATTACTGACTTTGTTAGATCCACAAGTCGATAGGGTACGGCAATCTATAGAAAAAATACCGCGGATTTTAAATCAAGAACCTTGGAGTTACTTAAGAAAGTACTTACCATGTGATTCGTTATGATCAGATTTGCCGGTAATTCTCTTGGTGAAGATTGCGGCGAGCGACCAGTACGATCAATTGCTCATCATACACTTCGCCCGTCATATGATAGGAGATTATGCTTTGCAGTTTTCCAATCCAGGATTGGGTCTGCTGGATCGTGCAAGACTTCCACGGCGCGAGAAGTATCTTCAAAATCTTCAAGATAATATTCAACAGCCTGTCTGATCACATCGGCACGCGTCCGATGCAATTTTGCTGCCGCCTCATCCAGCGCGGTGACCAGTTCATCCGGTAGTCTTGCCGATATTTGACGCATTTCAGTTCTCATAGAGTAGTAGAAAAAGAGATACTTCAGTTATTAGTGTTCAACTTCTGAATCAATTCCTTAATCCGCATCACCCGCTTATTCACATCCTCAATCTTTACCTGAATTTTCAGTCGATCCGGGCCAGATAAAGAATATTCGCGGCTGCTTTGGATCAATTGGATGATTTTTAGCGGGTCGATCGGCGGGTTGGGGATGAATTGCACTTGGATGCTGTCGGCGCTGGCATCGATGCGTGTGATACCGAGTGGTTTGGCGGCGATGCGCAAACGGTGGCAGTCGAGCAATGCCCGGGTTGGGTTGGGTAGCAAGCCAAAGCGGTCGACCAATTCGCGTTGCATGTCGTCGAGCTGTTCGTCGTCGCAGCAATTGGCCATGCGTTTATACAGCACCAAGCGTTCGTGAATGTCATGGCAATAATCTTCCGGCAATAAAGTCGGCACGTGTAGATTGATTTCTGTGGCAACGCCCAATGGGTGCTGCATATCGGGCTCTTTGCCTTGTTTTAAGGATTGGATGGCAGAATCCAGCATGGAGCTGTACAGACTGAAACCAATTTCCTGCATTTCTCCGCTTTGTGATTCGCTCAGTACCGCACCAGCACCGCGAATTTCCAGATCGTGCATGGCAAGGTAAAACCCGGAACCGAGTTCTTCCATCGCTTGAATTGCTTCCAGGCGCTTTTTGGCTTGCGCGCCGAGCGCTTCTTCAGGTGGTGTCAGCAAATACGCATAAGCCTGATGATGCGAGCGGCCCACCCGGCCGCGTAGCTGATGCAATTGTGCCAGGCCGAAATTGTGCGCATTATTGATGAGGATGGTATTGGCGCTGGGAATGTCGATGCCGGTTTCAATGATGGTGGTGCATAACAGGATGTTGAAGCGTTGCTGGTAAAAATCCCGCATGACATGTTCCAAATCGCGTTCGCGCATTTGCCCGTGGGCAATATTGATGCGTGCCTCGGGTAGCAAACCGGATAGTTTTTCATACATCAACTGAATGGTGCTGACTTCATTGTGCAGAAAATAGATTTGCCCGCCACGCTTCAGTTCGCGCAGACAAGCCTCGCGAATAATACCCATCGAGAGACTGCTGACAAAGGTGCGAATGGCAAGGAGGCGCTGTGGCGCGGTGGCAATGATGGAGAAATCGCGTAGCCCTTCCAGCGACATCGCCAATGTGCGTGGAATCGGCGTGGCGGTGAGTGTCAGCACATCGACTTCTGCGCGTAGTTTTTTTAATTCTTCCTTCTGCCGCACGCCAAAACGATGCTCTTCGTCAATAATGACCAAGCCCAGATTCTTGAAGTGAACGTCTTTCTGAATCAGTTTGTGCGTGCCGATAATAATGTCAATCTCGCCTTTGGCCAGACCCGCTAGCGCCAGCGTTTGTTCTTTGGCGGAGCGGAAGCGCGACAGTTCAGCAATTTTGACCGGCCATTGGTCGGCAATCAGGCTAAAGCGGTCGGAGAAATTCTGGAAATGTTGCTCAGCCAATAGCGTGGTCGGAACCAGGACAGCAACCTGTTTACCGTCGGCAACGGCAACAAAAGCGGCGCGCAGTGCCACTTCAGTCTTGCCGAATCCGACATCGCCGCAAATGAGGCGATCCATCGGTTTCCCTGAGGTTAAATCTGCAATCACCGCTTTGATCGCCGCCGCTTGATCAGCAGTTTCCTCAAAACCGAATCCCTCGGCAAAAGCATCGTAATCATGCGGCCTAAGCGTAAAAGTATGGCCTTCGCGCGCTGCGCGCTGGGCATACAGATTCAGTAGCTCCGCCGCCGTGTCGCGCACTTGCTGCATGGCTTTGCGCTTGGCTTTATCCCATTGACCGCTGCCCAGCTTGTGCAGCGGTGCGGATTCCGGGGCAGCGCCGCTGTAACGGCCGATCAAATACAGTTGTGAAACCGGCACGTAGAGCTTGTCGCCGCCCGCGTATTCCAGCGACAAAAATTCACTCAGCTCGCCCGGTTCGCCTTCCCCCACATCCATACTGACCAGCCCCAGATAGCGGCCAATGCCATGCTGCTCATGCACCACCGGATCGCCCGGTTTGATTTCCGACAGGTCACGCAGAATATTATCGGTCGAGGTAGTCTTGCGCGCTTCGCGTTCACGCCGCCCATAGACATGGGTCGAATACAGCTCACTTTCGGTGATAAACGCACGTTGCGCTGATTCCAGGATAAAACCGGTGTGCAGCGGTGCAACACTGAGCATGAAGGGCTGAGAACTGCTCAGAAATTGCGCGTAATCCTGACAACTGTCCGGATGCAAGCCATACTGATTCAGGTATTCCGCAATGAGTTCGCGCCGCCCCATACTTTCCGCCAGCAGCAAGATGCGTCCACCAGTTTGCGTGAAATGGGCGACAAACGCAGCGAGTTTTTCCAGCGGATTTTCCGCGTGGCGGTTGACTTGAACAGAGGGCAGCGGAGCAGTAGATTTTTTAGCCGCCAGCTTGAGATCTTGTCCATTGGATAGAATCTCAATGCGCGCATACGGTTTTAATTTGCCGAAGAAGCTATCGCTGGATAAAAATAATTCCTGCGGCGGCAATAGCGGACGGTCGCTATCACCGCGCAACAATTGATAGCGCGATTGGGTGTCGCGCCAGAATTCGTCGATGATCGGACGGACATCCTGGTGCAGGCAAAGCAGCGTATTTTCCGGCAAGTAATCAAATAACGTTGCCGTCTGTTCAAAAAACAGCGGCAAGTAATACTCGATACCGGCTGGTGTCAGACCTTTGCTGATATCTTTATAGATTTGTTTTTTGGATGGATCGCCCTCGAATTTCTCGCGAAAATTACCGCGGAAGCTGGTGCGCCCGGCCTCATCCAACGGAAATTCTCGCGCAGGGAGTAGGCGGATTTCGTTGACCGGATAAATGCTGCGTTGGGTGTCGACATCGAACGTGCGAATGGTGTCGATTTCGTTATCCAGTAAATCGATGCGATACGGCAGCGGGCTGCCCATCGGAAACAAATCAATCAAGCCGCCGCGTACACTGTATTCGCCTGGCGAAAAAACTTGTGTGACGTGCGAGTAACCCGCAAAAGTCAGTTGACTGCGCAACCCGGCCAGATCCAGCACCTCACCTTGTTTCAGAAAAAAAGTATGCGCGGCAAGATATTCACGCGGCAGCATGCGATACAGCGCTGTCGTCAAGGGCGCAATCAGCACATCACAGGCGCCATTCATTACTTGATACAGTGTCGCGAGCCGTTCCGAAACGAGATCATGGTGCGGTGAAAAGGTATCGTAAGGCAGTGTTTCCCAGTCCGGGAGTAGATGCGCTCTTAATTCCGGTGCAAAGTAGGGAATTTCTTCCAATAATCTTTGCGCATCCAGTGCATTGGCAGTAATGATCGTGATAGGTTTCGCCTGCTGGGCGAGTTGCGCGAGAAACAGCGCGTCGCTCGAACCATCGAAATCAGCGAAGCGTAACAGGGTGCCGGGTGTGGGTAGGGTGTGCTGTTTCATTTTAAGCGGTGTCACAGTAGTGCAATGCCATGAAAAGACTGATCTTGAATAAAAACCGCATATTATAGGCCAGTTTTAAGTCATCTTCTGTTCTGCATGAGGGGAACTCTGAACAGTCCTCATATGTCATTCCGAACAAAGTGAGGACTCTTTGGCAATCAATACCATAGATTTCTCGCTACGCTCGAAATGACAGTTATCCAGAGTTCCTTTAGCGTTTTCAGGCGGCAGATTTTCTATTAAAGCGCAAATTTTCGCTTTATTCATGGTTTGAATCTGAATCAAATAAGACTATCCTTAGCACAGTGTCTTAAAAAGACTGATATTTATCGTAGAATATATAACGCTTAATCGAGAAAACAGCTGATTTAACGGATTAAATATGCGCGCTTTCATAGAATCAAACATGCAAAAATTGGAGAGAAGAATTGCCTTGTTCGTAGTCACGGTAATTGCGGTTGCTTGCTTGACCGCACCGGTTTTTTCGCAAAGCATTTCTCCAACTTTATTGACTGAAGAGAATAAACAGAAAATTGAACTCGCTGTCTGGCGATATGCCATTGATACGCCGCTGCTTGTGGAAACAATCGATTGGTTTCGCGATCTGTCGCGGAATTCTCAGGAATCAGCCGCTATCGCCGAGCTCTCTCGCCTGAAGTTTATGATTGCACAACTCGAAATGGATAAAGAGCGCCGTGTTCAACTATTTGAACGGTGCATAGCTGTAGCCGACCGGTCGATTGCTTTGAACCCAAATGATGCAAGAGGTCTTTTTTGGAAGGCCGTTGCAATGGGAAAAATGGCAGAAGATAGCGGTATCGTGAATGCATTCAGAATGCTCCGGCCGATGGAAAAAATGCTATTGAAAGTAGTCGCTCTGGATGAACAATACGAAAATGCCGGTGCGCACAGGGCACTGGGCCGTATGTATCACAAACTCCCGGGATTCCCCATTAGTTTTGGCAGTAACCAGAAAGCCCTTGCGCACTTGAAGCGAGCACACGAACTGTTTCCCAGAGACGTCATCACGCGCGCTTTTTATGCTGAGGTACTGTATGACGAAGGCAGGAAAGCAGAAGCACGCAGGCATGCGGATTTTGTTCTGGCGACACCGATTGACGAAGAAGATGCGCTGGAATTCGCTGAATATGTCGATATCGCGCTGGGTGTTGTCAAGAAAACCAGCAGCTCAGATATTAAATTGGGAAATTACTAAATACCAATAGTCACTCAAGTTCCCGGAATGAAGCTTTCTGCTTGTTAAGGGAGTCTTGAATAACCGTCAGTTCGAGCATAGTAAGAAATCAACGCCATCCGATAAACTACCGCATCAAAATTACCCGGCTGAAATGGTATGACAGAAACTGTTATTGATTTAATCCGCCACGGCGAGCCAGCCGGCGGGCGCCGTTATCGCGGGCACAACATTGATGATCCCCTCACCGAAAAGGGCTGGTCGCAAATGTGGAACGCCGTTGGCGAATATGCCGCATGGCAGCAAATCATCACCTCCCCGCTACAACGCTGCCAGAGGTTTGCGCATGAATTGGGGGAGCGTCATGGAATCAATGTCATTGTTGAGCCGCGTTTTAAGGAAGTCGGGTTTGGCGCATGGGAAGGGTTAAGTCATGATGAAGTCAAAATTGACCAAACCGATGAATATCATGCTTTCCTGAAAGATCCAGTTAATCAACGCCCGCATGATGCGGAGCCGCTCGACGATTTTATCCAACGCGTTGGTTTAGCTTATGAAGAGACCTTAGAACGCTATCGCGGAAACCATGTGCTAATCGTTGCACATGCCGGTGTGATGCGTGCGGTTATTGCAAAAACAGTGCATGCCTCTCCGTCCGGTCTGTATCGAATCAAAATCAGCAATGGCGGAATCACGCGGATTCGCCATGCAGAAACCGGTGGCGTGCTGGAATTGCTGAATGGGAAATTGTCTGATTGATAGTTTCAATGAGTAACTTGAAAGCTCGCAACGGTAATTTCAATGGCAATTAATTCGCCATTAACGCATTTCGCTTTGGGGAGGTTTGTTAGATTGTTATTTTTCTTGCCACAAATCTCAATCCGATGACAACTTCAGTCACTAGGAGTCTGTCGGACTTAAGCAATCGTAGCGAGCTGCTCTCAAAGACATACCGTCATATCACCATCGCACCTACTTCTCCACTTAGCGATTTTGAAAGTGCGGTAGAGGTAAATTGCTTTTCTTCTACGGCTTGTAAGCACGATATCAATTTCATTGCTGTATCCAAATACTAATGTCTCAACTTATTTCTTTAGAAAATTTTTCATAGCAGTCATCTCCATTTGTTGTAGATCAAAATAGTATATCCATAAGTAGCTTCTAATTTAGAATTATATTTAACATATAATTATCATTTAGTTAAAAATATCTCCAGAGGATAAGCAATATCTTTTTATGCTTCCTTACTAAGAATATTCGTTCCTTTCTTTACTTCTATGTGGAATTTTTTCACACTTATTTACTTTTATGTGGTATTTTTTCACACCTATTTCAATTTCTTCTCAAATTAAGCTGGTATTAGAAGCTCTAAATTAACTGTCGAAAAACGAAAATCTTCACCGTTTTTTCGAGTTTGGAATTCTCGAAGTAGGTAATACCAAGAAGTAGAAGTGTCTTTTTTCTAACGAGAATGGATTCACTCTGAACAGCTAAGGACCACTCTTAACTGAAATTGAAGGAGTTATCTTCAATATTTAAAGGAGCATTTTGCATGAGAATTATTTCCCACACGGAACCCAAGAATAGCACCAGTTTCTCCATGGTAGTGAGACAAATGCATAGCATACTAGTCGCAATATTATTCCTCATAAGCATGATTTGGATTTCCTTCGGAACAGCGCATGCCGTCGTCGCCGGGACACCCGGATCAATCAAATGGCATCCAGGCCATTACTATGCGATTATGAGTTCGGGTAAAAATAAACCGGATTATCTGCAGCAAGTATATAGCGAAATGAAGGCTACGCCAGCTCTGCGCGGAATGCAAGTGCGTTATAGTTGGGCAGAGCTAGAAAAATCCTTTGGTGTATATGATTTCACATCCATTGAGAAGAGACTTTCTGAGCTTACCGCGCGAAATAAACGGCTTATAATTCTATTAGAATTAAAATCATGGGGTACTGACACAGACTTAGTGCCAGACTACTTGACAGCGGCAACATACGAGGGAGGAGTATTCGCTTTTAGTAGCGATGGCAGCGCCACGATTACAGGGAACAACATCAAGCTGTGGAATCCCAAAGTGCGCGATCGTCTGGCTGCACTAATTAGTGCATTGGGAAAGCGCTTTAATTCCCACGAATACTTTGAAGGTATCGGCTTCACAGAAACCTCTATGGGGTACCCTCTAAAACCGCTAACCGACACTAAGATAGATGGTTTCTACAGCAACCTGCTTGTATTAAACAAAAAGATGCGTGCATCTTTCCCCAACACGATGACATTCCAGCTCGCAAACTCCCCGCGTCCGTTTTTGACAACATTAGTAGACGATCTCAAAGGAATGGGATCGGCACTGGGTTGTCCGGATGTTTTCATTCAAGATCCGGGATTAAACTATCCAGGAAGTCAATACTCTCCTCCAGGCCTCTATAAATACTATCCTAAAAATTCTGGTCTGATGCCCCTGATAGTTAAAGTGGAGCCAGCGAATTATCGGGATACGCGGTGGGATGAGAAAGGTCATCAGCCAACCGTCTCGGAGCTGCTCAATTTTGCACAGGATAATCTGAAAGTTAACTACATTTTCTGGGTACGAGACCTTGCTTATTATAAGAAAGTGCTGGAAATGTTGAATTGGCAACAACAAAAAATCAGTCCATCCGGCGGACTGCGTACGGCCTGCCCCGAAAACTATACTACCTGCATCAACTAGTTTTTAATTGCACTAATTGAAGTTTAAACAACGAACGGCCCCGTGCTAAGACCACGGGGCGTTAGTAAAGCGTAAACTAATGCAGATCTTCTTTTGGTTTACTTGATTCTTTATATACCGCACAACCAAACACTAATCCGCTCTTTTTTCCACAGTTGCAACCTAAGGAAACACTGATTAATTCGGCGAACGAGATGAAGCACGAGGCGCACGGAACGCAACAACCGAGACATATCAATATGATAGGCGAGGGAGTGAGTACCGCGCAACGAAGTGATTCGCTCGTGCAGTTAATTAATCAGCATTTTCCTAATAGCCATCCATCCAAAACTCGTCGCCTCGCAGATCTTGTTTTAAACCCAGCTTCCTCTTAAACAATTTCCGCGTTGTTATGCTTTTGAACACTCAAACAATCTGATCCGGTGCAATTTTGGATTTGCCTTACAGATGTTGACACCCTTCGTATCCACTTCATCGCTATATCCGAATACTAAGGTCTCAACTTATTTCTTATGGAAATTTGTTCATAAAAGTCACTCTCATTTGATCTAGATCAAAATAGTATATCCGCATGCATTTATATTAAAAATGTTATGTTTATATATAAATTGTATTTATATATAAACTAATCAATTGATTACAAAGCTTAAGCTATTTCCATTGTTAGTTGTAAGGAACATGCGTCTGAATGCATTCAAGCAACTTCATATCATTGTAGAACGATAACTTTTCTGGGGAGCCCATTAATATGAACACCCAAATATCTAAATTCCTGGTCAGAGGGTTAGTGAGTTTAATGTTTTTATTTGTATTTTCTAGTCACATACGAGCGGATAACGGCAACGAAATGATCGTTAACGGCCATCATGTTCGTCTGGCGTTTAAGGATACTGTGCGAGTAGGTGAAAATGAATTCAATCTACAGCTTACAGATGCACACAGTCAGCCTGTGATTATCGATACTCATTTGGAAGTGGGTATTGCTCCGGATAGTAATGCTGAAAAAAAAGCTAAGCAAACTACCCAATCGGCACAATCGATCGAAGTAGTCTTAACGCCGATAGGCACAGCCGGCGAATATGCAGGAATAGTACCGCTTGGGGCATCCGGGCATTGGATTTTGACTGTACATTTCAGCGTGCAAGGTGAGTTGTATGAGGTGAATTTTCCAGTACAGGTGATTTAAAACTACTCGATGGGGTTAACAATTCGACAAACACGATATTAGTTCAGTCACAGGAGACGGATCATGCGGGCCAAAATACAAAATCATACAAAATACAGCATCCTATGCTATTCGCAGAATTGGATTACTCAATCGATATTCATCTTTATCTCGGCATTAATTGTAATCGCCATATTTTCAGCACCAGTAAAAGCGGATCTAAAGGATGGATTAGTGGCCTACTATCCATTTAATGGCAATATGCTGGATGAAAGTGGGAATGGCTACAACGGAACAGTGCCTCCTTACTGTGGCACACCGACACCAACCACAGATCGCTTTGGTAATCCTGATAGGGCCTATGCATTCAATGACGACTGTATTAGCCTAGGAACGTCTCTTAAGCTTCCGGAATGGCCGTCGAGTGCTGTGAGTGCATGGTTTTTAAATGATGGGACGGGTTATTTTGGTCAAGGCTATGGTCAAAATATCATTGATAAAACGGATTTCTTCAGCAATTATTGGGTTTCTCTCTATGCCGAAACACTTCAGTTTGCCAAAACAGAATGCTGTAGAGGGATTGATTACAAGAGAGATTTCCGTGATAACAAATGGCACCACCTGGTGGCTAATACAAACGGCAGCCATATCGAGCTGTGGATTGATGGCGTACTGAGAGGAACTTTTGATGAAGCCGTTCCCATTGTCAATAATCGCCCCCTGTTGATTGGATACAGTAATTCCCCTGATGGATTTAAGCGGATTTTCTGGAGTGGCAAACTCGATGATTTTAGACTTTATGATCGCGCCCTGGCAAAAAATGAAATTACTGCTTTGTTTAACGAGAGTCCACCTTCCTGCGTAGGGGTGCTTCCTGTCTTATCGATACTTGTTACCAGTAAGTCAGGTAGTCAGGATGCACGATTGTGGGCGATAACGCTTGCAAACAAGGGGTTCTGTGGTGCAGAAAATGCACAAATTGACGCCTTAAAGTTGACTCAAACCTATGGCGCAGCCTGTACCCCTGCGATTACCAGTCCAGTGGCATTCCCGTTAAACATCGGTGATGTCCCAGCGCATGGTCAAGCCAGCAGTGCGGTGACCATCAATTTCTCAGGCTGTCCTAACAACGCACGGTTTAGCGCCAAAATTACATACAGTGCCAATGATGGTGCAGTGCACAGCTCCAAAATCTTGAACAACCAGTACCGCTAATTCACCGGGGAAAAACCATCATGTTTAAACGATTACTACTTCTGAGTGCTTTCTTAGGCGCGCTTTTCTG